>NZ_JBEYYJ010000032.1:0-120281 GCF_040645475.1 Streptomyces sp. NPDC046759 | reverse complement strand
TTTCCGTTTTTGGGGTGCGGGGGGGGGGGGGGGGGGGGGGGGGGGGGGGGGGGAGGCCCGCCACCGCGAGGAATCCGCTGAGGACGACCAGAACGACGAGCAGACGCGCCCGGATAGTCGGCATGTCCACCACGGTCCGGTGAGGTCGGGACGGCGTCAATACCTTCTGACCCACCAGTAAGTTGACTATCAGTCAGCTCTATGGGTCATTCCCCCTTCCTGCGCTTCACGTTGAGCAGGTACTCCTTGCGGTTCAGCGGGTTGTGGTCGGTGCGCGGACGCCGCGGGACCGTGCCGCGGGTGACCGGCGCGTAGTGGTCGAAGGACGTCTCCAGCTCGCCCTCACCCCGGGTGAGCCCGGGCACCCGCTGCTCCAGTTCGTGCGCCCGGGCGGCCGGCACCGTGCCCTGAAGCTCACAGGACGCGCCGAGTGCGCCGGTGCTCTCCGGTACGGCGCCGAGCCGGGCGAGCACGGGCAGCAGTGCACCGAGCGTGTCCGCCGGGGCCTGGAGCCGGAAGCGGTGCACGGGTTCGTGCACGAGGGTGCCCGCCCGGCGCAGCGCCTCGGTGAGGACGAGTGGGGTCAGGCCCCGGAAGTCGTAGCCGGTGCTCGACATGCTCTTGTCGAAGCCCTGGTGGGCGTGGCTCTGCCGGGGCGAGTAGCCGCAGTGGGTCATGGTGACCGTGCAGTCGGGGATCTGCCAGCCGTGCAGTCCCTGGCCGAGCGTCTCGCGGACGGTGTCCTCCACGGCCTTGAAGAAGGCGTACGGCATCGAGCCCAGCTCCACCTCCAGCCGGAACTCCACGCCGGCGCCGGGCGGCGCGGGCTCCACGCGCAGACCCACCGTCGCCAGGAACGGGTTGGCGTCCTTCTTGTTGAACTCCACGGCGTGCCCGGTGCCGGCCGGCCGTTCGATGCACAGGGTGGTCGTCCGGCGGAAGGTGACGTCCAGGCCGTACTCCTCGGCGAGGGTCGCCTGGATCACCTGCTTCTGCACCTCGCCGTAGAGGGACACGGAGGTCTCCCCGCGCAGCTCGTCGTGCCGCACCCCGATCAGCGGATCCTGTTCGGCGAGCTGGGTGAGCGCGAGGTGCAGCGAACGCCGGTCGGCGCCGGGGCCGGGCGCGACGACCGTCTCCAGGGTGGGTGGCGCGAAGTGGTGCCCGTACGCCGTCCCCGGCCGGCCGAGCGCGTCGCCGATCCGGACCTCGCCGAGCCCCCACACCTTGGCGATGCGCCCCGCGCCGGCGCTGTCCCGCCGTACGTCGGCAGCCCGTTCGAAGACACTGATCCCGGTGACCCGGCCCTCCGGGCGAGTCCGGGTGCCGTACCCCTTCGTCCTTCCGTCCCCGAACGGGATCCGGTCGCGGACGCGCAAGGTGCCGGAGAAGATCCTGGCATAGGCCACCTTCTCCCCCGCCGGGCCACGTTCGACCTTGAAGACCGTGCTCGACAGCGGGCCGTCCGGGTCGCCGCCGGCGGCGGGCAGCAGCCGCTCGATGCCGCCGGTCAGCTCGGGCACGCCGGCTCCCGTGACGGCGGAGCCGAAGTACACCGGGTGCACCAGTGCGCGCCGGCTCTGGGCGGTGAGGGCGGTGTGCAGACGGGCGTCGGACACTGCGCCGTCGAGGTACGCGGCGAGCAGGTCGTCGTCGTGGTCGGCGAGCACGTCCGGCGCGGCCGGGCCGAGGCCGGGCACGAACCGTGCGGCGGGTGTGCCGAGTGCCGCGGGCCTCCCCATCGGGATGAGCGGCACGGACAGCGTGCGGGCCATCCGGGCGAGCACGGCATCGCCGTCCGCACCGCGCCGGTCGATCTTGTTCACGAAGATCAGCGTGGGGATCCCCAGCCGGCGCAGGGTGCGCATGAGCACCCGCGTCTGCGCCTGGACGCCCTCGACGGCCGAGACGACCAGGACGGCACCGTCGAGCACGCCGAGCACCCGCTCGACCTCGGCGATGAAGTCCGGGTGCCCGGGGGTGTCGATCAGGTTGACGGTGACGCCGTCGAGCGGGAACGACACGACGGCGGACTTGATGGTGATGCCCCGCCGCCTTTCCAGCGCGAGGGTGTCGGTGGTGGTGCTGCCGGCGTCGACGCTGCCGACCTCGTCGATCACCCCGGCGGTGTACAGCAGGCGTTCGGTCAGGCTGGTCTTACCGGCGTCGACATGCGCGAGAATTCCGAGATTGAGCAGGTGCACTGAGCGTGATGTCCTTCGGCACGAGGTGGATTCCTTCCTGGGCGGACATGCACGCAGTGCGCATCGCTGGTCCTCTCTGTGTGACGACGGACACCGCGCAGTGCAGCAGACACCGACGGCCGGCGGCAATGGATTAATGCTCAACGACTCGTCGCCACACCACTCGCCGCGACCGGGGCGTAGCCGTAGGGTGACCTACACCGTGCCCGGTGGCCGGCCATCCGTCCGCTGAGCCGGGGGCGACCGGCGTCGACGCGGGCAGCGCGCGGCTGTACGCGTTCCGCCGGGCCTCGGCCGTGCCGCGGTCGGGGTGCGCCCGGACGTGCACCGGGACGCGCCCCTCGACGAAGGCGCCCGTGCCGGGGCGGCGCGGGTCGGACGTCCCTGCCGACCTGCTGCGGCCCGGCCGTCGCCGGCGCGTCCGGCGGCGGTGTGCGCGGCGCCGATGCCGGTGCGGAGCGGGTGAGAGGAGCGGATCGTGCGCGAGATTCTGCCGGCGCTGGCCCGCTGGCACGCGGCCGGGAGCCCGTTCGGGCTGGCCACGGTCGTAGCGGTCAGCCGCAGCGCGCCGCGCGGACCGGGGGCGGCCATGGCGGTGGGCCCGGACGGCGAGGTCGTCGGCAGTGTGTCCGGCGGCTGTGTGGAGGGGGCCGTGTTCGAGCTCGCGCAGGAGGTGGCGGCGAGCGGCGAGGCCCGCCTGGAGACCTTCGGCTACAGCGACGAGGACGCGTTCGCGGTCGGGTTGACCTGCGGCGGTGAGATCACCCTGCTCGTGCGGCCGGTGACACCGGCATCGGACCCGGCGCTGGGTGCGGTCGCCGCCTCGGTCGGCGCGGGCGAGCCGGTGACGGTGGCCACGGTGGTGGACGGCCCGGCGCCGCGCGGAACCACGCTCGCCGTCTGGCCGGACCGGACGGCCGGCACGCTCGGCGCGCGCGGCCTGGACGCCGCCGTCACCGCCGACGCGCGCGGCGAACTGGCGCTCGGCGCCTCGCTCCTCAGGCACTACGGGCCGCACGGCGAGCGCCGTGAGGACGCCGTCACCGTGTTCCTGCAGTCCTTCGCCCCGCCACCGCGCATGCTGGTCTTCGGCGCGATCGACTACGCGGCCGCGGTGGCCCGCATCGGCGACTTCCTCGGCTACCGGGTCACCGTCTGCGACGCCCGCCCGGTCTTCGCCACGCCCCGGCGCTTCCCGGCGGGCGCCGAGGTGGTGGTCGACTGGCCGCACCGCTACCTCGCCGGCACCGAGACCGACGACCGCACGGTGATCTGCGTCCTCACCCACGACCCCAAGTTCGACGTGCCGCTGCTGCGGGAGGCCTTGCGCCGCCCGGCCGCCTACATCGGTGCGATGGGCAGCCGCCGCACCCACGAGGAACGGCACGAACGGCTCGCCGAGGCCGGCCTCACCGGGGCCGAACTGTCCCGCCTGCGCTCGCCGCTCGGGCTCGACCTCGGGGCCCGTACGCCGGAGGAGGTCGCCGTCTCGGTCGCCGCCGAGATCGTCGCCCTGCGCTGGGGCGGCAGCGGCTCACCCCTGACCACCACCGCCGGAGCCATCCACCCGGCGGCCTCCTGAACGGGCTCGGCGGAGGGGCCGGCGCGAGGTCATCGCCGCCCCGCCGACAGGGTCCCGGGCAACAGCGCGAGGGCGAGCAACGCGGCGGCCGCGTACAAGCGGGCCGACACCAGAGCCACGCCGTGGAACCTCGAGGACCCGGTGCTGCTCACGCGCCTGAGCCGGGTGACGGTTGCCTCGGGCATGCGGGCCGGGTACCACGCGTCGCGCGGCTCGGACGCCGGCTTGAGCAGTCGATCACCCGGGCTGGTGCCGCGGGGCCGTTACCGCCGCGGCAGGCGGTGCAGGGTCACGCCGGTGCGCGCGCCGTCGGTGAGGGTCGCGGGGAGGTAGGTGCAGTGGGGCTGGCGGCGCCGGTCGGTCGGCGAGCCGGGGTTGAGCAGGCGCAGGCCCGTCGCGGCGGCGGTGTCCCACGGGATGTGGCTGTGTCCGAAGACCAGGACGTCGAGGTCGGGGAAACGGGCGGCGCAGCGGGCCTCGCGGCCCTGGGCGGGGCCGGTCTCGTGCACGACGCCGAAGCGCAGGCCGTCCAGCTCGGCGTACGCCACCTCGGGGAGCCGGGCCCGCAGCTCGGGGCCGTCGTTGTTGCCGTACACCCCGATGAGCCGGCGGCTGCGGCTCTCCAGCAGGTCCAGGGTGGCGGTGTCGACCCAGTCACCGGCGTGGAACACGACGTCCGCCCGCGGGAGTTCGGCCAGCAGCGCGTCCGGGAGCCGCTTGGCCCGCTTCGGCAGGTGGGTGTCGGACATGAGGAGCAGGCGCACGGGATCAGCGTAGCCAGACCCCCCGTGCGGAGCCGGCCGACGCCGCCCGGGCGCTCGTGCCGCACCTGCCAGGGGGGTCGTCGACGTGCCGGAGTGCCGCCACCGCACCCGACAGGAGCGGCCCGGAATCGTCACGGACGCGCTGCTGGAGATTCTGCGCCGTCTGTGACCTCCCCTCGCCCGGGCAGGTCAGGCGGTCAGCCGGCGGGCTGCGCGTACGGCGCCCAGCACAGCCACTCCCGCGCCCAGGGCGGTGGCGGCGGGGTGCCGGGCCAGGGTCTCCTGCCAGGAGCGGGCGTGCGCGCTGTCGTCGAAGGAGCCGTGCGCGCCCTGGTCCTGGCCGGGCGCCCGGTCGACGGGTTCGAAGAGGTTGTCCAGTCCGGCCGGCGGCATGCGGTCGGTCTGCTGGGAGTCGAAACCGGTGCGGGCCAGGTAGCGGTCGAGCAGGGCCGGGACGAGCCGGTTGGCCCAGACGGTGGCGACGGTCGTGGCGCCGACGTAGTACTGCTTGCGGCGCGGGTGGTCGGCCGCGTACACCACGCCGCGCGCGGCCACCTCGGGCTGGTAGATCGGCGGCACCGGCATGGGGTGCTTGGACAGCCGGGAGCGCACCCATTCGAACTGGGGCGTGTTGACGGCGGGCATCTGGGCGACGGTGACGTGCACGTTGCTGCCGCGGTGCAGCAGTTCCGTGCGCAGCGAGGAGGTGAAGCCGTTGATGGCGTGCTTGGCGCCGCAGTACGCCGACTGCAGCGGGATCGACCGCTCGCCGAGCGCCGAGCCGACCTGCACGATGGTGCCCCGGTCGCGGGGCAGCATGCGCTTCAGGGCCGAGCGGGTGCCGTTGACGAACCCGAGGTAGGTGACCTCCGTGATCCGCTGGTACTCCTCGGGGGTGATCTCGTCGAACGGCGCGAACACGGACGAGAACGCGCAGTTGATCCAGATGTCGACGGGTCCGAACTCCTTCTCCGCGGCCTGGGCGACGGCCTCCGTCTGTGCCGGGTCGGCCACGTCGGCCACCTGCACGAGGGGGCGTCCGCCGAGGACGGCGACCTCGTCGGCCGCGGCCGCGAGGCCGCCCTCTCCGCGTGCGACCAGGACGACGTTGGCGCCGCGCCGGCCGTACAGGCGGGCGGTGGCGCGGCCGATCCCGGCGCTGGCACCGGTGATGACGACGGTGGGGGACATGATCCTCTCTTCCTCCGCATGCTCGTCCGTTGCGACTTCGCCGACGGTGTGCCCGGGTTCCTCAACTCCGGCGCCGCAGCAGCCGCAGCCCGAGCACGGCGCCCGCGGGAAGGGCGGCCGTGGCGGCGCTCGTCGCCCAGCGGGCGGTCCGGGACGGGGGTCGGGGGCGGTCGGCGAGGCGTTCCGGCTGGTCGCTGGGCAGGTTGCCGTCGAGGGCGAGCGCCAGGGCCTCGGCGAGGTGCAGGGCGCCGCGGCCGGTGCCGCCCTCCTCGATCTGGGTGCGGCAGCTGAAACCGTCGGCGAGGACCAGACTGCCGGGCGCCGCTGCCCGTACGGCGGGCAGTACGCCCTGCTCGGCGACGGCCATGGAGACCTCGTGGTGGCCGCGTTCGAAGCCGAAGTTGCCGGCGAGTCCGCAGCAGCCCTCGTCGAGGACCTCGGCGTCGAGGTGGGCGCGGCGCATGAGTTCCCGGTCGGCGTCGAACTTCATGATGGCGTGCTGGTGGCAGTGGGTCTGCACGGTCGCCTGCCGGGCGAGCTGCGGTGGCCGCCACCCGTCGGGGGCGTGGTGGACCAGCTGTTCGGCGAAGGTGCGGACCTGTCCGGCCAGCCGCTGCACGTCCTGGTCGGCGGGCATCAGCTCGGGGGCGTCGGCCCGGAAGACGGCCGTGCAGGAGGGTTCGAGGCCGATGACGGGCGTGCCCGCCTCCAGGTAGGGGCGCAGCACGCCGAGGGTGCGGGTCAGCACCCTCTTGGCGAGGGCGAGTTGACCGGTGGAGATCCAGGTCAGGCCGCAGCACACCGGTTCGGTGGGGACGGTGACGCGGAATCCGGCGTCCTCCAGCACCCGTACGGCCGACTCGGCGATCGCGGGGTGGAAGTAGTTGCTGAAGGTGTCGGGCCAGAGCAGGACGGTGCGCGGGTCGGCCGGGTCCGGCTCCTCCCGGCCCCGGGCCCGCCACCACTGCTGGAAGGACTCCTCGGCGAACAGCGGCGCCGAGCGGGCCCCGTCCACGCCGGCCAGCCGCTTGCCCGCACGGGCCAGACCGGGCGCGTGCAGCGCGGAGTTGACCAGGCCCGGGGAGATCCGGGACAGCTTCGCCCACACGGGCAGCCAGCCCAGGGAGTAGTGCGCGACAGGTCGCATCCGTCCCTCGTAGTGGTGGGACATGAACTCGGCCTTGAGAGTGGCCATGTCCACGCCGGTCGGGCAGTCGGACTTGCAGCCCTTGCAGGCCAGGCAGAGATCGAGGGCATCGCGCACGGCGGTGGACCGCCAGCCGTCCTTGATCGCGGAGTCGGCGTGCCCGTCGAGCATCTCGAACAGCAGCCGGGCCCGCCCGCGGGTGGAGTGCTCCTCCTCCCTCGTGGCCCGGTAGGACGGGCACATCACCCCGCCGGAGTGGCTGCGGCAGTTGCCGATCCCGACGCAGCGCATCACCGCCCGGTTGAAGGAGTGCTCGTCCTCGGGGAAGTCGAAGTGGGTGGCGGGGGTCGCCGGCCGCCAGCCGGGGCCGAGCCGCAGCTGCCCGTCGACGGGGTTGGGGCGGACGACCTTGCCCGGGTTCATCCGGTCGCGGGGGTCGAAGAGGGCCTTGAGCTCGCCGAAGGCGGTCACGAGCCGTTCGCCGAACATGCGGGTGAGCAGTTCACCGCGGGACTGGCCGTCGCCGTGCTCGCCGGACAGCGAGCCGCCGTAGGAGGCGACGAGGTCGGCGGCGCGCTCCACGAAGCGGCGGAAGTGCGCCACGCCGTCGGCCGTGCGCAGACCGAAGGGGATGCGGGTGTGGACGCACCCCTGCCCGAAGTGGCCGTACAGGGAAGGGTGGTCGTAGTCGAATTCCTCGAACAGCTCCTTCAGGTCGCGCAGGTAGTCGCCGAGCCGTTCGGGAGGTACGGCGGAGTCCTCCCAGCCCTCCCAGGTCTCCCGGTCGTCCGGCGGGCGGGCGGTGACGCCGAGTCCGGCCTCGCGGGCCCTGAGCATCTTCTGCTCGCGCTCGGGGTCGTCGGAGAAGGCCACGCGCGTGTCCTTCTCGTCGCGGCCGATGGCCCGCAGCAGGGAGTGGGCCTGCGCGTCGACGTCCTCCTGGCTGTCGCCGCTGTACTGCACCATCAGCCAGCTGTCGCCCTCGGGCAGCACGGCGAGCGAGTCGAGGTAGGCGCCCTCCTCCCGCATCAGCTGCGCCATGCGGCCGTCCAGCGCCTCCAGTTGGGTGGGCGAGCAGTGCTCCAGCAGGAGCGACACGTCGTCGGCGGCGGCACAGATGTCCTCGTAGCCGAGGACCAGCAGCGACTGGTACGGCGGCACGGGAACGAGGTCGAGTTCGGCGCGCAGGACGGTGACCAGGGTGCCCTCGCTGCCGACGAGTGCCTTGGCCACGTCGAAGCCGTTCTCGGGCAGCAGCGAGTCGAGGTTGTAGCCGGAGACGCGGCGCGGGATCCTTGGGTAGCCGCGGCGGATGTCGGCGAGGTACTCGGTGGCGATGCGATCGAGGCCGGAGTAGATCTCGGCGAGCCGGCCGCCGGCGGCGACGATCCGGTCGCGCTCGTCGGGAGGCGTGGGACCGACCCAGGCACGCAGTCCGTCATAGGTGAGGATCTCCAGGCGGCGGACGTTGTCGACGGTCTTGCCGTAGGCCTGGGCGGACGCGCCGCAGGAGTTGTTGCCGATCATGCCGCCGAGCGCGCAGTGGGTGTGGGTGGAGGGTTTCGGCCCGAACTGGAGCCTGTGCGGGGCGAGTCGGTGGTTGAGCTCGTCGAGCACGATCCCGGGTTCCACCACACAGGTGCGCCGCTCGGGGTCTACGGAGATCAGCCGGTTGCAGTACTTGCTCCAGTCGATCACCACGGCGGTGTTGGTCGACTGTCCGGCCAGGCTGGTGCCACCGCCCCGGGAGAGGACGGGGGCGTCGAAGCGTGCGCACACCGCCAGTGCCCGGGCCCCCGCCTCGACCGTGCGGGGGACGACCACGCCCAGGGGGACCTGCCGGTAGTTGGAACCGTCCGTGGCGTAGGCGCCGCGGCTGCCGGCGTCGAAGCGGACCTCGCCGTCCACCTCGGCGCCGAGGGCCGCCTCCAGGCCGGACATGTCCGCAGGGGTCATCTGCCCTCCTTTTGTTCACCGACGTGCTGCCCTGTCCGAGGCCGGGCGAGTACCCGGCAATCCGACAGGCAAAACTGAACAGGAAGTCTGAGCAGGAAGGCTGAACAGTAAAACTGAGCAGCCTGGGCTGGACAGTTTGGGCTGCGGGTCCTAGGGTGACGGGCATGGCTGACATCTCCGACTCCGCCGCCCGCGCCGCGCGCGATCTGCGCGTGGTGTTCAGCCGGCTGCGGCGCCGCATCCGCGAGGTCGCACAGGACACCGACCTCAGCCCCTCCCAGGAGTCGGCGCTCACGCTGGTCGGCAAACACGGAGCCGCCACGGCCAGCGCGCTCGCCGCCGCGGAGGGCGTGCGCCCGCAGTCGATGGCGACCACGCTGGCCGCCCTCGACCACCACGGGCTGATTAGGCGCGCTCCCGACCCGCAGGACGGCCGCCGGCAGCTGGTCACCCTGACCGACGCGGGCCGGGCCCGCGTCGAGGGCAACCGGCAGGTGCGCGAGGAGTGGCTGGCCCGCGCCTTCCAGGACCGCTACACCGAGCAGGAGCGGCAGACCGTTCTTGCGGCACTGGAGCTGATGGAACGGCTGTCGCAGCCGTGATACCGAGGCTCAGCGGACGCACCGGCACGGCGGCCCGCCCCTCCCCCGCCGGTTTCGACCGCCGGCTGATCCCGCCGATGCTGGTCGGATCGGTCCTCAACCCGGTCAACTCCTCGATGATCGCCGTGGCCCTGGTGCCGATCGGCGTCGCCTTCGGGGCCCCGCCCGCCGAGACCGCCTGGCTGGTGTCGGCGCTCTACCTGGCCACGGCCGTCGGGCAGCCCGTCATCGGCCGTCTGGTGGACATGTACGGCCCGCGCCGGCTCTATCTCGCCGGTACGGCCCTGGTGGGCGTCGCCGGTCTGCTCGGCGCGCTCGCGCCCTCGCTGGGCGCCCTGATCGCGGCGCGGGTGCTGCTGGGTCTCGGGACGTCGGCGGCGTACCCGGCGGCCATGCGCCTGACCCGCAGCGAGGCGGAACGCACCGGGCAGGACAGCCCTGCCGGGGTGCTGGCGGCACTGGCCGTCGCCAACCAGACGGTGGCCGTCGTCGGGCCCGCGCTCGGCGGCCTGCTGATCGGACTGGGCGGCTGGCGTGCCGTGTTCACCGTCAACGTGCCGCTCTCGGCGGCCTGCCTGGTGCTCGGCACCCTGCGGCTGCCCCGGTCCACGACCCGTCCGCGCCGCGTCGACCTGCCCGGCATGGCGCTGTTCGCGCTCCTGCTGGCCGCGCTGATGCTGTTCTTGATGGACCCGCGCGCGGACCGCTGGTACCTACTCGTGCTGTCGGCCGCCGCAGGCACGTGCTTCGCGGTGCGCGAGCTGCGGGTGCCGGACCCGTTCGTCGACCTGCGCGTCCTCGGCGGCAACGGCCCGCTGCTCGCCACCTACCTGAGGCAACTGCTCGCCTACACCACCTCCTACGCCTTCATGTACGGCTACACGCAGTGGCTGGAGCAGGGGCGCGGGCTCGGCGCCTCCACCGCCGGTCTGATGCTGCTGCCGCTGTCGGTGTCCGCGCTGATCGTGTCCACGCTCACCGGGCGCCGGGAGGCGGTGCGCACCAAGCTGCTCGCCGGCTCCGCGCTGCAGGTCGCGGGCTGCGCCCTGCTCCTTCTCGTGCGGGCCGGCAGCGGGCTGTGGCTGCTCCTCGCGGTCGGCGCACTGCTCGGCGTCCCGCAGGGCCTCATCGGCCTGGCCACGCAGAACGCCCTGTACCGGCAGGCCGATCCGGAGCGGATCGCCTCCGCGGCCGGGCTGCTGCGGACCTTCATGTACCTCGGCGCGCTGGGCGCGTCCGCCGCCACCGCGGCGTTCTACCCGCACCGCGCCGACACGGCCGGGCTGCACGGCCTGGCCCTGTTCATGCTCGCCGGCTCCGCCCTGCTGCTGGCGACGACCCTGCCGGACCGCTCCCTGGGCCGGCTCACCCCCACCACCCGCCGAACCACCGGAAAGGCCTGACCGACTCATGTCGCTCACCACGCTCGACCCCCGTACCGCCCTCGTCGCGATCGACCTGCAGAACGGCATCGCGGCCATGCCCGTGCAGCCGCACGCGGCCTCGGACGTCATCTCCCGCACCGCTGGACTCGCCGACGCCTTCCGCGCGCAGGGACTGCCCGTGGTCCTGGTCCGGGTGTCCTTCGCCGCCGACGGCGCCGACGCCGTCCCCGGCCGCACCGAGCGCCAGCCACGCGGCCTCGCCTTCCCCGAGGGCTGGGACGTCATCGTCGACGAGCTGTCCGGCCACCCCGGTGACATCCACGTCACCAAGCACAACTGGAGCGCCTTCCACGGCACCGACCTCGACGTCCAGCTGCGCCGCCGCGGCATCACCCAGATCGTGCTGACCGGCATCGCCACCAGCATCGGCGTGGAGTCCACCGCCCGCGACGCCTACGCCCACGGCTACCACGTCACCCTCGCCACCGACGCGATGGCCGACGCCGAAGCCGCGGCGCACGCCAACAGCGTCGAGCGGATCTTCCCGCGGCTCGGCGAGAGCGGCACCACCGCCGAGGTGCTGGAGCTGCTCGCCAAGACCCGCTCCTGACCGTCCGTCCGGTCCCTTGCGGCTGAGCGGCGATATCCGCACATCCGTGCAAGGGGCCGGTTAGCATTCGGCCACGCCACCGCACCACAACGGCAGGCGAACCGAGGGGGGTTGGAGCCGGATGCCGGTCAAGGTCAGCGTCACCGCCCCCGTCCGCCCGATCGGTGCCCCGGACCGGACGACCGACCGGGCGGGCGCTCACGCCCGCCGGCGGCACCCATGCGCTGCCGCAGGCCCGGCCTGCCCGCGCAGGAGCCGCGCAACGCCCTGGGACGCAGCGAGCCGTACCCGGCCGGGGGACGGATCTGGAAGCTGCCGCTGCGGGTGGACCGCACGCGCGGTGCCGCCGAGGTGCTCCGCCCGTCGGCGCCCGGCCGCTTGCGCCGGCTGGACGCCCGGCTCGGCGGCCGCTCGGCCGGGTACGGAGAGATCCAACGACCACCACGACAGGGAAGGCGTGACGGCGTGCGGCAACTGGGGATAGGCGACGCCTGGGTGCTGGAGTCCCAGGCGTTCCCGGACGACCGGGGCAGCTTCCACGAGTGGTACCGGGCCGCGGAGTTCCGCGAGGCCACCGGGTACGACTTCACGCTCGCCCAGGCCAACTGCTCGGTGTCCCGGCGGGGTGCGCTGCGCGGCATCCACTTCGCCGACGTGCCACCCGGGCAGGCCAAGTACGTGACGTGTGTGCGCGGTGCCGTCCTCGACGTGGTGGTGGACATCCGCGTCGGCTCCCCCACCTACGCGCAGTGGGAGGCCGTACGGCTGGGCGACGACACCCGGCGCGCGATGTTCCTCGCCGAGGGCCTCGGGCACGCCTTCATGGCGCTCACCGACGATGCCACGGTGGTGTACCTGTGCTCGGCCGGGTACGCCCCGCAGCGCGAGCACGGGCTCCACCCGCTCGACCCGGCGCTGGGCATCGCCTGGCCGGAGGGCGTCGAGCCGGTGCTGTCGGACAAGGACGCCGAGGCGCCGTCGCTGTCCGAGGCGGAGCGGTCCGGGCTGCTGCCCTCGTACGCGGACTGCTCGGCCCACTACCGGCGGCTGCGCTCGGGGGAGTTCAGCGGTTGACGACGTAGAGGAGCCGGCCTGTAGGCGCGGCGGCTCGCGGCCACGAAAGCGTGTCGTGCCCCGGTCGCGTGTCACCGCCGGCGGCTGCCGGAAGCCGGCTGCAGGGAACTCCTGCGGCTCGACGGCCTGGTGCGCCCAGCAGACGGAGCACGGATGACCTGGACATCCAGGTCGTGGGTGCGGTCGCGGGCCAGGCCGGCGGGCCGGAAGGAGGCCTTGGAGGCCTGCGACTCGGCGGCGAAGTGCGCCGCCTGGCCGGCATGGGCCCCCGGCGTCTCGGCACGAGGACCGCTTCCCGTCCCGCCGGTTCAGTCCACTCCGCGCACTATGTTGTCCTCGGACCCGGTGCTCTGCCGCTGCGCCGACGTGCGCTGCGCCACGGCAGGGAGGCAGGTCCGCACGCCCCGGTTCCGCCGCCGGCGAGCCTTCGCCCACCCGGTCTCGGCGTAGCGCAGGGCGGGTTTGTCAGTGGGCTGCGCGGTCACGTCGTCCATCTTCCTTCTGGGTCGTGCTTGCTGTGCCGGGCGTCGGCGGGCCGGTCCGCCGGCCCCGCGCGCCGGCTGGGGACTGTGCCTCAGCGGGTCCCCGCGGGACGCGGCGGCAAACGCCGCCCCCGCTCAGGTGCGGCCGCCGCCTCCGCCCCCGAAGGACCCGCTGGAACCGGGCGACCAGCGCGGACGGCGCTGGTCGTCGGCGCGCCGGCTACGGGCGTTGCCGACCTGGTGGGGGGTGAGCCGCTCGCCGCCGTCCGCGGCCCGGGGCACCTCGTCCGGTTCGCGCATCTCGAGGGTCTCGCGGACCGGGCCGGACGGCGGCACCGTGGGCTGCTCGTCGGGTCGCGGCGGCGCGGATTCGTTCTGGCGCACCTTGAAACCGAAGCGGAACGCCCAGATCAGTCCGGCGACACAGGCGACCCCCGCGAGCAGGATGAGGACGTATCCGAACGCCTGGGCACCCGAGGCTGCTGCGTACATCGCGAAGTTCATGTCCGCCGGGTACCCGGCCGAGCGGCGGATACGACTCCGGGTGCGAGGCGTGGCGCGCCGGGGGCCGCAGCGCACGAGGGTAGCGTCGCCCACGATGACGGAACTACCGGAAATGTCGGACATCAGCGAGGTCGTCGCGCGCTACACGGCGCCCGCCCCGCGTCCCGGCCGGGGCCTGCTGCGCTGGATCTCCACCGCCGACCACAAGGTGATCGGCCGGCTCTACATGGTCACGGCGTTCTGCTTCTTCCTGCTGGCGGGGCTGCTCGCGCTCGGGATGCGGGCGGAACTCGCCCGGCCGGGTCTGCAGTTCCTGAGCGAGCACGGCTACAACCAGTTCTTCACGATCCACGGCACGATCATGATGCTGCTGTTCGCGACCCCGATGTTCGCCGGGTTCGCCAACGCCGTGATGCCGTTGCAGATCGGCGCTCCCGACCTCGCCTTCCCCCGGCTGAACGCGCTGTCGTACTGGATGTACCTGTTCGGCGGCCTGATGGTGGTCTCCGGCTTCGTGGTGCCCGGCGGGCCGGCCGCGTTCGGCTGGTTCGCCTACGCGCCGCTGAACAGCTCCTACTTCTCCCCCGGCGCCGGAGGCGACCTGTGGGCGATGGGGCTGGTGGTCTCGGGCGTGTCGACGACGCTGACCGCGGTGAACTTCGTCGCCACGATCCTCTCGCTGCGCGCGCCGGGCCTGACGATGTTCCGGATGCCGATCTTCACCTGGAACGTGCTGTTCACCTCGATCCTGATCCTGCCGGCGTTCCCGGTGCTCACGGCGGCGCTGCTGGCGCTGGAGGCGGACCGGAAGTTCCAGGCGCACGTCTTCGACGCGGCGGACGGGGGCGCGTTGCTGTGGCAGCACCTGTTCTGGTTCTTCGGGCATCCTGAGGTCTACATCGTGGCGCTGCCGTTCTTCGGCATCATCTCGGAGATCGTTCCGGTGTTCTCCCGCAAGCCGCTGTTCGGCTATCTGCCGATGATCGGGGCCACGATCGCGATCACCATGCTGTCGGCGGTGGTGTGGGCGCATCACATGTTCGCCACCGGGGCGGTGCTGCTGCCGTTCTTCTCCATCATGTCGTTCCTGATCGCGGTGCCCACGGGGATCAAGTTCTTCGCGTGGATCGGCACGATGTGGCACGGCTCGGTGTCGTTCGAGACGCCCATGCTGTGGGCGATGGGCTTTTTGGTGTCCTTCCTGCTGGGCGGGCTGAGCGGGGTGCTGATCGCCTCGCCGCCGCTGGACTTCCATCTGACCGACACCTACTTCATCGTGGCGCATCTGCACTATGTGCTGTTCGGCACGGTGGTGTTCGCGATGTTCGCCGGGTTCTACTTCTGGTGGCCGAAGTTCACCGGCAAGATGCTGGACGAGCGGCTCGGCAAGCTGCACTTCTGGCTGCTGTTCCCCGCTTTCCAGCTGACCTTCCTGGTGCAGCACTGGCTCGGCGAGGCGGGGATGCCCCGCCGGTACGCCGACTACCTGCCCGCGGACGGCTTCACCCTGCTCAACACCCTGTCCTCGTCGGGCGCGTTCCTGCTGGGCATCTCCACCCTGCCGTTCCTCTACAACGTGTGGCGCACCGCCGCCAAGGGCGAGCGAGTCACCGTGGACGACCCGTGGGGGTGGGGCCGCGGCCTGGAGTGGGCGACGTCCTGCCCGCCGCCGCGGCACAACTTCCTGGCCCTGCCCCGGGTGCGCTCGGAGTCGCCCGCCTTCGACCTGCACCATCCGGAGGTCGAGGCCCCGGCCGGAGAGGAGCTGGCGCGATGAAGGCGGAGGCGGTGCTGTTCGGCGGGGTCGCGCTGTTCTTCGGCGGGTCCGCCGCGCTGTACGGGCTGTGGTCGGGAGAGGAGGCGGGCACGGTCGCGCTGGTCGTCGCGTGCGGGATGTCCGGACTGATCGCGTTCTTCTGCCTGATCCAGTACCGGCGCCGGGGACCGCGGGCGCAGGACCGCACCGAGGCGGAAGTGGCGGACGCGGCGGGGCCCGTGGCGTTCTTCCCCGACGAGAGCGTGTGGCCGATCGTCACCGCGCTGGGTTTCGCTCTGACGGCGACCGGCGTGGTCTACGGGCTGTGGCTGTTCCTCATCGGCCTGGGCGTTCTGGCGCGTGGGGTGTTCGGGATGGTCTTCCAGTACGCGCACCGGTGAGTGTCCTGCGCGGGGCGCCGGGCCGGAACGTCTCGACGGGCTCGTGATCGGTCTCGTAGGCGCCGGTGACGCTCTGCCGGATCTCGCCCGTGGGCACGCCCTCGGCCAGCCGCTCGTTCTCCGCCGCCGTCAGGGCCCGGCACAGCCACCGGGTGACCAGGAAGGCGAGCACCGGTCCCACCACGAGGGCAATGCGCAGCAGCCAGGTGATGGCGTTGACGGAGACCCGGAAGGTCTGGGCGATGACGTCGTTGCCGCCGGCCAGCAGCAGCACGCCGTAGAACACCGCGCCCGCCACGCCGAGGCCGGTGCGGACGGGGCGCTCGCGGGGCCGGTCGCACAGGTACTGCTCGCGGTGCCACTCCCCGGTCAGGCGCTGCTCGACGAACGGGTACGCGTAGAGCACGGCGAACAGCAGGAAGGGCAGGACCACGGCCGGGAGCAGCACGTTCCACATCAGCGTGTGCCCGGCGAAGTTCGTCTCCCAGGGCGGCACGAGCCGCAGCGAGCCCTCCAGGAAGCCGACGTACCAGTCGGGCTGGGAGGCGGTGGAATCCTGGTCGGCGCGGTAGGGGCCGTAGTTCCAGACCGGGTTGATCTGCGCGATGCCCGCGAGGAGCACCAGGACGCCGCCGACGGTGAGGGACAGGCCGATGGAGGAGCCCGCGAACTGCGGGAACAGGGGCTTGCCGACGGCGTTGCGGTGGGTGTGGCCGGGACCGCGCCACTGCGTGTGCTTGAGCTGGAACACCAGGATCAGGTGGACGGTGACCAGGGCGATGAGGAGGCCGGGCAGCAGCAGGATGTGCAGGGCGTACAGGCGGCCGATGATCTCCATGCCGGGCCACTGGCCGCCGAAGGCGAAGAAGGCCAGGTACGTGCCCACGACCGGGATCGACAGCATGATGGTCTGCGCGATGCGCAGCCCGGTGCCCGAGAGCAGATCGTCGGGGAGCGAGTAGCCGGCGAAACCCTCGGCGAGCGACACGGCGAACAGGGTCACCCCGATCGCCCAGTTCGCCTCGCGCGGCCGGCGGAAGGCTCCGGTGAAGAAGATCCGCAGCATGTGCAGCCCGATCGCGGCGACGAAGACCAGAGCCGCCCAGTGATGGGTCTGCCGCATCAGCAGCCCGCCGCGCACGTCGAAGCTGATGTGCAGGGTGGAGTCGAAGGCCTGCGACACGAGCACCCCGCGCAACGGCGCGTAGGGGCCCGAGTAGACGACCTCGCGCATGCCCGGCTCGAAGAACAGCGTCAGCCACACCCCGGTCACGAGCAGCACCATGAAGCTGTACAGCGCGATCTCACCGAGCAGGAAGGACCAGTGCTCGGGGAACGCCTTGCGCAGCAGCGAGCCGCCCTGGCTCAGCGGCAGCCGGGCGTCGAGCGCGGTGGCGAGACGTTCGGCGCGCTCGCCCGCCCGTCTCACCGCTCGTCCGGGGCGGCCGCCGCGTGCGCCACCTCGGCCTCGACCTCGGGGCGCGGCCGGCCCGTCTCCTTCGCGTACTCGCTCACCGCGGTCTGCACGTCCCGGGCCAGATCCCGCCAGGCGCGCAGCGCCGTCTCGTACGTACCCGACTGGGCGCCGGTCATCCGCCGCTCGGCCGGCGGGCCGTACGCGTCCCGCAGCTCCTCGACCGTAGCGTGGGCCGCTTCGGCCGCGCGCTGCTTCTGCACGAGTTCGTCGAAGGTGTGTGCCACACCAATCGACCCTAGGCACCGGTTCCGCGATGCGCCTCCCCAAGCCTCTCCAACCAGCCGAAACGCACCCATGTGGCGGTCAGGCCGCGGCGGCAGGGCGGTCCCGAGGCCGGTCGTGGGGTCAGTCGCCGGGTACCAGGTCCGCCCACACCTGTTTGCCGCCGCTGACCGGGAGCGTTCCCCAGGCCGCCGACACCGCTTCCACCAGGAGGATGCCCCGGCCGCCGGTGGCCTCCCAGCCGATGCTGGTGGGCTTGACGGGGCTGCGCGGGGAGGCGTCGGCGACGGCGAGCCGCAGCCGGTGGTTGACCAGGCTGAGGTCGAGGCGGACCTGGCCGCCGGTGTGGACGAGGGCGTTGGTGACGAGTTCGGAGACCACCAGCAGAGCCGTCTCCAGGGTGTCGGGCGAAACGCCCCAGGTGCGCAGCGTGCGCCGGGTGAAGCGGCGGGCGTGCCGGACCGCCTCCGGTACCCGCCACACCGTCCAGCTCTCGCGCAGCGGGCGCACGGCCATGCCGTCGTAGCGCATCAGCAGCAGGGCGACGTCGTCGTCACGGTGGGCGCCGGTGAGCAGCGCATCGGCGACCAGACCGAGGTGCGCGGGATCGGCGCCCGCCAGTTCCGTGGCGAGCCGGTCCATGCCGACGTCGATGTCCTCGTCCGGCGACTCCACCAGGCCGTCGGTGGTGAGCGCGATCACCGTGCCCGGCAGCAGCCGCAGCGGGGTCATCGGGAACTCGGCCTGGGCGAGCACGCCGAGCGGGGGCCCGCCCTCGGCCCGCACGATCTCGGTCGTGCCGTCCGGGTGGCGCAGCACCGGCTGGAGGTGGCCCGCCCGCACGCACCAGGCGGTGCCCTCCTCCATGTCGACGTCGACGTAGGCGCAGGTCGCGAACAGGTCGGTCTCCATGTCCAGCAGCAGCCGGTTGGCGTGCGCGACGACCACGTCCGGGCTGTGCCCCTCGGCGGCGTAGGCCCGCAGCGCGGTGCGCATCTGGCCCATCAGGGTGGCGGCGCCCGCGTTGTGGCCCTGCACGTCACCGATGACGAGGGCGACGTGGTGGTCGGCGAGCGGAATCACGTCGTACCAGTCGCCGCCGACCTCCAGTCCGGCGGTGGTCGGCAGGTACCGGGCGACGGCGACCGCGCCGGGCAGCCGGGGCAGGCGGCGTGGCAGCAGGGTCCGCTGCAGCATGCCGACGAGTTCGTGCTCGGCGTCGAAGGCGTGGGCGCGCAGCAGGGCCTGCCCGGCGAGGCCGGCGCAGGCGGTGAGCAGGGCGCGTTCGTCGGGGCTGAAGTCGTGCGGGCGGTCCCAGCCGATCAGGCAGGCGCCGGCCATGCGGCCGCCGGCGGGCAGCGGCAGCACGGCGAGTCCGCCGGGTCCGACGTCGGCGAGGGCGGGTTCCAGGCTGGTGCCGGCCGGCCAGATCCGGGAACGGCCCTCGCGCAGCGCGGCGGCCAGGGTCGGCATGGCGCGTACCGGCGCGTCGGGCCACTCGGTGCGCCACTCGGTGCGCCACACCTCGGGCCAGGCCTCGGGGTCCGGCGGGTCGAGGACGGTGACGACGAGCCGGTCGTTCTCCAGCTCGGCGAGCGCCAGCCGGTCGGCCTTCAGCGGCCCGCGCAGTGCGGCGACGACGGCCTCGCCGACGTCCTTGACGGTGGTGGCGGTGGCGAGGGCGGCGGCCAGACGCTGCACCCGGGCGACGTCGGTGACGTCGGAACGCAGGGTGGAGGCGTCGGCGACGGTGCCGACGAGCCGGGCGGAGCGGCCCTCACCGGTGGGCAGCAGCCGGCCACGCAGCCGCAGCCACTTGGGCGGTCCGGAGGCCTGCAGGACGCGGAACTCCAGCTCGCGTTCGCCGATGGACATGTGGTCGGCCTCGACCACGGACATCAGCGCGGGCAGGTCCTCGGGCACCGTGAGCGCCAGCAGGGTCTCGACCCGGCCGTCGAAGTCGTCCCGGGTGAGCCCGAACAGGCGCAGGAGGTCGTCCCCGACCTCGACCCGGCCGCTCTCCATGGCCAGGCTGAAGGCGTCCGGCGACAGTTCCCCGGTGTCGCCCTCGGGCGCGGCCGCGGGTACGGCGATGGCGCGGGCGATGAGCGCCAGGCAGGCGCGGTCGTCGGCGCCGAAACCGCCGAGGTGCTCGGTGACGGCCAGCAGACAGCCGCCGCCCCGGGGGGCGAGCGGCAGCACGGCCACGGAGAAGTCCGCGGACGGGGTGCGCCGGGCCTCGGGGCAGTCGGCCAGCTGCTCGGGGCCGAGCCAGAGCGGGTGTCCGGTGCGGTGGGCCTCGGCGACCGGTGAGCCGCCGGCGGTCGGATACCCGTCGCGCAGCCCGTACAGGGTGCGCGGCAGGCCCGCCGACTCGGCCAGGGACAGCTGGGAGGGGTCGTCACCGGGCGTGTAGACACCGGCGAAGGCCGCCCCGGCGAACACCAGCGCCTGTTCGAGGATCCGGCGCGGCCGGTCGGGTGTGACGGGCGACGCGGTGAGCGCGTCCAGAGCGGCTTCGGCACGCTCCGTCCTCGTACTGCTGACCGCAGTGCCCTCACTCCTCACCACGTTCGCCATTACAGCGCGTACGGGGCTCCGGCGCAGCCCCTGTGGACGCTGCTCATGGCGACATGGTGCGGAAAACCCGGCCGAGGGTGGCCGTCGCCGCGGCCACGGTGACCAGCAGGGGAAAGACCAGCATCGCCGTGCCGGGGCTCAGACGGGCCAGCAGCGCCCCGGCCAGGGCGGGGGCCAGGGCGGCCGCCGAGCCCGCCGCCAGCAGGAGCACGCTGACCACGCGGCCTTGCAGGTGATCGGGAGTGACGGCGGCCTGATGCCCGAAGAGGGCCGCATTGGCCGTGGGGCCGAGGAACACCGCGGCCGCCAGGGGCACGGCGGCCAGGACGCCGGTGGACAGGAGCGTCGCGACCACCATCAGCACGGCGGTGACCCAGCAGAGTACGGTGATCAAGGTGGGCAGGCGCAGCCGCCGCTGCAGGGCGGGGGCCGCGAGTGCGCCGAGGAAGCCGCCCAGCGCGAAAATCGTTCCGGCGAGACCGATCAGGAACGGGGAGAGTCCGGCCCGTCTGAGGGCGAGGGTCATCGCGAAGATCATGCCGGTGAAGGCCATGTTGAGCGGTGCCGCGATCAGGAGCAGCCCCCGCAGGAAGGGGTGCCGCAGCACGAACCGCACGCCCTCGGCGAGGGACGCGCCGGCCGGAGCGGCACTCCTGGCGGTGCCCGGCCGGCGCTCCGTGCCCGGCCGGGGCCCCTGCAGCGGCCGGCGGATGCACAGGACCGCGACCAAGGACAGCAGGAAACTCAGTGCGTTGCCGAGGAACGGCAGGGACCGGCCGACCCCGAAGAGCAGGCCGCCGAGCGGCGGGCCGGCCAGCGAAGTGCCGTACGAGCGGGCCTCGTTGCGGGCGACGGCGTCGGCGATCTGGTCGGCGCGCACGAGGGTGCGGATCGAGGCGTGCTCGGTCGTGCTGAAGACGGCGGTGGCGGCCGCGCTGCCGGCCACGACCGCGAGGACCACCGGCAGGGGGGCCGCACCCGCGGCGACCGCGGCCGCGAGGACGGCGTAGGCGGCGATCCGCAGGGCATCGCAGACGGCCATCAGGCGGCGCCGGTCGCAGCGGTCGGCGAGCACCCCGGAGGGCAGCCGGCACAGTGTGGTGGCGGCGAGTCCGACGGTTCCGACGAGTCCTGCCCGGGCCGTGGACCCCGTCTGCTGCAGGACCAGCAGCGGCAACGCCAGGTCCGCCATGGCACCGCCCAGGTCCGACAGGCACTGACCGGTCCACAGGAGGTTGAAAGCGCGGTTGCACCACAGGCTCGGCGGCGGGCCGGTGTCCGGCGCGTCGGTGTCGCCCTGTGCGGTGATCGGTGGTCTGCTCACGCCGGTTCCTCGGCGGGGGCGGGGTCCGGCGTCGGCCCGGCAGCCGCCACCGGGTCCGCTGCCCCGGCGAGGCCGGACGCGGGCGCCGGGCCGGCAAATCCCCCGGTCGTTGTGGGGACGACGAGCATTTTGGTCACCGACCCGTCGTCGGCGACGACGTCCCTCAGGTGGCGGAAGCCCAGCCGGCGGCACATGGCCAGGCTGGCGGTGTTCTCGGCCCCCACCATGCCGTACGCCTCCTGCAGTCCGAGCTGGTCGGCCGCGTGGCGCAGCAGGCCGCGCACCACCTCGCCGCCCAGCCCGCGGCCCCAGTACGCGGGGGCGAGCGCGGTGACGAGTTCGTGGCCGGGGACGTTGCCGGTCTTCTTCACCTCGGCGTGGCCGGCGTAGGCGCCGTCCAGCCACAGGCCCCACACGTCGAAGCGGCGCTGCGGGTAGACGTCCGTGAGGATCGTGTGGAAGAGGGCGCGCAGGTCCGGTTCGGGCACGAGCTCCTGGCCCATCCAGCGGCACACGTCGGCGTCGCGCAGCAGGCCGACGAAGGCGTCTTCGTCCTGGGGGCGGTAGGGCAGGAATTCCAGGCGTTCGGTGCGCAGTACGGGGGTCATTCGGGCTCCTCGGTGAGGGCGTGCTTCGGTGGGGCCGAGGGCGGTGGGGCGCCGATGCGGCGGTACGGGAGGTGGGGGGGAGCGCGGCGCCTGTGCCGGGCCGGCACCGCGTGGCCGGCCCGGCAGGACGTGCCGTTCCGGGCCGGTCAGGCCCCGGCGTTCTCCATGCGCTCGCGCAGGCTCCGCGGGCGCATGTCCGTCCAGACCTCGTCCACGTACGCGGTGCACTCGGCCTCGGTGCCCTCCTTGCCGACGGGCTGCCAGCCGGCGGGCACCTCGATGTCGGCCGGCCACAGGGAGTACTGCTCCTCGTCGTTGCGCAGCACCTGGTAGCGGGTGTTCTCGTCCATGTCTTGCTCCTTCGTCGTCACGGTCACGGGATGGGCCGGGGGGCGCGGGTGGGGATCGGCCGGGGCGCGGGTGGGGATCGGCCGGGGCGCGGGGCGGGCGCGGACCTCTCGGGGCCCCGCCTCGCCGGGCCGCGTGCCCCGGTGGCGCGTGCGAGGGTGCGGAACGTCGTCACCTGCCTCCCCGGGAGTGCCGGGCGATGTGCCGCAGGGCGACGGCGAACTCCTGCGCCACCCGGCGTATCGTCGCGGTGTCGTGGACGGCGGGGCGGTGGTGCCAGCTGAACGCGAGGCGGCCGTGCTGGACCGCGCCCACCACCTCCACCGGGTGGGAGCCGGGGTCCCGCGGGTCGTGGTCCTGTCCGAAGGATCCGTGCTCGGCGCGCACCAGGCCGCCGTCCGGAGTCCCGGGCAAGGCGTCCCACTGGCCCAGGTAGTTGAACACCACCTGACTGTGCGCGCCGGCGCCGAGGCGCTCGCGGACCTCGGGCGGGCCGAAGGTGCGCAGCGCCCCGAAGCCGATGCCGTTGCCCGGTACGGCGCGCAGCTGGCGGCGCACCGACTTCACCAGGGACCGCCAGTCCCGGTCCGGGCCGAGGTCCGTGGGCGAGGGCACCCGCAGAGCGACCGGATGGACGGTGGTGAACCAGCCGACGGTGCGGGAGAGGTCGACTCCGTCGAGCAGCTCCTCCCGGCCGTGGCCCTCCAGGTCGAGGCGAACCCGGTCCTGTCCGGTCCAGCGGGCCAGCGCCAGGGCGAGCGCGGCGAGCAGCACGTCGTTGACCCGCGTGCGGTAGGCCGTCGGTGCGGAACGCAGCAGAGCGGTGGTGTCCTCCTCGTCGAGTTCCACGCTCACCACGCTGGTCCCGGTGGACTCGGGGCCGGGTGTCGCGTCCACCGGGCCGGGCTCGAGTCGCGCCGCGTCCTCCCAGTACGGCAGTTCGTGGTCGAGACCCCCTCCGGCGACGTGCGCGGCGAACCGCCTCGCCCAGTCGCGGAAGCTGGTGCTCCGTTCTCCCAGGGAGACCGGCTCGCCGTGCAGCGCCTGCCGGTAGGCGGTCTCCAGGTCGTCGCGCAGGATGCGCCAGGAGACGGCGTCGACGACCAGGTGGTGGGCGACGAGCAGGAGGAACACCGGCCGGTCCGGGTCGCCGGTGAACAGGGCCGCCCGCAGTTTCGGGCCGTCGGACAGGTCGAACCCGCTGTGCAGGTCGTCGGCGGTCTTCTCCATGGCCGCGTCCGCCTCCTCGGCGGGCAGACCCGACAGGTCGTGGTGGTCGAGGACGTCGTACCGTCCGGCCGGCGGTGGATTGAACTGCTGCCAGCCGGCCGTGCCGGCGGAGCGGGTGAACCGCATGCGCAGGGCGTCGTGGTGGTCCAGCAGGGCGTCGAGGGCGGCGCGCAGCGCGCGCCGGTCGGGGACGCCGTCGAGTTCCAGCAGTGCCGCCTGGTTGAAGTGGTGGTGGGCGGCGCGCGGGGTGCTCAGGAACCACTGCTGGATCGGGGTGAGCGGCACCTCGCCGGTGACCGGCCCGTTCTCGGCCTGCCGGGGCGCGGTCCGCACCACGCCCGCGAGTTCGGCGACCGTCTGGTGGGTGAACAGGTCGCGGGTGGCCACGTGCAGGCCGTCCCGACGCAGCCGCGACACGACCTGCATGGTCAGGACGGAGTCGCCGCCGAGGGCGAAGAAGTTGTCGTCGGCACCGATGTCCTCGACACCGAGCACGTCGGACCAGATCCGGGCGATACGGCGCTCGGTGTCGGTGCGCGGGGCGATGCGGGCGCCGCCGGAGGCCCGTCCGGGTCCCGGTGCGGGCAGGGCGCGCCGGTCGGTCTTGCCGTTCGGGGTGAGCGGCAGCCGCGGGAGCGGCACGAAGACCGACGGCACCATGTGCGGCGGCAGCAGCCCGGCCAGGTGCTCGCGCAGCTCACCGACGGGCACGTCGGTGGCGGACGGCTCCTCCGGTACGACATAGGCGACCAGCCGGGCGGGTCCGGCGGCCGCACCTTCCTGCGGTGCATCCGCGCGTACGACGACGGCCGCGTCGCGCACCAGGGGACCGCGGCGCAGCGCGCTCTCGATCTCGCCCGGCTCGATGCGGAAGCCGCGCAGCTTGACCTGGTCGTCCGCGCGCCCGGCGAACCGGAGCTGGCCGTCGGCGGTCCACCGCACGAGGTCACCGGTGCGGTACATCCGCTCCCCCGGAGCGCCGAACGGGTCGGCGACGAAGCGCCCGGCGGTGAGTCCCGGCCGGCCCAGGTAGCCACGGGCGAGCCCGGGGCCCGCGAGGAACAACTCCCCCGTCACACCCGGGGGTACGGGTCGCAGAGCGGCGTCGAGGACGTACACCCGGGTGCCGGCCGCGGGACGGCCGATGGGCGGGGCACCCGAGCCGGGAGCCAGCGGGCCGGTCCAGGTGGCGACCACGGTGGCCTCGGTGGGCCCGTACGAATTGATCATCCGGCGGCCGGGTGCCCAGGTGTCGACGAGGTCGGCCGGGCAGGCCTCGGCGCCGACGATCAGGGTGCGCAGCGCGGGCAGGCTGCCGGCGGTGGCGGACGGGACGGTGGCCAGGGCCGCGGGTGGGATCAGCGTGTGGCTGATGCGCCGCTCGGCGAGCACCTCGGCCAGCCGCTCGCCGACCAGTGGCCCCTCCTCCCCGGTCACCAGGGCCGCTCCGCCGAGCAGGGACACGCACAGCTCCAGCACGGAGGCGTCGAAGCTGGGCGAGGCGAACTGCAGGACCCGGTCGCCGGGGCCGGCCGCGTACTGCTCGGCCGCGGCCGCGGCGAAGGAGGCGAGACCCCGGTGGGTCACCACCACACCCTTGGGGGTGCCGGTGGAGCCGGAGGTGTAGATGACGTAGGCGGGATGTCCGGGGGTGAGCGCGGTGGTGCGGTCGGCGTCCGTGGGCGCCGTGTCCGGCCCGTCGGCGGTCCAGATCCCGGCCGGGTCGTCGAGCACCAGACGGGCTCCGGCGTCGCGGATCATGAACTCCCTGCGCTGTGCCGGGTAATCGGGATCCACCGGCAGGAAGGCCCCGCCGGCCTTGGCGACGGCGAGCTGGGCGACCACCGTCTCCGCCGATCGGGGCAGGGTCAGGGCCACCACGTGCTCCGGTCCCACGCCGTCCCGGACCAGACGGTGGGCGAGCCGGTTGGCGGCACGCTCGACCTGCGCGTACGTCAGTTCCCGGTCGCCGTCCACCAGCGCGACCGCGTCCGGAGTGCGGGCCGCCTGCCGCTCGAACAGGGCCGGCAGGGTGGTCTCCGGCACGGGGCGGAAGGTGCCCCGGCCCTGGTCGAGGAGGCTCTTGGACTCGTCGTCGGAGGTGAGCGGAAGGGCGCCGAGTGGGCGCTCGGGGTCCTCGGCGACGGCGGTCAGCAGCGTGCCGAGCTGATGGGCCATCCGTTCGGCGGTGGCCGGGTCGAAGAGGTCGGTGTTGTAGGTGATCAGGCCGTGCAGCGCTCCGGTGCCGGTCTCGGCGAACTCCACGGTGAGGTCGAACGCCGCCTGCCGCGCGTCGGGTTCGACGTCCGTGACGTCCAGGCCGGGCAGGCGGAGGTCGGCGGCGGGGGTGTTCTGCAGGACGACCATGACCTGGAACAGCGGACTGCGACTGGTGTCCCGGACCGGCTGGACCTCGTCCACCACCCGTTCGAACGGCACGTCCTGGTGGGCGAAGGCCTCCAGCGCCGTCCGCCGCACGCCGGCCAGGAATGCGTCGAACGGCTGCTCGGCGTCGACCCGGGAGCGCAGGACCAGGGTGTTCACGAAGAACCCGACGAGGGCTCGGGTCTCGGGCAGGTCGCGGCCGGAGGTGACGGTGCCGACGGCGATGTCCTGTCCTCCGCCGAGGCGGGCCAGATAGGCCTGGGTGGCGGCGACGAGGGCGGTGAACAGGGTGGTGCCCCGGTCCCGGGCGAGCCGGGTGAGGCGCCGGACCGTCCGGGCCGGCAGCACGAGGCGGGTCGTCGCTCCGTTGCTGGTCCGCACCGGCGGCCGGGGCCGGTCGGTGGGCAGCTCCAGCGGTTCGGTGCCGGCCAGTTGCCGCTTCCAGTAGGCGAGTTGCTCGCCTGTGCCGGTGTCGCCGGCCGTACGCTGCCAGTGGGCGTAGTCGGCGTACTGCACGGGCAGCGGCGGCAACGCGCCGTCTTCGGCGCCCAGTTCGGCGCGGTAGAGATGGGCCAGGTCGCCCAGCAGCACCGAGGTCGACCACCCGTCGGTGACGATGTGGTGCAGGGCGAACGCGAGGACGTGGTCGTCGTCGGCCAGCCGGATCAGCTGGGCGCGCAGCAGCGGACCCTCACGCAGGTCGAAGGGGCGGGCGCGCTCGTCCGCGAGCAGCCGGCGCAGGGCCGGTTCGCGCTGGGCGCGGGACAGCAGGGACAGGTCGTGCGAGGGCAGCGGTACCCGGTGCGGCGGGTGGACGATCTGGACGCCCTGACCGTCCACGCTGTCGAAGGTGGTGCGCAGTGACTCGTGCCGGGCCACCAGGGCGGTGAGCGCCGCGCCGAGGGCGGCGGTGTCCGGGGTGCCGCGCAGGCGCAGGGCGAGCGCGGTGACGTATTCGGCACCGCCGGGCGCGAACTCCTCGAGGAACCACAGGCGTTGCTGGGCGTACGACATGGGCGCGGCCGCGTCGCGGGCGACCGGGACGATGGCCGGGCGTCGCGTGCCGTCCTGTGCGGTGAGCAGCCGCGCCAGAGCGGCCGGAGTGGTGTGGGTGAACACCTCCCGGGGAGTGAGGTCCGCGGTGAACGCCTCGGCCAGCCGGGCGGCGAGCCCGATGCTGAGGATGGAGTCGCCGCCCAGCTGGAAGAAGTCGTCCTCCACGCCGGGCGGTTCGATGCCCAGGACCTCCGCGAAGATCTCCGCCGTGCGCCGCTCGGCCTCGGTGCGGGGTGCGACGTGCTCGCCGGGCGCGGACGTCTCCGGCGCCGGCAGGGCTGCCCGGTCGACCTTGCCGTTGCCGCTCAGAGGGAGGGTGCCGAGCGGGACGAACGCGGCCGGGACGAGGTAGTCGGGCAGGGTGCGGGCGGCGAAGGCGCGCAGGCCGGCCGGGTCCTTGCCGGCCGGTCCGACGACGTAGGCGACCAGACGTTTGGCACCCGGCCGGTCCTCGCGGGCGAGCACGGCGACGTCCAGCACGTCCGGGTGGGCCGCGAGGGCGGCCTCGACCTCGCCGGGCTCCACCCGGAAGCCGCGGATCTTCACCTGGTCGTCGGCACGGCCGAGGAATTCGACGGTGCCGTCGGGGCGCCGCCGGGCCAGGTCCCCGGTGCGGTACATCCGGGTGCCGGGCGGGCCCGCCGGGTCGGCGAGGAAGCGGGCCGCGGTGTCCCCGGGACGGCCCAGGTAGCCGCGGGCCACGCCCTCACCGGCGATGTACAGCTCGCCCGCGCAGCCCGGCGGGACCGGCCGCAGCCGGGAGCCGAGAACGTGGATGCGCAGGTCGTCCAGCGGACGGCCGATGGGCACGGTGTCCGGCACGGCCGTCGCGTCGGCGAGCTCGTAGGAGGTGGCGAAGGTGGTGGTCTCGGTGGGTCCGTAGCCGTCCACCACGGTCAGTCCCGGGCAGGCGGCCAGTACCCGGCGCACGGCCGGTGCGGGGACCACGTCACCACCGGTCCACACCTGCTTCAGGCCCCGGAAGCAGTCCGGTGCGTCCTGCGCGAGCAGCCGGAAGAGGCCGGCGGTGAGCCACAGTGCCGTCAGTGCGCCGTCAGCGGTCAGCCGCCGCACCAGGCCCGCGTCCACGCCCTCGCCGGGCGCGACGACCACACAGCCGCCGGTGAGGAGCGGCGCCCACACCTCGAAGGTGGCGGCGTCGAAGGCGACGGGCGAGTGCAGCAGCACGCCTGCGCACACCCCGCCGGCGAAACGGCTGTCGGTGGCCAGCGCCGCCACGTCCCGGTGCCGTACCGCCACCGCCTTGGGCCGCCCGGTGGAGCCGGAGGTGAACATCACGTACGCCAGGCGGTCGGGGTCGGCGGACGGCAGCGACCGGCCTGTGGCGCCGGCACCCGGCTCGCGGTCCGGGGACGGGCGCAGCCGGCCCATCGCGCCGACCACGGGGTCCGTGACCCCGAAGGCCGCGGGCACGCCCGGGCTCCCCGCCGCGCCCACGTCGGTGTCGGCGTCACCGCGGACCGCGCACGGGCGGGGTTCGTTCTCGGGGCCGGAGGGTGTGGCGGGCGGGTCGGCCGGCGGAATGTCGGCGTCCTGCGCGCGGGCACGTGCGGCGGTGACCTCGGCCGAGGTGAGCCGCACGGTCACACCGGCCTGTGCGAGCAGCGCACGCCGGCGCTCCTCGGGGGCCCGGGCGTCGACGGGCACGTAGGCGCCGCCGGCGGTGAGTACGGCGAGCTGGGCGACGACAAGTTCGGCCGAGCGGTCCATCAGGAGCGCCACCCGGTCCTCGGCGCCCAGGCCGTCGGCCCGCAACCGGAGGGCGAGGCGCCGGGACCAGCCGGCGAGTTCGCGGTAGGTGAGCAGGCGGTCGCCGTCCCGCACCGCGGGGGCGTCCGGGGTACGGCGGGCCTGCTCGGCGAAGAGCTCCACCGGGCTGCGCGGGTCCGCCGGACGCACGGTGGTGTTCCACTCCGCCAGCAGCCGCCGGTCGGCCGGGGTGAGCGCGTCCAGGTCCCCGACGGACGTGTCGGTTGCATCGATGCCCTCGGTGAGAGCGATGAGCAGCCCGGCCAGCCGGTCGGCGGCGCGTTCGACGGTGTCCCGGTCGAACAGGCCGGGATCGTAGGCCAGGTCGAAACCGAGCCGCTCGGCGAGGTGGGCGCGCAGGCACCACGGGAACGTCGTGGCGTCGTCGGCGCGCACCTCCACCACACGGACCCCGGTGCGTGCGGTGGCCGCCTCGTCGACCGGGTAGTTCTCGAACACCACCATGCTGTCGAACAGGGCTTCGCCGGGCGGCACTTCGGCGGCGGCCTGGATGCGGGGCAGCGCGAGGAAGTCGTGACGGCGGGCGTCGCTCTGTCGTTCCTGCAGGTCGCGCAGCCATCGCAGCACCGGGCCGCCTCGGGGCACGCGGACCCGGGTCGGCACGGTGTTGATGAACATGCCGATCATGCCCTCCACGCCGGGCAGTTCGGCGGGACGGCCGGAGACCGTGGTGCCGAAGACCACGTCGTCACGGCCCGAGCAGCGCGCCAGCAGCAGCGCCCAGGCGCCCTCCACCACGGTGTTGACGGTGAGCCCGGCGCGAGCGGCGGTGTCCCGCAGCCGCCGCGAGGTCCGCTCGTCGAGCTCGTGGTGGACGGCCGCGGTGGAGCGCGCGCGGTGCGCCTCGGTGGGCGTACGGTCGTACGGCAACGGGGTGCGGGCGGTGAAGCCGTTGAGGGCTTCGGCCCAGTGCCGTTCGGCGGCGGTCTCGTCCTGGTCGCGCAGCCAGCGCAGGAAGTCGGAGAACGGCCGCCGCACCGGGGGCTCGGCGTGCGGGCCACCGGTGCGCCCGGCGTAGCGCTCGCACACCTCGGTGAGCAGCTGCCCGGTGCTCCAGCCGTCGAGGGCGATGTGGTGGGTGGACCAGAGCAGCAGCACCTCGTCGCCGGGCAGCGCGGCCAGCGTGAGCCGGGTGAGCGGGGCGGTGGTGACGTCGAGACCGCCGGCGCGGTCCTCGGCGATCAGCCGCTCCGTCTCCCGTGCCCGCCGCACGGGGTCCAGGTGCCGCCAGTCGAGGTGGGTGACGGGCAGCTCGGCCCGGCGGTGGACCACCTGGACCGGGTGCGGCAGGCCCCGCCAGTGCACGCTGGTGCGCAGCGCGGGGGTGCGGTCGGCGACCTGCTGCCACGCATCGGCGAACGCCTGCGGGTCGGCCACCCCGGACAGCCGTACCGCGGTGCGGTCGAAGTAGGCGCCCTCGGTGTCGACGAGCCCGTGGAAGAGCATGCCGGACTGCAGCGGGGTCAGGGGCAGCACGTCCTCGACGTGGCGGCCGTCGCCGACGAGTTCGTCCAGCCGGTCCTGGGTGAGGCCGGCGAGGGGGAAGTCGGAGGGGGTGCGTCCGCCGGTTCCGGGGCGGGCGCAGTGCGCCACGATGTCACGCAGGGCCGCGGCCGTCTCCTCGGCCAGGGCGCGGACGGTGTCCTCGTCGTACGTCCCGGCGGGGTAGGTCCACGCCAGTTCGAGCCGCCCGTGCTGGACCACGCCGGTGATGTCCAGGAGGTAGGGGCGCAGCTCGCCGGGATCGGTGTCGCGGCCGGCCGGGGGCAGGGCCGCGCGGTACAGTCCGTCGCCGGCGTCCGCGTCCCACTGTCCGTGGTAGTTGAAGCCGACTTGCGGGGCTGGGGTGCCGGCGAGCGGGCTGCCGGGCAGGAGGTGGCGCAGGGCGCCGTGGCTGAGGCCGTGCAGCGGGATCTCGCGCAGCTGTTCCTTGACCGAGCGCAGCGTGTCGTGCCAGCCGGCCGCGGGGTCGACGCGCAGGGCGAGGGGGAATTCGGCGGTGAACCAGCCCACCGTCCGCGACAGATCCATGTCGTCGAAGAGGTCCTCGCGGCCGTGGCCCTCCACACCGAGCAGCACGGTGTCCCGGCCGCACCAGCCGGCCAGGGTGCGGCCCAGTGCGCTGAGAAGGACGTCGTTGACCTGGGTGCGGTAGGCCTCGGGGACCTGCCGGAGCAGGGCGTCGGTCGTCGCCGGGTCCAGCGCCACGGTGACCGTGGCGGCTGTGCCGTGCGTGTTGGGGCCGGGCCGTCCGGCGGGCAGCGCGGCGGCCGGAGCGGCGCAGGTCCGCGTCCAGTACGGCAGGTCGCCGTCCAGGCCGCCGTCCCTGGTGTGCGCGGCGAGCCGCTCGGCCCAGCGGCCGTAGGAGGTGCCCGCGGGAGGCAGTTCCACCGGCTGCCCGGTCGCTGCCGCCCGGTACCCGGATTCCAGGTCGGTCAGCAGGATGCGCCAGGAGACGCCGTCGATCACCAAGTGGTGGGCGGTGAGAACGAGTTGGCTGCCCCGATCGGGTCCGCGATCGAGGAACAGGACCTGGACGACCCGTCCGGTGAGTGGGTCGAGCGCGGTCTGGGCCTCCTCCGTCAGCCGCTGCACCTCCGCCTCCAGTGCCGTTCCGTGCAGCCCGGTCACGTCGTACCGGGTGAAGACGGGGGCCGGCGCCTCGTCCAGGGCCTCCTGGAGCCAGCCGGGGTCCGTTCGGCGGAAGCGGGTGCGCAGGGCGGCGTGACGGCGTACGACGGCCTCCACGGCCCGGCTCAGGGCGGACGGGTCGGTGCCCGGCGCCAGTTCCAGCCGCTGGGTCATGCTGAAGCGGAGCGGCGCGGCGGGATCGCGGTCACCGAGGTACCAGTGCTGGATGGGGGTGAGCGGGGCCTGTGCGGGCGGGACGTCGGCGGCTGCCCGGCTCGGCCGCGACCGGCCGGCGCTCAGGGCGAGTTCGGCCACCGTCTGGTGCCGGAAGACGTCCTTGGTGGTGAGGGCGAGTCCGGCCTGCCGGGCCCGGGCGACGATCTGGATGCTGAGGATCGAGTCGCCGCCGAGCGTGAAGAAGTTGTCCCGCGCGCCCACCCGTTCGACGCCGAGCACCTCGGCCCAGATGGCGGCGAGGCGCTCCTCGGTCCCGGGCCGGGGGGCGACGTACGGGGTGGTGCCGTCGGGCCGGGCGGGCGGCGCGGGCAGCGCGCGCCGGTCGGTCTTGCCGCTGGTGGTGCGCGGGATGCGGGCCAGCGGCACGAAGGCGGCGGGCACCATGTGGTCGGGCAGGGTCCGGCGCAGCTCGACGCGCAGCTCGTCCCCGGACGGAACCTGCCCGCCCGCGGGGACCACATAGCCGACGAGCATCAGGCGGCCCGCGTGCTCGCGCGCGCTCACCGCGGCGTCCGCCACGCCGGGATGCGCGCGGAGCGCCGCCTCCACCTCGCCCGGCTCGATGCGGAAGCCGCGGATCTTGATCTGTTCGTCGGTGCGGCCGAGGAACACCAGGCGGCCGTCGCGGTCCCAGCGGGCCAGGTCGCCGGTGCGGTACATCCGCTCTCCCGGCGCGCCGAACGGGTCGGCCGGGAAACGGGCGGCGGTCAGGCCGGGGCGGCCGAGGTAGCCGCGGGCCACCTGGTCGCCGGCCAGGTACAGCTCGCCGGGCATGCCGCAGGGCACCGGGCGCAGGGCGTCGTCGAGGACGTAGGCCCGCAGGTTGCCGCCGGGACGGCCGATGACCGGGTGGCCGGGGTGGTCGGCCACGCGGCCGTAGACCGCGTCGACGGTGCATTCGGTCGGACCGTACATGTTGTAGGCGGTGACCCCGTGGTCCCGTGCGGCGTCGGCCAGTTCGCGCCAGGTCGCCGCGGGGACGGCCTCGCCGCCGACGAGCAGCAGGGGCGGGTGGTGCCGGCCCGGCGCGAACAGACCGGCGGAGATGAGTTCGCGCAGGAAGGACGGGGTGACGTTGACCAGGTCGAGACGGTGCTCGGCGATCTGGGCGCAGAACGCCTCCGGGTCCATGCGGACGTCCTCGGCGACGAGGTGCACCTGGTGGCCGAGGGCGAGCAGCAGCGGTCCCTCCCAGGAGGTGTCGAAGGAGAAGGAGGCGCTGAGCGCCGCCCGCAGCCGGCGCCCGTCGGCCGTGTGCGGGGCGAGCAGGTTGTCGCGGTGGTCGTGGCAGAGGTTGACCAGGTGCCGGTGTTCGACGGTGACGCCCTTGGGGCGTCCGGTGGAGCCGGAGGTGTAGACGATGTACGCGGCGTGCTGCGGCAGCAGCGGGCGGATGCGGTCGGCGTCGGCGGGGTCGTGGGCGGGCAGCCGGTCCCAGGGCACCTGGCCCAGGTCGGTCAGCAGGCTGTGCGGTCGTGCGTCGCGGAGCAGGAACTCCGTCCGCTCGGCCGGGAGTTCCGGATCGAGGCAGAGCAGGGTGGCGCCCGCCTTGAGGACCGCGAACACCGCCACGACCAGGTCTGAGGTGCGTGGCAGCCGTACCGCGACGACGCGTTCGGGGCCGGCGCCGAGCCCGATCAGGTGGTGGGCGAGCCGATTGGCCCGCTCGTTCAGCGCGGCGAAGCCGAGGGTGGCGTCGCGGGCGACGAGGGCGGTGTGGTGCGGGGTGCGCGCGGCCCGGGCCTCGAAAAGTGCGGGGAAGGTGGTGTCCGGCCGGGGCAGCCGCGGGCCTGTCCCCTGCCGGAGCACCCACCGGCGTTCGGCGTCGGTCGTGAGCGGCAGGTCCCGTACGGCGCGGTCCGGATCCTCGGCCACCGCCTCCAGCAGGATCCGCAGCCGGGCCGCCAGGTTCTCGGCGGTCTCCGTGTCGAACAGGCCTGTGTTGTACTCCAGATGGCCGGTGAGGCCGCCGTCGCGTTGGACGAAGTCGAAGGCGAGGTCGAAGGTGGCGTTGCGGACCGGCGGGGTCAGCGGCTCGACCTGCAGGCCGGGCAGGCGGGGTGTTTCGGCGCCGAGGTTGTGCAGCGCCACCATCACCTGGAACAACGGAGTCCGGCTGGTGTCCCGCTCCGGCTGGAGGGCGTCCACCAGCCGCTCGAAGGGCACGTCCTGGTGCGCGAAGGCGTCCAGGACGGTCCCCCGTACCTGTGTCAGCAGCTCACGGAACGGGAGTTCGGGGCGCACCCGGGCGCGCAGCACCAGTGTGTTGACGAACATGCCCGCCACGTCGTGCAGTTCGGGCCGGTCCCGGCCCGCGGTGACGGTGCCGACGGTCAGGTCGTCCTGGCCCGCCCAGCGGGCGAGCAGCAGCTGGCAGGCGGCGACCAGGGTCATGTAGAGGGTGGCGTCGGCCTCCCGGCCCCGCCCGGTCAGCCGCTCGACGAGTGCGGGGGGCAGGGCGAAGGTGACGAGGGCGCCGTCCCGGGTGCGGACGGCGGGGCGGGGCCGGTCGGTGGGCAGCTCCAGCGGGGTGACGCCCTCGAGCACCCGGCGCCAGTGGGCGAGGTCGGCCTCGGCGCGGTCGGTGCGGCTGCGCTGCCAGGCGGCGTGGTCGGCGTACCGGACGGGCAGGGCGGGCAGGTCGGGAGCCCGGTGCTCGCGGGCCGCCGTGTAGAACTCGCCCAGGTCCCGGCCCAGTACGCCCAGGGACCAGCCGTCGGTGACGATGTGGTGCAGGGCGAGGACGAGGACGTGCTCCTCGGGGGCGAGGCGGGCCAGGCGGGCGCGCAGCAGCGGGCCGGTGGTCAGGTCGAAGGGCGTGGCGGCCTCGCGGTCCAGGAGGGCGTCGAGGGCGGCGCGGCCGGCCGTCTCCTCCACGGGGAGGTCCACGGGGGCCGGCGGGTGGATCACCTGGCGTGGCCGGCCGTCCTGTTCGGCGAACGTCGTGCGCAGGGACTCGTGCCGGGCGACCAGGCCGTCCAGTGCCGTGCGCAGGGCGGGCACGTCCAGCGGGCCGCGCAGGCGCAGGACGGACAGGGTCGTGTACTCGGTGCTGCCCGGCTCGAACCGGTCCAGGAACCACAGGCGTTGCTGGGCGTACGACAGGGGTGCCGGCGCGTCCGGGGCGAGGGCCGGGACGGCGTCGTCCGGGGTACCGGGACGGGCGGACGGGTCACCCAGCGCGGCCGCGAGGTCCGACAGCGTGGCGTGGGTGAACAGCAGCCGGGGCGAGACGTCCCGGCCGTAGGCGGCGCGCAGCCGGGAGGTCACGCGCACCGCGAGGAGGGAGTCGCCGCCGAGGGCGAAGAAGTCGTCCTCGGCGCAGATCTCGTCCGTGTCCAGGACGTCCTCCCACGCGGCGGCGACGAGGCGTTCGGCGGGGGTGCGCGGCGCGGTGCGCTCGCCGCGGGTGGCGAAGCCGTCGGGGCCGGGTGCCGGCAGCGCCCGCCGGTCCAGCTTGCCGTTGACGGTCAGGGGCAGCGCCGCCATCGGCACATAGGCGGCGGGCACCATGTGGGCGGGCAGCAGCCGTTCGAGGTGCGCCCGGAGTTCGGCGGCGGGGGGCGGCGGTGCGGCACGGTCGCCGGTGCCGGTCCCGACGACGTGGGCCACCAGGCGCCGGGTGCCGGCGGAGTCCTCGTGGACGCCGACGGTCGCGGCGCCGATCCCCGGATGGGTGTGCAGGGCGGCCTCGATCTCGCCGGGCTCGATGCGATAGCCGCGGATCTTGACCTGCTGGTCGGCGCGGCCGAGGTATTCCAGGGTGCCGTCGGCCCGCCACCGGGCCCGGTCGCCGGTGCGGTACATGCGGGTGCCGGGGAGCCCGAACGGGTCGGCGAGGAAGCGGGTTGCGGTCAGGCCGGGCCGGCCCAGATAGCCGCGGGCCAGGCCCTCGCCCGCCACGTACATCTCGCCGACGGCCCCGGGCGGTACGGGCCTGAGCGCGTCGTCGAGGACGTAGACGCGCAGGTCGGTTATGCCGGTGCCGATGGGGCTGGCGGTGCCGGTGCGGGCCGTGGTGCGGTCCAGCGGGGCGTAGGTGACGTGCACGGTGGTCTCGGTGATGCCGTACATGTTCACCAGGCGGGGCGTGGTGTCCGGGTGGCGGGCGTACCAGTCCGCGAGCCGGGACACGTCCAGCGCCTCGCCGCCGAAGATCACCGTGCGCAGCGCCAATCCGCCGGCGACGTCGGGGAGTTCGTGGTCGGCGCGTATCAGGGGGTAGAAGGCGGACGGGGTCTGGTTGAGGACGGTGACCCGCTCGTCGGCGAGCAGGCGCAGGAAGTCCTCCGGGGAGCGGGCGGTGTCGTCGGGGACGACGACGAGCCGGCCGCCGTGCAGCAGCGGGCCCCACAGCTCCCACACGGAGAAGTCGAAGGCGTAGGAGTGGAACAGGGTCCACACGTCGTCGGCGCCGAAGCCGAACCAGTGCGCGGTGCGGGTGAACAGCCGGACCACGTTGGCGTGCGGGATCACGACGCCCTTGGGGCGGCCGGTGGAGCCGGAGGTGTAGATGGCGTAGGCGGGGCTCTCGGGCAGCGGGCGGCGGGCCGGTTCCGCCGGGCCGGAGGCGGGACGGCAGGCCAGGTCGGCGCGCACGGCCGGGTCGTCCAGCAGCACGAGCGGCACGGTCGTGCCGGCCGCGGCGCCGGACGTGGTGGTCACCAGCGCGACCGGCGCGGCGTCGGCCAGCAGGTGGGCGACGCGTTCGGCGGGCAGTTCGGGGGCGATGGGCAGGTACGCGGCGCCGGTCTTCAGGACGGCGAGGACGGCCACGACCAAGTCGGTGGAGCGGGGCAGCGCCAGGGCCACGAACCGTTCGCGTGCCGCGCCCAGTTCGGTGAGCCGGTGGGCCAGCCGGTTCGCCCGGGCGTTCAGGGTGGCGTAGTCGAGGCGGTCGTCGCCGCAGGTGACGGCCTCGGTGTGCGGGGTGCGGGCGGCCTGTGCCTCGAAGAGGTCGACCAGGGTCTCGGCCGGCCGGCCCCGCTCGCTGCCGTTCCAGTCCCGCAGGATGTGCCGTTCTTCCTCGGCGGTCGTCCAGGTGAGACGGTCGAGCGGGCGGTCCGGGTCGTCGGCCAGGCCGGTGAGGAGCAGGCAGAGCCGGTGCGCGAGGGTCCGTACCGTAGCGGCGTCGAACAGCTCCGGGTCGTAGGCGAGGTCGAAGCCGAGGCGTTCACCGTGGTGGGCCCGCAGCACGAGCGGGTAGTTGGTGGCGTCCCGCGAGGAGACCTCGGCCAGGCGGATGCCGGAGCCGGCGGAACGGGCCTCGTCGAACGGATAGTTCTCGAAGGCCACCATGCTGTCGAACAGCGCGCTGCCGGCCGGCACGTCGCTCAGCGCGGTGAGTTCGGCGAGCGACACCGCGGCGAACCTCCGCGCCTCGGCCTGCGCCTCCTGCAGCTCCCGGAGCCAGGCGGTGGCGGTACGGGCGCCGTCCACCCGCACCCGTGTGGGCAGGGTGTTGATGAACATGCCGACCATCGACTCCACGCCGGGCAGGTCGTCGGGGCGGCCGGAGACCGTGGTGCCGAACAGCACGTCCCGTTCGGCGCTGCAGCGCGACAGCAGCAGTGCCCAGGCGCCCTGCACCACGGTGCCGAGGGTCAGCCCGGCGGCGCGGGCGGTGCGGGCCAGCCTCGCGGACACCTCGTCGCAGAGCCCGGCCGTGTGGACGCCGGCCGAGCGGCTCTCGTGGCCGGGCCGCCGGACGCGGTCGGCCGGCAGCGGGGTGGGCGTGGCGAAGCCGGCGAGGACGTGACGCCAGTGCGCGCGGGCGGCACCGGTGTCCTGGCCGGCCAGCCAGCGCACATAGTCACCGAACGGGCGCCGTACCGGCGGCCTGGGCTCGGTGCCGGAGACGAGCGCGGCGTACTCCTCGAAGACCTCGGTGAGCACCTGGGCGAGGCTCCAGCCGTCGAGGATCAGGTGGTGGGAGGTCCACAGCAGCTGTACGCGGGCCTCGGGCAGCCGGACGAGGGTGAGCCGCATCAGCGGTGCGCTCCCGAGGTCCAGGCCGCGTGCGAGGTCCTCGGCCCGCAGCCGGTCGAGCCGCCCGTCCCGCTCCTCGGCGGGCACCGCGCGCCAGTCCACGACCTCGGCGGGAAGCCGTACCTCGCGGTGCACCACCTGGAGCGGCGCCGGCACGCCCTCCCACACCACCGAGGTGCGCAGGGCGGGGGTGCGGTCGGCGACCCGTTGCCACGCGACGGCGAGGGCGTCGGGGTCGGTCACGCCCTCCAGCAGCAGTGCGGCCTGGTCGAGGTACACGTCGTCCGGCCCGCCGACCAGGCGGTGGAAGAGCATGCCCTCCTGCAGCGGGGTGAGCGGCAGCAGGTCCTCCACCTCGCGTCCGTCGCCGGCGAGGCGGTCCACGGTCGCCTGGTCCAGGCGGGCGAGCGGGAAGTCGGAGGGGGTGCGGCCGCCGGCGTCCGGGCGGGCGCAGTGCTCGGTGACGTCGGCGAGCGCCCGGACCATGGCGTCGGCCAGCGCGCGGACCGTCTCGGCCCGGTGCACCTGGTCGCTGTAGTGCCAGGTGATCTCCAGCTCGCCGTCGGCCACCGCGGCCGTGACGTCGAGGAGGTGGTCGAGCGGCTCGGCCGGGTCCGTGTCCCGGCCGGGTACGTCGGCGGCGGGCGCGAAGTCCCGGCCCGCGGCCGTCTCCCACTGACCGTGGTAGGTGAAGCAGACCTGGGGCAGCGGCTGGTCCCTCAGGGCCCGGGCCTCCGGCCGGGGCGAGCCGAGGTGGGCCAGCGCCTGGTGGCTCAGGCCCCGGCGGGGCACGGCCCGCAGCTGTTCCTTGACCCCCTTGAGCGTGGCGCCCCAGTCGGACGGGGCCGCCGGGGTGAGGGTGACGGAGTACTGCGTGGTGAACCAGCCGACCGTACGGGAGAGATCGGCGCCCTCCACCAGGTGCTCCTCGCGGCCGTGGCCCTCCAGGGCGACGGTCACGTGCTCGGCGCCCGTCCAGTCGGCGAGCACCCGTCCCAGTGCGCTCAGCAGCACGTCGTTGACCTGCGTGCGGTACACGCCCGGCACCCGCCGCAACAGGGCGTCGGTGGTGGCGCGGTCGACGCGGGTGCGCACGGTGCGCACGGATCCGGCGAGGGGGGTGCCCGGCAGGTCCACGGGCAGCGGGGTGCGCGGCCGGGCCGCCTCGGCCGCCCAGTACGGCAGGTCGTCGTCCAGGGCGCCGGACCGCACCAGTTCGGCCAGCCGACGCGACCAGTCGGTGAACGGGGTCTGCTCGGGCTGCGGTTGCGGGTCCTGCCCCGCCGCGGCCTGCCGGTAGGCGTGTTCCAGGTCGGCGAGCAGCACGCGCCAGGAAACACTGTCGACGGCAAGGTGGTGGGCCGCCAGGAACAGTTGAGGCCGGTCGCCGTGCGGCAGCAGAACGGCGCGCAGCAACACCCCCGTGCCCGGGTCGAGGGCCGCCCGGGCGGCGTCGGCGGCGTCGGCGGGTTCGGTGCCCGAAGGGGCCCGGGTCAGCAGTCCGGTGGCCGGCGCCCCGGCCGGGTGCAGCCGCCAGGTGTCCCCGGCACGGGTGTAGCGCGCGCCGAGTGCCGGATGCCGGGCGACGACGGCCTCCAGGGCCCGTTCCAGCGCCCGTTCGTCGAGGTCGTACGGCAGGTCGAGCAGCATCGACATGCTGAAGTGCCGCAGTGGGCCGTGCGTGGCGAAGAACCACTCCTGGACGGGCGTGAGCGGCGCGGGTCCGTCGTCGTGCGGTCGCCGGGGCGCGGGTACGGGGGCGGTGCGGCGGGCCGACGCCGCGGCCAGGTCGGCGACCGTCTGATGGCGGAAGACGTCCTGCGAGGCGAGGTGCAGCCCCGCGGCGCGGGCGCGCGAGACCGCCTGGATGCTCAGGATGGAGTCGCCGCCCAGTTCGAAGAAGTTGTCCGTCACGCCCACCCGGGACACACCGAGCACCTCGGCCCAGATCCCGGCCAGGGTCTGCTCGGCGGGGGTGCGTGGGGCGACGAACTCCCGCTCCCGCTCGGCGCCTTCGAAGTCCGGGGCGGGCAGGGCGCGGCGGTCCAGCTTGCCGCTGGTGGTCAGCGGCAGCGCGTCCAGCGCGGTGAAGGAGGACGGCACCATGTGATCGGGCAGCACGGCGCGCAGGGCTGCCCGCAACTGGCCCGGGGCGGCCCCGGGGGCGCCTGCCGCGGGGACCACGTAGGCGGCCAGGCGGATGTGTCCGTGCCGGTCCGGTACGGCGGCGACGGCCGCAGCGCCGATCTCGGGCAGGTCGAGCAGGGCCGCCTCGATCTCGCCGGGCTCGATGCGGTGACCGCGCACCTTGACCTGGTCGTCGGCGCGCCCGAGGTAGTCGAGGCGGCCGTCCGCCGTCCAGCGGGCCAGGTCGCCCGTGCGGTACATGCGGGTGCCCGGTGTCCCGTAGGGGTCGGGCAGGAACCGGGCCGCGGTCAGGCCCGGCCGGTGCGTGTAGCCCCGGGCCAGCTGCGCGCCCGCCAGGTACAGCTCGCCGCCGACGCCGGGTGGCACCGGCCGGAGCCGGTCGTCGAGGACGTAGGCCCGTACGTTCGGCAGGGGGCGGCCCACCAGCGGACGGTCGCCGCCCTCGATGCGGCAGGCCAGCGCGTCGACGGTGCACTCGGTGGGGCCGTAGAAGTTGTAGGCGGCCACGTCGGGATGTGCGGCCAGCTCGCGCCACAGCGCGGCGCCGACCGCCTCCCCGCCGAGCATCAGCACCCTCGGCCGGTGCCGGGGGTCGGTGAGCAGCCCCGCGGGCAGCAGTTGCCGCAGGTACGACGGGGTGACGTCGAGGAAGTCGACACGGTGCAACACGACGTACTCGACCAGGGCGGCCGGATCCATCCGGGTCGTCTCGTCCACCAGGTGCAGCGGATGGCCGTCGGCCATCAGCAGCACGCCTTCCAGGGAGGTGTCGAAGGAGAACGACGCGGTGAGGGCGACCCGCAGCGGGCCGCCGCCCGCGTCGGCGACGAAACCGCTGCGGTGGGCTGCCAGCAGATTGACCACCGAACGGTGCTCGACGGCGACGCCCTTGGGGCGCCCGGTGGAGCCCGAGGTGTGGATGACGTAGGCGGTGTGCGAGGGGTGCAGCGGCCGGCGGCGGTCGGCGTCGGTGGGGGCGGTGTCGGGCGCCCCCTCCGGCACCTCCCGCAGCGCGGCCTCGTCCAGGACCAGCGCGGGCCGGGCGTCCTCGAGGAGATGGCGGACGCGTTCCTCGGGCAGGGCCGGGTCCACGGGCAGATAGCCGGCGCCGGACTTCCAGACGGCGAGGATCGCCACGATCGTGTCGGCGGTGCGCGGCAGCCGCAGCGCGACCAGCCGTTCGGGACCGGCGCCGCGGGCGATGAGGTGGTGGGCGAGCCGGTTGGCGCGGGCGTCGAGCGTGGCGTAGTCGAGGCGTTCACCGCCGGCGACCAGGGCGAGCGCGTCGGGCGTCAGGGCCGCACGGCGCTCGAAGAGCTCGGGGCAGGTGGTCTCCTCGACCGGCCGTGCGGTGGCGTTCCAGTCGTGCGTCACCTGCCGTACTTCTGGCGCGGACAGCAGGGGCAGGGTGCCGAGCGGCCGGTCGGGTTCGGCGGCGGCGCCCTCCAGCAGCCGCAGCAGCTGCCCCGCCATGCGCTCGGCCGTCGCCGGTTCGAACAGATCGGTGCGGTATTCCAGCAGGCCGGCCAGGCCGTCGCCGTCGGGGACGAACTCGACGCTCAGGTCGAAGGTGGCCGCCTGCCGGGGCACGGTGACCGGCTCGGCGGCGAGGCCCCGCGGTGCGGTCGCGGCGGGCGGCTCGGGGTGGAGCAGGACCATCACGTCGAACAGGGGGTTGCGGCCCGCCTCGCGGGGCGCGCCCACCGCCTCCACGATCCGCTCGAACGGCGTGTCGCCGTGCGCGAAGGCGTCGTTGACGGTGTCGGTCGCCCGCGCCAGCAGATCCCGGAAGGTGCCAAAGGCCCGCACCGGGGTGCGCAGCACGACCGTGTTCACGAAGAAGCCGACGGCCCGCTCGAGCTCGGTGCGCGGGCGGCCGGGGGTCAGCGAGCCGACGCAGCTGTCGTCCTGGCCGGACCAGCGGGCCAGCAGGGCCTGGGTTCCCGCGACGAGGGCGGTGTGGAGGGTGGTGTGCTGTTCTCTCGCGAGATCGCGCAGCCGGGCCGTGAGGTCGGCCGGCACGGCGAACGTGTGGACGGCTCCCGCGCCGGCCTCCTCGCCGCGCCGCGGCCGGTCCAGCGGCAGCTCCGGCGCCACCGCGCCCGCCAGCTGCTGCTTCCAGTACGACAGATGACGCTCCAGCCGGGCGCCGGAGAGCTGCTCGCGCTGCCACACCGCGAAGTCCGGATACTGCGCGGGCACCGCGGGCAGGCCGGGTGCGGCGCCACAGGAGAGGGCGTCGTAGGCCGTGCACAGCTCGCCGAGGACTATGCCCATCGACCAGCCGTCCGTGACGATGTGATGGGCCGTCAGCAGGAGCACGTACGCGGTCGCCGACTCCCGCAGCAGGGCGGCGCGCAGCAGGGGCCCCCGCAGCAGGTCGAAGGGGCGGGAGTACTCCGCGAGCAGGGTGGCGTCGACGTCGTCGGGCTCCAGGACGGTCAGGGGCACCGGGCTGGCGGCGTGCACGGTCTGCACCGGCCTGCCGTCGGTCTCGTCGAACGTGGTGCGCAGCGCCTCGTGGCGGGCCACGACGGCGGCGAGGGCGGCCTCCAGCGCGCCCTGGTCCAGGTCGCCCGTGAGCCGTACCGCGACGGCGCTGTTGTAGCGGGCGTCGCCCGGTCGCAGCCGGTCCAGGAACCACAGGCGCTGCTGGGCGTACGAGAGCGGCAGCGGGCGGTCGCGGTCGGCGCGCGGGATGCCGGGCGCCGCTCCCGGGGCCGCGCCGGCCCGTCCGGCCAGGCGCCGGCGCAGGGCCTCCCGCAGGTCCTCGGGCAGCGCCTGGGTGCGCTCCCGCCTGGAAGGCTGCGAAGAACCGGCGGGGTTCGCGGGGTTCGCGGGGTTCGAAGACGTCATGGTCGTCGGATCCTCACCGTTCGTCGTGGTCGTGGCCGCCGTACGCGGCGTCTTCGAGTTCGCTGAGCACCTGCTCCTCCACCAGGTCCGCCAGGGCGGCGACGGTGCGGGAGGCCAGGACGTCGCGCGGGGTGAGGGTGACGCCGAACGCGTCGCCCGCGCGGGAGGCGATGAGCAGCGCCCGCAGGGAGTCGCCGCCCAGGAGGAAGTAGTCGTCCTCGGCGCCCACGGCCGTCTGCAGGGCCTCCTCCCAGATGGCCGCCAGGGCCTCCTCGGTGGGCGTGCGGGGCGCCACGTGCTCGGGCCGTTCCCGTTCCTCGGCGGGCGGCGGGGCGGGCAGGGCGGCCCGGTCGGTCTTGCCGTTCTCGGTGAGCGGGAAGCGGTCCAGGGCGACGAACGCCGAGGGAACCATGTGGCCGGGCAGCGAGCGGGCGGCCAGCGCGCGCAGTTCGGCGCCGGAGGGCGGCTCGGCGCCGGGCGTGGTGAGCAGGTGGGCGACCAGGCGCGGCAGACCCGGTTCGTCCTCCCGTACGGACACCACGGCGTCCAGCACGGCCGGATGGCGCACCAGGGCCGACTCGACCTCTCCCGCCTCGATGCGGTGGCCGCGCAGCTTCAGCTGGTGGTCGGCGCGTCCCAGGTAGTGGAGTTCGCCGCGCCCGTCACGGCGCACCAGGTCGCCGGTGCGGTACATGCGGGTGCCGGGCGGCCCGAAGGGGTCGGCCGTGAAGCGGGCCGCGGTCAGACCGGGCCGGTCGAGGTAGCCGCGCGCCAGCGCCGGTCCGCTCAGCCAGAGTTCGCCGGTGGCGCCGACCGGAACCGGCCGGAACCGGGAGTCGAGCACATAGGCGCCGGTGGCGGGCAGCGGCCGGCCGATGGGCGGCGCGCCGGCTGCCGGTTCCAGGGGCGCCGACCAGGTGGCGACGACGGTGGCCTCGGTGGGCCCGTAGGAGTTGACCATGCGGTGGTGCGGGGCCCAGCGGTTGACCAGCTCCGCACCGCACGCGTCGGCGCCCACGATCAGCGTCTTCAGATCCGGCAGGGTGCCGGGTGCGTCCTGCGGCACGGTGGCGAGCGCGGCCGGCGGCAGCAGCGTGTGGGTGATGTGCTCGGTGCGCAGCACCTCGGCGAGCTGCGCACCGAGGAGCGGGCCCGGCGGCGGCACGACGAGCCGGGCGCCGTGCGGCAGGGACATGCACAGCTCCAGCACGGAGGCGTCGAAGCTGGGCGTCGCGAAGGCCAGGACCCGGTCCGCGGGGGCCACTCGGTAGTGGGCGGCCTCGGCGGCGGAGAACGCGGCGAGCCCCCGGTGGGTGACGACGACGCCCTTGGGGGTGCCGGTGGAGCCCGAGGTGTAGATGACGTAGGCGGGGTCGTCCAGGTCGAGCGCCCGGGTGCGGTCGGCGTCGGTGGGGCGGTGGCCGGGCACCTCGTGGGGTGGCGCGGCGATCAGGCCGGCGACCTCTTTCGCGTCGAGGGTGAGCGCCGGGGCCGCGTCGCGCAGCATCAGCGCGATCCGTTCCTCCGGGTAGGCGGGGTCCACGGGCAGGAACGCGGCGCCCGACTTCGCCACCGCCAGCTGGGCCAGCACCATGTCGGCGGAGCGCGGCAGGAGGAGCGCGACGAGGCTCCCCGGTCCCGCGCCGCGGGCGATGAGCCGGTGGGCGAGGCGGTTGGCCGCGGCCTCCGCCTCGGCGAAGGTCAGCAGCCGCCCGCAGTCCTGGAGCGCCGGTGCGGTCGGCCACCGGTCGACGGCGGTCTCGAACAGCTCGGGGAGGGTGGCCTCCGGCACCGGGCCGGTCTGCGGGCGGACGGGCCCGCGCAGCAGCCCGTCGCGCTGTCCGGGTGGCAGGACGTCGATGTCGTCCAGCCGGGGCGTGCCGTCGGATGCGGCCAGGGTGCCCAGGGTGTGCAGCAGCTGCCCGGCGAGCGACCCGGCGGTGGCCTCGTCGAAGTACCGCGGGTCGTAGCCGAGTTCGACCGCCAGGTCGTCGCCCGGGGAGACGACGACGGTGAGCGGGTAGTTGGTGGCCTCGCGGGCGTCCAGGTCGCGCAGAGTGAGACCGTGCGCTCCCGCCGTGGCGTCGCCCACGGGGTAGTTCTCGAAGACCACGAGGCTCTCGAAGAGGGCCGTCCCGGCGGGCAGTTGCGCAAGGCCGTGGAGCGTGTTCAGCGGCACGTGGTCGAAACGGCGGTCCTCGGCACGGGCGTCCTGCACCGCTCGCAGCCAGGCGGCACAGCGGGCCGTGCCGTCGACGGTGACGCGGGCGGGCAGGGTGGTGATGAACAGGCCGGTGATGGTGTCCGCGCCGGGCAGGTCGGCGGGGCGCCCGGACACCGTGGTCCCGAAGCACACCTCGCGCTCGCCGCTCCAGCGCGCCAGCAACAGCGCCCACGCGCCCTGGACCAGGGTGTTCAGGGTGAGGCGGTGCCGGCGGGCGAACTCCTGGAGCCGGTGCGTGGCCTCGGCGCCCAGCCGCTGCGACAGCCAGGTGCCGGAGCGTGCCGTGCTGTCCGGGGCGGGCCTGCGGTCGTAGGGCAGCGGGGTCGGGGCGGACAGGTCCGCGAGGACGGTGCGCCAGTGCTCCTCGGCCCGGCCGCCGGTGGCGCGGGCGGCGAGCCAGCCGGCGTAGTCCGCGAACGGCCTGCGCTCGGGCAGCCGGGGGCCTTCGCCCCGGGTGAGCGCGGCGTGCGCGGCCATGACGTCGGACAGGACGTGGAAGACGCTCCAGCCGTCGAGCAGGACGTGGTGGAAGGTCCACACCATGCGCACCGCGTCCGGTCCGAGCCGGACCAGCGCGAGCCTCAGCAACGGCGCCCGGTCCAGGGCGATGCCCCCGGCTCGCTCGTCGGCGAGGAGCCGCTCCAGCTCCGCCGCGCGCCGCTCGGGCGCGAGTCCGGTCCAGTCGTGTTCGGTGACCGGCAGGGGGACGTCCCGGTGGACGATCTGCAGCGGTACGGGCACACCGCTGAGGGCGAGGGAGGTGCGCAGGACGGGCGTGCGGTCCACGACGTGCCACCAGGCGTCGGCCAGCAGCCGCAGGTCGCGGGCGCCGTCCATCACACAGGTGATCTGCTCGACGTACATACCGTGTTCGGCGTCGTCCAGGCCGTGCACGACCATGCCGGTCTGGGTGGGCGTGAGCGGATACACGTCCACCACGTCCGCCCCGGTGCCGACGAGCCGGTCGAGGGCCGCCTGGTCCAGCGGTGCCAGCGGGAAGTCGGACGGGGTACGGCCGCCGGCGCCGGGCTCGGCGCAGTGCCGCACCAGCGCACGCAGTTCACCGGTCAGCTCGGCCGCCAGCCGGGCGACGGTCTCGCGCCAGTGCACCGCACGGGAGTACGACCAGGTGAAGCGCAGCTCGCCCCCGCTCACCCGGGCCACCACGTCGAGGAGGTACGGCCGGTCCGCCGAGCGGTCCATGCCTCCGCCGAGGCCGTCGTGCGGGGCGTGCAGCAGTCCGCCGGTGGAGCGGGAGGTGCGGTCCTCCTGCCCGAGGTAGTTGAAGCAGATGCGCGGCAGGTCCGGCAGGTCCGTTCCGGACGTGGGGTGCAGGTGGCGCAGGGCGCCGTAGCCGAGTCCGCCGTGCGGTACCGCCCGCAGGCTCTCCTTGACGGCCTTCAGCGCGGTGCCGGTGCCCGCGGTGCGGGGCACGTCGAGGACGACCGGGTACATCGTCGTGAACCAGCCGACGGTCCGGGCGAGGTCCACGTCCGGGAACACCTCCTCACGGCCGTGGCCCTCCAGGGTGACCGCCACCCGGTCCCGGCCGGCCCAGCGCGCCAGCACCCGGCCCAGTCCGTACAGCAGCGCGTCGTTGACCCGTGTGCGGTACGCCTCCGGTACGTCCTGGAGCAGCCGGCGGGTGTCCTCGGTGCCGAGGGTGGCGGTCACGCTCTCCTCGTCGGCGACGGAGTTGGTGCCGTCGGGGTGGTCGGCGGGAAGGGCGGCAGCGGTGTCGAGGCTGTGCCAGTGGCCGAGTTCGTCGTCGAAGCCCCCGGCAGCGGTGTGGGCGGCGAGTCGCCGGGCCCACGCCGGGAACGACGTGCTCTTGGCGCCGAGGGCGGGCCGGTCGCCGTCACGCAGGGCGACGTAGGCCGTGTCCAGGTCCTCCAGCAGCAGCCGCCAGGACACCGCGTCCACGACCAGGTGGTGCGCGGCGAGCAGCAGCACTGGCCGCCCTCCGTCGTCCGGCCGGCACAGCGCGGCCCGCAGCAGCGGACCGGCGGCCAGGTCGAAGCCGGACGCGAGGGCGTCGCCGATCTCGCGCGAAGGAGCGGCGCGGTGCACCTCCAGGTGTGGGGCCTCGCCGGGTGCGGTGCAATGCTGCCGCCACGTCCCGTCGCCGGCCGGTTCGAAGCGCAGTCGCAGCGCGTCGTGGTGCTCCAGTACGGCGGCCAGGGCGGCCCTGAGCAGTTCCTCGTCGGTGTCGTCCGCCAGCTCGAAGGAGACCGCCTGGCTGAAGTGGGCCGGGGCGCCGGTGACGGAGGCGAACAGCCAGTGCTGTACGGGCGTGAGCGGCGCGTCACCGACCACCGGGCCCTGCTCGGCGCCGACGGTGGTCGCTGCCACGGGGAACTGCTCGGCGACACTCGCGAGTTCGGCGAGCGTCTGATGGCTGAACAGGTGCCGGGGCGTCAGGGCGAGACCGGCGCGGCGGGCGGCGGACACGAGCTGGATGCCGAGAACCGAGTCGCCGCCGAGCTCGAAGTAGTTGTCGTCCGCGCCGATCTCGGGAACGCCGAGCACCTCGGACCAGATCGCGGCGAGGGTCTTCTCGGCCTCGGTGCTCGGCGGTCGGGTGGCGCGCCTGGCGGGGGCCGCCCACAGCGGTGCCGGCAACGCGCGCCGGTCGAGCTTTCCGGTGGCGCCGAGCGGGAGCTGCTCCAGCGGCATGACGAGGGCGGGCACCAGGTGGTCGGGCAGGGTGCGGGCGAGGAAGGCGCGCAGCTCGGCCGGGTCGGGCAGGGCGGTGCCGCGGGGCACCGCGTAGCCGACGAGCCGGCGGTGGCCGTCCTGCTCGGCCACCGCGGCCGCCGCGGCCGCCACACCCGGATGGCGGGCCAACGCCGCCTCCACCTCGCCGAGTTCGATGCGGAATCCGCGCACCTTCACCTGGTCGTCGCCGCGGCCGAGGTAGACGAGGTCGCCGTCGGCCGTCCAGCGCACCAGGTCGCCCGTGCGGTACATGCGGGTGCCGGGCGGTCCGAACGGATCGGGCAGGAACCGGGCCGCGGTCAGACCCGGCCGGTGCAGATAGCCGCGGGCCACGCCGGTGCCGGCGAGGAAGAGTTCGCCGGGCGCGCCGGCCGGCACCGGGCGCATCCGCCCGTCCAGGACGTACGCGCGGGCGCCGCCCAGCGGGCGGCCGATCGGCGGGTCGCGGTCAGGGTCGGCCGGATCGCAGACGAAGGCGGTGGCGTAGACGGTCGCCTCGGTCGGGCCGTAGATGTTGTGCACCTGGCAGCCGGGGATCGTCTCGCGCACCTGGCGGACGGTGCGCGCCGGCAGGCCCTCGCCCGCGAGCACCACGGTGTCCGCGCTGACCTGTACCGCGTCCTCCGCCAGCAGCCTGCCCAGGGCCGAGGGAACCGCGCTGAGCAGTCCGGCGTGCCAGGGCTCCGTGCGGTCGGCCAGGGCCAGCAGGTCGCGGACCACCTCGACACGGCCGCCGCAGAGCAGCGGCGAGAAGATCTCGAACACGGACACGTCGAAGTTCAGCGACGTGGAGGCGACGACGTGCTCCAGTCCCCTGCCGGTGAACTCGGCCGCGGCCCAGTCGGTCAGGGCCAGCACGGAGGCGTGCGTCACCACGACCCCCTTGGGGCGGCCGGTGGAGCCGGAGGTGTGGATGACGTAGGCCGGGTGGTCCGGCAGCAGGGTGCCGTGGCGTTCGCCGTCGCTGACCGGGTCCGGCGGGGCGGCGAACGCCCCGGGGTCGTCGAGCGGTATCCGGGTGAACGGTCCCCCGGGCAGCCGTGCGGCGGTCTCCGCGCCGGTGATCACGGCGTCGGGGCGTACGTCCTCCAGGAGGAACGCGACCCGCTCGGCCGGGTACCCGGGGTCGACCGGCAGATAGGCGGCGCCGCTCTTGAGGACGGCCAGGAGCGCCACGACGAGGTCGGCGGTGCGGGGCAGGCACAGGGCGACGAAGCGTTCGGGGCCCGCGCCGGCGGCGATGAGCCGGCGGGCCAGCCGGTTGGCGCGTTCGTCGAGGCCGCGGTAGGTGAGGTGGTCCGCGCCGTGCACGACGGCCACGGCCTCCGGGGTGCGGGCTGCCTGCCGCTCGAACGCCTCGGGCAGGGTGCCGCGCGGGGCCCGGGTCACCGCCCCGCCGAACCGGCCCACGAGGTCGCGGCCCGGGGCGGGGTCCAGGAGCGCGAGGTCGGCAAGGCGGCGGTCCGGGTCCTCGGCCATCTGCGTGAGCAGCGTGCGCAGGCTCTCCCCGAGCCCGGACACCGTGGCGGCGTCGAACGTGGCGGGATCGTAGTCGAGGTGGACGGCCAGGGCGTCACCGGGCGCCACCACCACGCTGAGCGGATAGTTGGTGGGCTCCAGGTCCCGCTCCGTCTCCATGGCGAGGCCGCGCCGGGCCAGCGCGCCCTCGTCGAACGGGTAGTTCTCGAAGACCACGATGGAGTCGAACAGGCTGGTCCCGCCCGGCACCTCGCTCCAGGACTGCACCTGCGCCAGCGACACGAAGTCGTGGCGACGTGCCTCCGACTGGGCGGCCTGCAGCTCGCGCAGCCAGTCCAGCAGCGGCCGCCGTCCGTCGACGCGGGCCCGGGTGGGCAGGGTGTTGATGAAGAGGCCGACCATGGAGGTGACACCGGGCAGCTCGGCGGGCCGCCCGGAGACGGTCGTGCCGAACACGACGTCCTCGCCGCCGCCGTAGCGGGCCAGCAGCAGCGCCCAGGCGCCCTGCACCACGGTGTTGAGCGTCAGGCCCGCCTGCTGCGCCGTCTCCCGCAGCCGCGCCGACACGCCGGAGCCGAGGGCGATCCGCACCGACTCGGACGAGGAGCTCCGGTGCGCCTCGGCCGGGCGCCGGTCCCTCGGCAGTTCGGTGGGGGCGGTGAAGCCGGCGAGCAGCTCGCGCCAGTACCGTTCGGCGCTGCCGGTGTCCTGCCCGGCCAGCCGGCGGAGGTAGTCGGCGAAGGGCGGCCGCTCGGGCAGCCGCGGATCGCGCCCGGTGGTCAGTGCGGCGTACCGTTCGCACACCTCGTCGAAGACCTGGGCGGCGCTCCACCCGTCGAGCAGGACGTGGTGGAAGGTCCACACCAGCCGTACCCGGTCCGGCGAGAGCCGGATCAGGGCCAGCCGCATCAGTGGCGCCGCCCCGAGGTCGATGCCGGCGGCGCGGTCCTCGCCGAGCAGCCGCTCCAGTGCGCGTTCGCTGCGTTCGGCGGGCCATCCCGACCAGTCGTGGTGGGTGACCGGCACAGCGGCACGGCGCCGCACGACCTGCAGCGGCTCGGCGGCGTCCCGCCATTCCAGCCCCGTGCGCAGCACCGGGTGGGCGTCCACGGTGCGCTGCCAGGCCTCGGCGAGGGCGTGCGGATCGGTGACGCCGGACAGGACCAGCTGCACCTGGTTGACGTAGGTGCGGCCGTCGGGGTCGAGAAGGCTGTGGAAGAGCATGCCCGCCTGCATCGGCGTCAGCGGGTAGACGTCCTCGACTCCGCTCCCGTCCCCCACGATCCGGTCCACGGCCGCCTGGTCGAGCCGGGCCAGCGGGAAGTCCGACGGGGTGCGGCCGCCCGCGTCGGGCCGCGCGCAGTGGGCGACGATGTCCCGGAGCCCTTCGAGCATGCCCTCGGCGAGCCGGGTGACGGTCTCCCGGCGGTGCCGGCCGGCGCTGTGGTACCAGGTGATCTCCAGCCCTTCGTCCGTCACGCGGGCCACCACGTCCAGCAGGTGCGGGCGTTCGGTGCCGGGCGCCTCCGCGCCGCCCAGTCCGCCGGGCACCGAGCCGACCAGGGTGCCGCGGTCGGCGGACCAGTCGAAACGGCCCAGGTAGTTGAAGCTGATCCCGGGCATCGGGGTGCCGGTGACGGCCTCGTCGCGGGCGAGGTGGCGCAGGACGCCGTAGCCGACTCCCCGGTCGGGCACCGCCCGCAGCTGCTCCTTCACCGACTTCAGCGCCGTACCCCAGTCGCCCGTGGGGACCGTGAGGGCGAGCGGGAAGAGGGAGGTGAACCACCCGACCGTGCGGGACAGGTCGACGTCCTCGAACAGCTGGTCCTCGCGGCCGTGGCCCTCCAGGCCGACCGCGACGGTGGCGCGTCCCGTCCAGTCGGCGAGCACCCGGCCCAGCGCGGTCAGCAGCACGTCGTCGACGCGGGTGCGGTACACCCCGGGGACCTTGCGCAGGAGGTCGCCGGTGGTCTCCGGGTCCAGCCGGACGGTCACCTCGCGGACGTCCGCGGCGGTGTTGTCCCCGTCGCCGTCCACGGGAAGCGGCTCGGCGCAGTGCCGGGCGGCGCCGGCCCAGTGGGCGCGCTGCTCGGCGAAACCGCCGCCGTCGGCGCGTTCGCGCAGCCGACGGGCCCATTCCCGCACGGAGGTCGACCGGGCCGGCAGGCGCACCGGCTGTCCGGCGGCGGCCTGCCGGTAGGCGGTCTCGAGGTCCTCCAGCAGGATGCGCCAGGAGACGCCGTCGACCACCAGGTGGTGGACGACCAGCAGCAGCCGGGCGGGGCCGGGCGTGCCGGCGGTGAACAGACGGGCGGTGAGCAGCGGGCCGCTGTCCAGCCGGAACCCGGCGTGGGCCGCCGCCGTGGCGCCGGCCTCGGTCGCCGGGTCGCAGACCTGGAGCAGCTCCGGAGCCGGTGCGTCCGCGTCGGTGACGTACTGGCGCCAGGTGCCGTCTGCGTCGAGGACGAACCGCGAGCGCAGGGCGTCGTGGTGGCCCCACAGGGCGGTGAGGGCGCGGCGCAGGGCCTCCGGGTCGACGGTGCCGGGCGTGTCCACGACCACGGACTGGTTGAAGAAGCCGGCGTGCGGTGGGCGCGGGTCGAGGAACCAGTGCTGGATCGGGGTGAGGCCCACCTCGCCGCTGACCGGTTCGGTGCCGGCGACGGACCGGGTGTCGCCGGTGGCGGCGGCCAGCTCGGCCACGGTCGGATGACGGAACAGGTCGCGGGGGGTGAGGTCGAGGCCCGCGGACCGGGCACGGGAGACGACCTGGATGCTGAGGATCGAGTCGCCGCCCAGCATGAAGAAGTTGTCGTCCACGCCGACCCGCTCCACGCCGAGCAGGTCCGCCCAGATCCCGGTGAGGACGCGCTCGGTCTCGGTGCGCGGCGCCCGGTGGGCGCCCTCACCGCCCGCCGACCACTCCGGGGCGGGCAGCCGTCGCCGGTCGACCTTCCCGTTGGCGGTCAGCGGCAGCTCGGGCACCGTGACGTACGCGGCGGGCAGCATGTAGTCGGGCAGGTCGGCGGCCAGGTGGGCGCGCAGGTCGGCGGCGGAGGGCACGACGGCGCCGGCGGACGGCACGAGGTGGGCGGCCAGGCTCTTGCGACCGCCGTGCTCGTACAGGGAGACGACCGCCTCGGCGATGTCCGGGTGCCGGGTGAGCCGGGCCTCGATCTCGGCGGGTTCCACGCGGAAGCCGCGGATCTTGATCTGGCGGTCGGCGCGGCCCACGAAGTGCAGTTCGCCGTCGTCGCTCCAGCGCACGAGGTCACCGGTGCGGTACATCCGCTCGCCGGGCGCGCCGAACGGGTCCGCGACATAGCGGGCGGCGGTGGCGCCGGGCCGACCGGCGTATCCCCGGGCCACACCGGCCCCGGCGATGTACAACTCCCCGGGCACGCCCGGCGGCTGGGGCTGCAGTGCGCCGTCCAGGACGTAGACGCGGGTGTTGTCCAGCGGGCGCCCGATCGGCAGCACGGCGGGCAGCGGGTCGCCGGAGCGGAAGACGCGCCGGGTGGCGAAGGTGGTGGTCTCCGTGGGCCCGTACCCGTCGACGACGGTCAGCGAGGGACAGGCGTCCAGGACCCGGCGTACGACCGCGCCCGGCACGGCCTCACCGCCGGTCCACACCTCGCGGGCGCCGCGCAGGCAGGCGGGGTCCTCCTGGGCGAGCAGGCGGAACAGACCCGCGGTCAGCCACAGACAGGTCACCCCCTGCTCGGCGACGGCACGGCGGACCAGGGCCGCGTCCAGGTCGGCGGGCGGCGCCAGGACGGCCGTACCGCCGCGCAGCAGGGGCACCCACACCTCGTAGGTGGACGCGTCGAAGGCGTGCGGGGAGTGCACGAGCACCCGGTCGTGACCGGCGAACGCGCGGTCCAGGGCCAGCGCTGCCACGTCCCGTTGCCGTACCGCGACGGCCTTGGGGGTGCCGGTGGAGCCGGAGGTGAACATCAGGTACTGCACCTGGTCGGGATGGACCGCCGGGGGCGCGTAGGCAGCAGGCCGCGGTCCCCTGGCGTCGGCGCGCACCACCCCGTCGCCGGGGAACACGCTCCTCGCGGTCTCCTCCCACGCGGCATCCGTGAGCAGCAGGCCGGCCCCGGCCTCGGTCAGCATCCGGCGCAACCGCTCGTGCGGTGCCCTGCCGTCGAGCGGTACGTACACACCACCGGTGCGCACGAGTGCCAGCTGGACGACGACCAGGTCCACCGAGCGGTCCATCAGCACGGCCACCGGGCACTCCCGGCGTGCGCCCAGCGCGGCCAGCCGGACGGCCAGTTCCTCGGCCCGGGTGTCGAGTTCGCGGTAGGTGACCCGCTCGGCACCGGCCTCCAGGGCGGTGGCGCCGGGTGTGCGCCGCACCTGCGCGGCGAAGAGGTCGGCCACCGTGGCCTCGGGGAGCGCCGTGGCCGTGTCGTTCCAGTCGTGCAGCACCTGCTCGCGGCGGGCGGACGTCAGCAGGCTGAGGCGCGCGGGCGGGAGTTGGGCGCTGTGCACCATGCCGTCCAGCAGGACGGTGAGGTACTCGGTCATCCGCCGGGCGGTCGCGGCGTCGAACAGCTGCGGGTCGTAGCCCAGCCGGAGGGTCAGCTCGGCGCCCGGGTAGGCGACGAGGCTCAGCGGGTAGTTGGTGGTCTCGACGCCGTCCAGGTCGCTCAGGCGCAGCCCGTGGGCGGCGGCGAGGTCGCCGTCGACCGGGTAGTTCTCGAAGACGACGATGCTGTCGAACAGGGCGGCACGTTCCGGGAGTTCGGTGAAGGACCGCAGACGGGTGAGCGGCACGTGGTCGAAGCGCCGGTCCTCGCTCTGGTCCTGTTGGAGCCGGCGCAGCCAGTCGAGCAGGGTGCCGTCGGCGGGAAGCCCGGCCCGGGTGGGCAGGGTGGTGATGAACAGGCCGGTCATCGTCTCGGCGCCGGGCAGCTCGGGAGGCCGCCCGGAGACGGTGGTGCCGAACACCACGTCGTCCCGGCCCGCCTGGCGGCCCAGGAGCAGGGCCCAGGCACCCTGGACGAGGGTGTTCAGGGTCAGCCCGGCGTTCCGCGCGAGCTCCTCCAGCGCCCGGGTCGTGGCGGCGGGCAGCGTGGCGCGGACCGCCTCGGTGGACTCGGCTTCATGCGTCTCGAGCGGCTCGCGGTCGTAGGGCAGCGCAGTGGTCTCGGTCAGCCCGGACAGCCGGTGCCGCCAGTGCCGTTCGGCCGTGTTCCGGTCGCGTTCGCTCAGCCAGGCCACGTAGTCCCGGTAGGGGCGCCGGTCGGGCAGGGTGTCGGCGGCGCCCGCGTGGCAGGCGAACACGTCCGACAGGACCTGGAACAGGCTCCAGCCGTCCAGGAGCAGGTGGTGGAAGGACCACACGACGCGTACGGCGGTGTCGGAGACCCGGGCGAGCAGCAGACGCTGGAGCGGCGCCCGGGTCAGGTCGAGGCCGGCCGCGCGGTCACGCGTGAGCAGGTCCCGCAGCCGGTCGCCGCGCTCCTCATCGGTCAGGGCGCGCCAGTCCTGGTGGACGACCGGCACGGTCGCCTCGCGCTGCACCACCAGCAGCGGCTCTGGCACGTCCTGCCAGACGGCCCGGCCGCGCAGCACCTCGGTGCGGTCGGTGACCCGCTGCCAGGAGGCGGCGAGGGCCACCGGGTCCGGCACGCCGTCCAGCACGAAGGTGAGTTGCTGGAAGTAGGCGCCGCGGGCGTCCTGGGAGAGGCCGTGGAAGAGCATCCCGGCCTGGGTCGGCGTCAAGGGCAGGATGTCCTCGACCGCGCCCGGGTCGTCCCCCACGAGGCGATCGACGGCCGCCTGGTCGAGCCGGGCCAGCGGGAAGTCCGACGGTGTGCGGGCGGCCGCGCCCGGCCGGGCGGCGTAGCGCGCGAGTGCGGCCAGCGCTCCGGCGAAGCGCTCCGCCAGGTCCGTGACGGTGCCCTCCCGGTGCAGCTGGTGGGAGTAGAACCAGGTGAACTCCAGGGCGTCGCCGTCGAGTCGGCCGACCACTTCCAGGGCGTGCGGGCGCACGGCATCGGGATCCGAGTCCAGCTCCAGCGGCCGGAACGTGCCGCGGTACAGGCCGTCGGCCCCGTCCGGCGGCGCCATACGGCCCAGGTAGTTGAAGCTGATCTGCGCGGCCGGGGTGCGCGGCGCCTTTCCGGGGCCGGCCAGGTGACGGAGTGCGTCATGGCCGATCCCGTGCCGCGGTACGGCGCGCAGCTGCTCCTTGACCCGCTTCAGGACGGCGCTCCACCCGGCGTCCTGCGGAACGGCGAGGGCGACGGGGTGCCGGGTGGTGAACCAGCCGACGGTGCGACTGACGTCCAGGTCGGGGAAGAGTTCCTCGCGGCCGTGTCCCTCGACGTCCACGACCACCCGGTCGTGACCGCTCCAGCCGCACAGCGCCCTGCCGAGGGCGGCGAGCAACACGTCGTTGATGCGGGTGCGGTGGGTGTCGGGCAGGGTGCGCAGCAGGACGGAGGTGTCCTCGGAGGTCAGACGTATCGTCACCGACCGCTGCGACCCGTAGGTGTTGACGCCGCCGAGATCGGTGGGCAGGGCGGGCTGGGCGTCCGGCACCGCCCGCGCCCAGTACGCCCGCTCGTCGTCGAAGCCGCCCTCGACGGCATGGTCGTGCAGCCGGCGGGCCCATTGGCGCAGCGGCGAGGACTTGGGGGGCAGCGCCGTGCTGCCGTCGGTGCCGGACCGGCGGGCCCGGTAGGCGCGGTCGAGGTCCTCCAGCAGCAGCCGCCAGGAGACCCCGTCGACCACCAGGTGGTGCACGGCCAGGTGCAGCACGGGCGGGCGAGCGGCACCGCGGTCGTGCAGCACGGCACGCAGCAGCGGGCCGTTGCCGAGGTCGAACGGCCCGAAGTGCGGGGTGTCGGTGTCGGGGCCGGTGTGCCGGGCCAGGGCGATCCCGGGGGCCTGTGCGTCGATGCGCCAGCCGGCTCCGGTGCCGTCGGTGCCGCTCACGAAACGCGAGCGCAGGGCGTCGTGGTGGGCCACCAGATCGCCCAGGGCGGCTTCGAGCGCCGCCGCGTCGACGTCGTCGGGCAGTTCGAGCGACACCGCCTGCGCGAAGTGACCCGCACGCTCGGCGGCGGTGTCGAACAGCCAGTGCTGAATGGGTGTCAGGGGTGCCGTTCCGGTGGCCGCCTCGGGTGCGGGGGTGGCCCGCCGCCGGCTTTTGGCGGTGTCCGCGACGCGGGCCACAGCGGCGACCGTCTGGTACCGGTAGACATCGCGGGAGGTCACCATGAGGCCCTCCTGCCGGGCCCGGGCCACCACTTGGATGCTGAGGATCGAGTCGCCGCCGAGTTCGAAGAAGTTGTCGTCGACGCCGACGCGCTCCATGTGCAGCACGTCCGCCCAGATCGCGGCGAGCGCACGCTCGGTGGGGGTGCGCGGAGCGACGTGGTGTGCGGTGCGCACGGCGGGGCCCGCGTCGGGCAGGCGGTGGCGGTCCACCTTGCCGTTGGGGTTGAGCGGCAGGGCGTCCAGCACCAGGACGATCGAGGGCACCATGTAGTCGGGCAGCGTGCGGCCGAGTGCCCGGCGTACCGTCTCCGGCTCGGCGTGCTCCCCGGCGACCGGGACGACGTAGCCGACCAGACGCCGGTGTCCGTCGGTCTCGGTGGTGACGGCCGCCGCCTCGGCGACGCCCGGGCAGCGGCGCAGCGCCTCCTCCACCTCGCCCAGTTCGATGCGGAAGCCCCGCACCTTGACCTGCTGGTCGGCCCGGCCCAGGTACTCCAGTTCGCCGTCGGCGCTCCAGCGCACCAGGTCCCCGGTGCGGTACATGCGCTCACCCGGCGCGCCGAACGGATCGGCGGGGAAACGGGCGGCGGTCAGTCCCGGGCGGTTCAGGTAGCCGCGGGCCAGTCCACCGCCGCCCAGGTACAACTCGCCCGTGACACCGGGCGGCTGCGGGCGCAGGGCGTGATCCAGGACGTACGCCCGGGTCCGGGCCACCGGCCTGCCGATCGGCGGCGCCTGCTCGGGCAGCCGGTCGCCCGCGTGCCAGGAGGTGGCGTACACCGTGGCCTCGGTGGGGCCGTAGATGTTGGCGATCCGGCAGTCGGGCAGGGCGGCGCGCAGGTCGCGCAGGGTCTGGGCGGGCAGGGCCTCCCCGGCCAGGACGACCGTGTCGGCCGTCACGGGTGATGTGCCTCCCGCGATCATCCGGGAGATCGCGGACGGTACACCGCTGAGGAGTCCGGCCCGCCGCGAACCCGGCGTGTCGGCCAGGGCCGGCAGGCCGGCGACCACCTCCACCGTGCCTCCGGCCAGCAGGGGGCACAGCAGCTCGAAGACGGACACGTCGAAGTTCAGGGACGTGGAGGCGATCACGTGCGCCAGCCCGTCGGCGCCGAACCGCTCGCGCGCCCAGTCGGCCAGCGCGGTGACGGTGCGGTGCGTGACCACGACACCCTTGGGACGGCCGGTCGAACCCGAGGTGTAGATGACGTACGCGGGATGGTCCGCGGTGAGTGGCCGGATCCGGTCGGCGTCGGACAGGCCGACGTCCGGCAGCCCGGCATCGGACGGGCCGGAGCCGTTCGGGCCCGCGCCGTTCGGGCCCGAACCATCGGGGCCTGAGCCGTTGCGACCGGAGTCGGGGTCGGAGCCGTTCCGACCGGAGGCCTCCGGACCGGCGTCGGGCAGATCCGTGCCGGACCCTCGGGCGCCGCGCGGACCGGCGCCGTCCGTCGTGAGGCGGGCACCCAGTGCCCCGGTGAGCTCCGCGCAGTCCTCGAGGATCAGTGGGGTGCACTTCTCGGGCAGCGCGGCCGCCGTCTCCCTGGTCGCGACGACCAGGGCGGGCCGGGCGTCGGCGAGCATGAAACGGATGCGCTCCGCGGGGTAGCCGGGGTCGACGGGCAGGTATCCCGCCCCGGACTTCAGCACCGCCCACAGCACGGGCAGCAGGTCGGCGGAGCGTGGCAGGCACAGCGCGACCAGGTGTTCCGGCCCCGCGCCGCGCGACACCAGCAGCCGGGCCAGGCGGTTGGCCCGCCGATCGACCTCGGCGTAGTGCAGCCGGACGGGACCGCAGGTCACCGCAGTGCGGTCGGGGGTGCGGGCCACCTGGGCCTCGAACAGCTCGGGCAGCGTGGCGTTCCCGGTGTCCCGGGCGCGCCGCGCGGGCGGGTTCCACGAGTCCACCAGCGTGCGCTGCTCGGCCTGCGACAACATGCCCAGCTCGGCCAGGGTGCGGCTCGGCCCCTCGGCCATGCCTTCCAGCAGGCGGTGCAGATGCCGCGCCATGCGGGCCGCCGTCGCCGCCTCGAACAGGTCCGTGTTGTACTCCACCGTCAGCGCGCAGCCGCCGCCGGCGTCCGGCTGGAACTCCAGGACCAGGTCGAAGCGGGCGGCGGGACGGGGCAGCGGGTGGTCGTCGAGGTGCAGGCCGCCGGCCACCGGCGGTACGGCCGTGGCGGTCTGCTGGACGACGAGCGCCTGCACGAGCGGGGTGCGGCTGGGGTCACGGGGCGGGGCGAGTTCCTCGACCACCCGGTCGAACGGCACGCCGTCGTGGGCGAAGGCGTCCAGCACCGTCGTGCGCACGGACTCCACGAACCGGTCGACGGTGGCCTTCTCGTCCACGTCACCGCGCAGGACCACGGTGTTGGCGAAGAAGCCCGCCACGTCCTCCAGGTCCCGGCGGCCCCGTCCGTTGGTGACGGTGCCGAAGGCGACGTCCCGCTGGCCGGAGTAACGGGAGAACAGCAGCGCGCAGGCTCCGGCGTACAGGGTGAACACCGTGGTGCCCCGGCCCCCGGCGAGGTTCCGCAGCCGGGTCACCAGGTCCGCGGGCAGCCGGTGCCGGTGCGCCGCGCCGGTGGTGGTGCGCACCGCCGGGCGGGGCCGGTCGGTGGGCAGCTCCAGGTGCTGGATCCCGGCCAGGTGCCGCCTCCAGTAGGCGAGGTCCTCGGCGTCCTGGCCCGTGGCCCGCTGCCGCTGTTCCCAGACGGCGAAGTCGGGGTACTGGACGGCCGGTTCGGGCAGCCCGTCCGGCTCTCCGGTGACCTCGGCGTGGTACAGGGCGGCCAGTTCCCTGGTGAGGACGCCCACCGACCAGCCGTCGGTGACGATGTGGTGCTGGGCGAGGAGGAGCAGGTGCTCGTCGCCGGTCAGCCGGACGAGCAGGGCCCGGGTGAGCGGACCGGCCGCCAGGTCGTAGGGACGGCTCAACTCCTCGGTGAGCAGCCGTTCGGCGGCCTCGGCGCGTGTCTGCGCCGGCACGTCCCGGAGGTCGGCCGTGAGCAGCGGCAGCACCGGCTCGGCGGCGACGCGCTGTGCGCCCTGTCCGCGGACCGTGGTGAACGTGGTCCGCAGGGCGTCGTGGCGGCCGGCGAGCCGCACCAGGCAGCGGCGCAGGGCGTCCGTGTCGAGCGGGCCGCGCAGCCGCAGGGCGACGCCGGTGTTGTACTCGGTGCCGCCGGCGCTGAGGTCGTCCAGGAACCACAGCCGCCGCTGCGCGCTGGACAGCGGCAGGGTCTCTGCCCGCGGGGCGGACGGGATCGGCTCGGCCGGGGCGGCGGCGGCCGGATCGACGAGCAGCGGGGCCAGCGCGGCGACCGTGCGTGCGGTGAAGACGTCCCGCACCGTCAGCCGGACGCCCAGGTCGTCCCGGATCCGGGCCAGTACACGGGCGGCGAGGATCGAGTCGCCGCCCAGCTCGAAGAAGTCGTCCGTCGCGCCGACCGGCGCCACGCCCAGCACGTCCTCCCAGATCGCCGCCAGGTCCCGCTCCTGCGGGCCGCGCGGGGGCACCTGACCGGCCGCGGACGCGCGCCCGGGGGCCGGCAGCCCCCGCAGGTCTATCTTGTGCTGTGCGGTGAGGGGCATCCGGTCCAGCACGACCACCGTGGACGGCACCATGTGGGCGGGCAGGGCAGCGGCCACGGCCGTGCGCAGCGCGACCGGGTCCAGGCTCGTGCCGGGGCCGTCGGCGACGACGTAACCGACCAGGCGCTGTCCGCCCGGCTCGTCCTGCCGTACGACGACCACGGCCTCGCCGACGCCGTCCACCCTGCGCAGGGCCGCCTCGACCTCCCCGGGTTCGATGCGGAAACCGCGGATCTTGACCTGCCGGTCGAGGCGGCCGAGGTACTCCAGTTCCCCCTCGGCGGTCCAGCGCGCCCGGTCACCGGTGCGGTACATGCGCTCCCCCGGCGCGCCGAACGGGTCGGCGACGAACCGGGCGGCGGTCAGCCCGGGGCGGCCCAGATAGCCACGCGCCACGGCGTCACCCGCGACGAACAACTCGCCGTCGGCACCGGGCGGTACGGGCCGCATCGCGGCGTCGAGGACGTACACCCGGGTGTGCGGCAGGGCGCGCCCGATGGCGGGCGCGCCCCGGCCCGCGGTGAGCGGGCCGGTCCAGGTGGCGACGATGGTGGCTTCCGTGGGGCCGTAGGAGTTGATCATCCGGCGGCCGGGCGCCCAGCGGTCGACGAGTGCCGCCGGGCACGCCTCCGCGCCCACGATGAGCGTGCGCAGATGGCGCGCGGTGCCCGAGGCCGGCTCGGGGAGGGTGGCCAGGGCGGCCGGTGGTATGAGGGCGTGGGTGATCCGGAACTCGTCCAGGACGGCGGCGAGTTCGTCGCCGAGCCAGGGCCCGTCCGGCGGCACGACGAGGGTGGCACCGGACAGGACGGACGCGCACAGTTCCAGGACGGATGCGTCGAAGCTGGGCGAGGAGAACTGCAGAACGCGGTCGCCGGGACCCACGGCGTAGCGTTCGGCGGCGGCCCTGGTGAAGCCGCCGATGCCGCGGTGGGTGACGGTCACGCCCTTCGGGGTGCCGGTGGAGCCGGACGTGTAGATGACATAGGCCGCGTGATCCGCGCCCGGGCCCGCCGGGCTGCCTGCGGCTGCCGGGAGGTCCGCGTTGCCGCCGGCGGCGCCGCCGGAAGCGGCCCCGGCGTCGGCGGGCCCGAGGGCGGGCGAGGCCTCGACGGCATCGGCGGTGCCCCCCAAGTCACCGGCGTCCCGGACGGCGGCGGAGGCGCCGGCGCCCCGGCCGACCGCGGTGCCCACGTCGTCCGCGGCATCCGCGCTCTCCATGAGGGCCCGGACCTGCCGCAGGTCGTCCAAGGTCGCCGCGGGTGCGGAGTCGGCGAGCATCAGTGCCCGCCGCTCGGAGGGATACGCCGGGTCCACGGGAAGGAAGGCGGCGCCCGCCCGGGCCACGGCCAGCTCCGCCGCGATCAGTTCCATGGACCGGGGCAGGACCAGGGCGATCACCCGGTCCGGCCCCGCCCCGCGGGTCACCAGGTGGCCGGCCAACCGGTCGGCGCGGGCCGCCAGTTCCCGGTAGGTCCAGGTCCGCCTGCCGTCGGTGAGGGCCGGTGCGTCCGGAGTGCGCTCCACCCACGCGGCGAAGAGGTCGCCGAGCGTCGGATGTGCCCGTGCGGTGGTGCCCTCCAGCGCCTCGCCGGCGTGGCCGGGCTGCGACAGGGAGAGCGCCGGTGCGGGCTCTTCGTGCAGGTCCGTCATGGGTGAAGCCCTTCGGAATGCGGGACGATGCGACGCGCTCCGCGCCGGTCGGCGCGATCGGCGCGTGCGGCTCACGGACCCACCGGGTACGGCGGTGGGCGGGGCGCACAGGCGTGCGGAAGGGTGGTGCGGCCGCGGCGGGAAGCGGTGTGCGGGGCAGGGGGGTGCCGTGCGGCAGCGCCGTGCGGCTCAGCCGTCCTCGGTGCGGCGTGCCGTGCGTCCGGCCAGTTGCAGCCGGTCGATCCTGCCCGTGGCGGGGTCGCGGAGGAACTGTCCGCCCGGCTCCGGGCGGCCGGTGGCCGGGTCGACCAGGTCGCACGACAGGTCGGCGTAGCAGACCAGCGGGAGCGGCAGGTCGCCGTCGACGGAGAGGGCGGACACGCCGTCGGGGCCGGCCACGACGCGGTAGGTGGTGCTCCCGTTGCGGTACGTGCCGGCGCAGTCGGGCAGGGCGACGGGGCGGCCGCGGTGGGCGGGACGGGCGGTGGCGGGCACCCGGACTCCGGTGAGGCGGGCGAGGTCACCGGCCAGCTCGCGCCACATGCGGGTGGCGCCGCCCGCGTTGCCGGTGAAGGCGACCACCACGCCGCTCTCCGGATCGGCCCTCACATGGCAGGACGTGCCCTGGGCGTTGCCGTCGTGGCCGCACCAGAGGCGTTCGTCCCGCTGGTACAGGGCGAGTCCCGGCCCCCACCCGTCGGCGAGACCCCCCGGCCTTGCGGCGGGTTCCGGGCGCCGCATCTCCTTGGCGACCGCGGGCGGCAGGACGTCCGAGCGGCCGACGAGCGCCCCGCCCAGGACGGCCAGGTCCTCCGCGCCGGCCAGCAGCGCGCCGGCCGGCGCCTCCAGCGGCGCCAGGGTCTGCGCGGCGGGCCGCAGCTGCCCGGTGGCGGTGTTGACGGCGTGCCCGGTGGCGACCGGGCGGGCGGGGTGGCGCTCGCCGATGAACGCGGGCTCGATGCCCAGGGGTTCGAGGAGCAGCGTCCTGATCGCTTCCTGCCAGGTCATGCCGGTCACGGTCTCCACCAGCCGTCCTGCGGCGACATAGCCGGCGTTGGAGTAGGAGAAGCCGGTGCCCGGGGGGAACAACAGGTCCTGTGCGGTGCAGACGTCCGCAAGGTAGCGGCTCGGGGTGGTCGCGGCGGCGGCATCGGAGTCGGGACCTGTGGGCAGGCCGCCTGTGTGGCTCAGGAGCTGGCGGACGGTGACGTCGGGGACGTGACGCAGTTCGGGCAGCTGGCCGGCGGCGGGCTCGTCCAGGTCGAGGTCGCCGTCGTCGGCGAGGAGCAGCACGAGGGCCGCCGTACAGGGCTTGGTGAGGGAGCCCAGGGGCACGGCCGTGTCCGCGGTGCAGGGGACGCCGGTGGACACGTCGGCCGTGCCGGTGTGCAGCGTGAGGAGGTCGGTGCCGTTGTCCATGACCAGCTGGGCGCCGGGCACCCGGTGGGTCCGGGCGAGTGCGTCGAGGCGGTCCTGGAGCTCCTGGCGTAACGGGGACGGCACCCAGGAGGCGGCTGTGGCGGCGGGGAGGGTGTACGGCATGAGAAGGGGACTCCCGTGGCATGGGTCTCATGTGCGGGTGACGGTTCGGCCCGTCGCGAGCGGTGCGGGGGCCGACCGGGGCGCGGGCGCGCCGGGCTTACGCTCTGCTGACCTCGACGGGCAGGTGGCGTACGCCGATGATCACGGCCGGGTTCTGGAGGGTGACGTCCTCGTAGGAAGGCACCCCCAGCCTGCGGAATCGTTTATGCAGCATGCGCAGGGCGATCCGCGCCTCGAGCCGCGCCAGCGGCGCGCCGAAGCAGAAGTGGATGCCGTGGCCGAAGGTCAGGTGCGGGTTGGGGCGGCGGGTCACGTCGAGGACGTCGGGCGCGGCGAAGCGGGCCGGGTCACGGTTGGCGGCGCCGAGGTGCACCATGAGCAGCGTGTCGGTGGCGAGTTCGCGGCCGCCCAGGACCACCGGCCGGGTGACGCGGCGTCCCAGCTCGGGAAAAGGAGGCAGCCAGCGCAGCACCTCCTCGATGGCGTCCGGAAGCCCGGCGGGATCGGCGCGCAGCGCGGCGTTCGTACCGGGGTGCCGGTCGAAGGTGACGACGGCGTTGCCGAGCAGCGCGGTGGTGGTGATGTGCCCGGCGACCAGCAGCAGGGCGACGAACCCGACCATCTCCTGGTCCTGGAGGCGGACGCCGTCCACCTCGGCGGCGATGAGCGCGCTGGTGAGGTCGTCGCCGGGGTGCGCGCGACGGTGGCGGATGTGGTCCAGCATGTAGCCGTTCATCTCGCGCACCGTGGGGGCGATGGCCTCCAGGGCCCGCTCCAGGTCGGCCATGTCCGGGGCCTCGCCGAGCTGGTCGCCGCCGAACAGCACGCTCGCCCACTCCTGGAAGAGCCGGTGTTCTCCGGCGGGGATGCCGAGCAGCTCGGCGATCACGATGATGGGGAGCGGATAGGCCAGCGCGTCGACCAGGTCGAACCGGTCGTGGTCCGCGACGGCGTCCAGCAGCCTCGCGCACACCTCTTCGATGCGGGGTTCGAGCGACTGGACGACCCGAGGGGTGAACGCCTGGCTGACCAGGGTGCGGAGCTTGCGGTGCTCCGGTGGGTCCATTCCCACGAAGTTGCCCTGCCGGAAGGTGTCGAAGTCCGGCTGGCTGGGGGTGAGGGCGGTCATGTCCGAGGAGTACGTCGCCGGATCGGCGAGCACGGCGGCGGCCGTCTCATGGTCCACTACCTGCCATATGCCCTGGCCCTCGTCGTGGCGCACGGGTCCGGCCTCGCGTAAGCGCCGCCAGCGGTCGGGTAACGCCTCCAGGAGGAAGGAGTCGCCCGTCAGTTGGTTGCTGATCACCTTGTCTCCTTGATAACGGCGCGCGGGCACGGAGGGATCACGCACACGGCTGGTGCCGGGAAGTGACGGTGGAGCACTCAGGACCGCCGGTACGACCACCCTCAGTACGACCGGGCCACGACCGGTGAGCCGGCCGGGCCGGCACGATCCGACCTCGACGGCCTGGCACGACCCGCCTCGACGGCCCCGGGTGGCTCGTGGTCGACTGCTGTCAGGCAACGGCCAGGGCGGCCGGAGGCGGCGGGGCCTCACGATGCGCGGTGCGAGGCACGGCGGCTCCAGGGTCTGTCACGACCTCGTTCCGCCCTCTGCTCTCCGACGGACCAGACATCTCTTCTCCCCCTTGGCGATACCTCCCGCGCGGCGCTGCGCGCGGAAACCCTGCCGGTCCCTGACGGCAAGCGGCCTGGACGGGACCACGCGAAACGAGACGCAGGAATGCGTGCCGACGCCCCTTACTGCCCCTGATCGGCAGGGAGTGCCGCCATTCACACCTTCGTTTCGACGGAACGCGGCCACAGTCTTCACGGCGAGTCACCCGATCGCAACCCCCGCAAGTTGAACGGAGAGTGCCTGGGTGAATCATTTGCGTCACCATCCAGCCAACCCGGCGGGACGGGAGGACACAGAACGTCTCCGGCCGTATTCCGCGGGGCGTGTGCCCCCGCACTCCACCCGTAAACCCGCGCTCACGGAAATACCCGCCACCGCGGCGTGTCCCGTCGTGCGGCTCGCGGCCGCTGCTCCGCCGGGCCCCGCGCATCGCGCGCCTCGCTCATGGCCGACCCCGCCTCTGACCAGCGTTGACGGGCGATCTGCGGGAAGGTGGGGGCACCGCCGGGACCGTCGGGCGAGCACCGCCGCGCCCGACGCCGCGCCAGGAGGTTTTCACCGCCCTCACCGCTCCGCAGCGGCACGGCGCGGCCACGAACCGCCGGGCAGCGGTACGGCCGGGAAGCCACCCCTTCGTGCGTAGGGATTCGGCCATCGGGAGGCGCGGGGGCGCACGTGGGTCATCGGTACGCCGCCCGCGCTTCCGCTGCCCCGGCATGGGTGCGGCCGGACGGGGTATTCGGTGGCATCCAGCCCGGGGCCGCAGGCCGGGGTCCTCGCCGTGCGCGGTGCCGCCGCGCGAGGGAATCTTGTTTTTGCCCAGGATGCGCGAGGCGGCCGTACGAGGAGGTGGTCGGCGTGTCCGACGGGCCGGCGCCGGCAGCGGAACCGGCGGCCGGCGCGACACCGGTCGCCCGGCCGGTGCTCTCGCTTGCGCTGGTCTCGATGATGCAGGAGGTGCACGCGCACTCCGGCGCGGTGTACCTGCTCAGGCCCGACGAGCCGGTCCTGGAGATGACGGTGCACGCGGGCCTGCCCCGCGCCTTCGCGGCGCCGTGGGAGCGGGTCGGTCTGAGCGCGCCGCTCCCGGTCGCCGACGCGGTGCGCGAACGGCGACTGGTGTGGGTGGGCGGCGAGGAGGCGATGGCCCGCGGCTACCCGCGCATCGCGGTGGTGCTGCCGTACCCGTTCGCGCTGGCCGCGCTGCCCGTGGCGACGGAGCAGCGGGTGTACGGTGCGGTGTTCGTGACCTGGCCGGGAGCGCATCCCCCGGAGCTGTCCGCCCGGGAACGCGACCATCTGTGGGCGGCCTGCGACCGGCTGGCACTGCGGCTGGAACGGGCCGCGGAGGAGAAGCGGCCGCTCGGGAGCGAGCCGGACCTGGTGACAGCGACGCCGGCGGCGACCGCGTCGGACACGCCGGGTTCGGTGGAGGCGGCGCGGATGGTCTCCCGGCTGCCGTACGGGCTGGTGTCGCTGGACCTGCACGGCAGGATCGCGTTCGTCAACGCGGCCGCCGCCGAGCTGCTCGGCAGGCCGGCCGGTGAGCTCCTGGGCACCCTGCCCTGGGTGTCGGTGCCCTGGCTGAACGACCCGATGTACGAGGACCGTTACCGCGGAGCCCTGCTCAGCCAGCAGGCGATGTCGTTCGTGGCGCTGCGCCCGCCGGGGCAGTGGCTGTCGTTCCGCATGTATCCGAGCACGACCGGGCTGAGCGTGCGGATCAGCCGGGCGCGGGCGGTGGCCGACATGGTGCGGGGGACGGCGCAGGCGGACCCGTCCCCGTCCCGGCTGGTGTCGATCTCCCAGGTGCTGAGCTTCGCCGGCGCGCTGACCGAGGCGGTCGGGGTGCAGGACGTGGTGCAGCTGGTCTGGGACGAGGTGGCCCCGGCCGTGGGCAGCCAGGCGATGGTGGTGCTCGGCTCGCAGGGCGGACGGCTGCACGTGCTGGGACATCGCGGGCATCCGGACCCGCACAGCGTGGAGCGCTTCCATGGGCTGCCACTGACCGAACGGACTCCGGGCACCCAGGTCCTGAACAGCGGGGTGCCCGCGTTCTTCGCCTCGCAGGAGGAGCTGGAACGGCTGTATCCGCGGCACGAGACCCCGGACGGCTTCGCGGCCTGGGCCTATCTGCCGCTGATCGCGTCCGGACGGCCGGTGGGCACCTGTGTGCTGGCGTACGCCGAGGCTCATGTCTTCCCTGCCGACGAGCGGGCCGTGCTGACGTCCCTCGGCGGGCTGATCGCCCAGGCGCTGGAGCGGGCCCAGCTCTACGACGCCAAGCACCGGCTCGCGCACGGGCTGCAGCAGGCGCTGCTGCCGCGCTCGCTGGCACCGCCGCCCGGGATCGAGGCGGCCGCCCGTTATCTGCCGGCCACCCACGGCATGGACATCGGCGGCGACTTCTACGACCTGGTGCCGACGCTGCCTCTGACGGCGGCCGTGATCGGGGATGTCCAGGGGCACAACGTGACCGCGGCGGGCCTGATGGGGCAGATCCGCACCGGGGTGCGGGCCTACACCACGGTCGGGCACGCTCCGCACGAGGTGATGAGCAGTACCAACCGGCTGGTGATCGACCTGGGCACCGAGCTGTTCGCCAGTTGTCTGTACCTGCGGCTGGACCCGGCGCGCGGGCGGGCCGTCATGGCGCGGGCGGGGCATCCGCCGCCGCTGCTGAGACGGCCGGACGGGCGGGTACGGGTGCTGGACCTGGCCGGTGGCCCGCTGCTGGGGATCGACCCGGGCGCGGTGTATCCCACCACCGAGGTGTCCCTCGCGCCCGGATCGGTGCTCGTGCTGTACACCGACGGCCTGGTGGAGGCCCCCGGTTCCGACATCGAGGACGCGCTCGTCGGCCTCGGCGAGCTGCTGTCGGAGATCGGCGACCAGCCGCTGGAACGGCTGGCGGACGAGGTCGTCCGGCACAGTGCGGCGGCGCGGCAGCGGGTGGACGACGTGGCGGTGCTGCTGCTGCGGGCCCGCGAGGGGAGCTGAGGCGGGGGAAGGAAAGACCGGCCACGACGGCGCCGCGGACGAACGACGGCGCCGTCGTGGCCGTGCCTGAGGAGCGCTCAGCGCGTGCCGGTCAGGGACGACCCGTCGTTCGCGGAGCCACTGCCGGACTGGTCGGAGCCACTGCCGGACTGGTCGGAGCCGCTGCCGGACTGGTCGCCCGACCCGGCGCCGGCCCCCGACTGGTCACCGGCCGAGGCCGAGGGGTCGGCGGAACCCGACTGGTCACCCGCACCGGACTGGTCGCCCGCCGAGGCCGAAGGGGCGGCGGAACCCGACTGGTCACCCGCACCGGACTGGTCGCCCGCCGAGGCCGAAGGGGCGGCGGAACCCGACTGGTCACCCGCGCCGTTGCCGCCGTTGCCGAGGGTCGCGCCGGTGGCCTGCAGGGCGGCGGTCACCGGCTGGAAGAAGGTCTCGCCGCCGTTGGTGCAGTCGCCGCTGCCGCCGGAGGTGAGGCCGACGGCTCCGCCGTCCTGGGTGAACAGGGAGCCGCCGCTGTCGCCGGGTTCGGCGCAGACGTTGGTCTGGATGAGACCGTTGACGGTGTCGACGCCGCCGGGGTTGGTCTCGCTCTGGAAGTTCACGGTGGCGTCGAGCCCGGTGACCTGGCCGTCGTGCAGTCCGGTGGTGGACCCCATCCGGAACACGGTCTCGCCGACGGTGGCGTCGGCGGCCTGTGTGATCTGGACGGTCTGGCCGTTGCCGGTGTTGACCTCGCTGGGTGCCTGGGTGTTCGGGTCGGTGTACTTGACGAGTGAGAAGTCGTTGCCGGGGAACTTGGCCTGGTCCACCGTGGCGATGGGCTGGCCGTTCTGCGAGTCGGACCAGTCCTTGGCGGCGACGCCGCAGTGACCGGCCGTCAGGAAGGCGGGGCTGCCGTCGGAAGCGGTGACGTTGAAGCCGAGGGAGCAGCGGACGCCGCCTTGCTGCGTCTGGGAGAAGATGGCGTCACCGCCCGAGACGAAGGTCTTGAAGGTGCCGCCGGACTTCTTGAGGGTGGCCATGCCGGAGCCGAGGCTCTGCACGGTCGACTGCAGTCTGTTCCACTTGGCGCCGGTGACGGTGGAGTCGGCGGTCACCAGGACCTTGTCGGTGCGCGGGTCCACCGACCACGAGGTGCCGGGGATCGTCGCCTTGGTCTTCAGCGTCGCGGCGGCGGCCTTGAGGTCGCTGGTGCTGTTCTGCACCTGGCGGACCACCGCGCCCGCCTTCTTCGCCTGGACGATCGTGTTGCTGTCGCCGTTGACCACGTTGACGACGAGCTGCTGCTTGCCGCTGTCGTAGTACGACCCGGCGAAGGCCTTGCCCAGGATCTTCTGCAGCTGGGCGGCGAGGTCCGAGGCCTGTGTGGCCTTCAGCGTCCTCGCGGTGCCGGCGGCGCCCTGCGCCTGGTTCTTGTCCTGGGACGCGTTGGCGTTGGGCAGCAGGAGAGCCGCCGCTCCGAGCGCCGCGACACCGCCCACCGCTATCGCGGCCTTGCGCTTGGGCATTCGCTTGTGACTCAAACTTCTCGACCTCCTGGGTACGGGGGTCTGCCGCATTCGGGCAGTTCGTATCGGGGCGCCTGGATGACCGTACGTACGCACCGGGCGCGCGGTGTGTTCAATTCCGCTTCCCAACGGCCGTGCGGGGCGGGCGAATCGGCCGTCCCCGCGTGTCGGGGCGGGCCGCCGGGAACAATCCGCCACATGACGATGACCCCGGCCGAAGCCGACAAGATCCTTTCCGCCAACTTCGCCCCCTGGGTGCTCGATCTGGGGCTGACCGTCGAGGTGGTGGGCGAGGACCGGGCCGTGCTGCTACTGCCCTGGTCGCAGCGGCTGGCCCGGGAGGGCGGGGGCCTGTCGGGGCAGGCCCTGATGGCGGCCGCCGACACGGCGACGGTGATCGCGGTGTGCGCCGCGCGGGGTGGCTTCGTGCCCATGACGACGGTTCAGCAGTCGACGTCGTTCCAGCGGGCGGTGACCGGTGCGGATGTCCGGATCGAAGCGGTCCTGACGAAGCTGGGGCGCCGGATGGCGTTCGCGGACATCGTCCTGAGCGACGCCGACTCGGGGGCGCTCGCCGCGCGGGCGAGCACGGTCTACGCGATTCTGGGCTGAGAGCGTACCGGCACGGTCAGCTACCGATCGGTGACAGTCCGTTCCCGACGCGCAAGCGGAAGCCCTGCTTCAGGGAATCTGCACATTGAATACTCAACCAAGTCACCGCCGACAGTGGATCTGCACATCTGCGCGCCCCCCGGCATTCCTTTGGCGCGGAGTGCCGGATTCGCCGCGCGGCAGGCAAGGGGCCTGACGCACCGATGCGGTGCCGCATGTGAAGGAGTGGCCGACGTAGCGTGCGCACGTCTGCACGGATGAATCCTTCCGTCCATCAATTGCCCTGGTGAGAGCCCTGGTTGATTGGAAGCGCGCCCTGCCTGCGTGCTTTGATCCATCGCACCGCGGGGGTCGCGGCGGGCTCCCGGAGACGGGCGCCCGGCGCCCGCGGTCGCGGCCGTCCGTCTGACCCCAGAGGGGGCCGCTCTCCCCCTTGTGAAATATTTATTAGGAAGGGAAGTTCCACCATGAACTCCACCCCCCAGGTCGAGACCGTCGAGATCTCGGACGCCGAGCTGGACACCGTCTCCGGCGGTCTGTCCCTGAACGCCCTCAACACCGTGACCGGTGCCGTGAACGGCGTTGCCCCGGTTGCCGGCCTGAGCAACACCGCCATCGGCACGGTCGAGGGCGTCACCGGTCTGAACGTGCAGCCGGTCACCGACCTGGTCGCCGGTCTCTGATCGCACCTCGTTGCATCGGAAGTCCCGGAGCCGTCCCTCGGCTCCGGGGCTCTCGGATGTCTGAAACACCAGCGTCTGCCCCACAGGTGAGGGAAGTTCCGTGCAGTTCCGCCAACAGGCCCTCGCCAAGCTCCAGTCCCCGGAGGAGCTGGACCTTCCGGTGCGCCTGGCCCGCCCCCAGGGCTGGCTCGCCCTGGGCGTCACCGTCGTCGTCATGGCGGCGGCCGCCGTATGGGCGGTGACCGGCTCGGTCGCCTCCACGGTGAACGCGCCTGCCATCCTCACGCACGGGCAGGGCAGTTATCTGCTGCAGAGCCCGGTGTCCGGCCAGGTCACGGCCGTCCTGGTGAAGCAGGGCGAACGGCTGCCCGCCGACGCGCCGGTTCTCAAGGTCCGTACGGGCCAGGGCGATTCGGTGGTCCGCACGGTCGCCGCGGGGCGCGTCACCACGCTCGCCGCCACCATCGGGCAGATCATCCAGACCGGCACGAACGTCGCCGCCGTGGAGAAGGTCGCCCACGCCTCCGACCCGCTGTACGCGACCGTGTACGTGCCCGCCGAGAACGCCGCCGACATACCGGCCCACGCCCCCGTCGACCTGACCGTGTCGTCGGTGCCGACGCAGACGTACGGCGTGCTGCGCGGCCGGGTGAAGGCGGTGGACCGCACCGCGCAGTCCGCCCAGTCGATCTCCGCGTTCCTCGGCGACAGCCAGCTGGGCCGGCAGTTCACCGGCAAGGGCCGTCCCGTGGCCGTACTGGTGGCACTCGACACCTCGCAGAGCACCAAGAGCGGTTACCGGTGGTCCACCACGGACGGGCCGCCGTTCCGCCTGGACTCCATGACTCTCGCCTCCGGTTCCATCAAGCTGGCCGACCAGCGTCCCGTCGATTGGCTGCTCCCGTGACCACCACGCAGGAACGCGGACGCAGACGCGCCGCCCCGGCCAAGCGGCCGGTCCCCAAGTCCCGCGGCGGGGCGGTCCGTACCCCCACCGTGCTCCAGATGGAGGCCGTCGAGTGCGGCGCCGCCTCCCTGGCGATGGTCCTCGCACACTACGGCCGACACGTCCCGCTGGAGGAGCTGCGCATCGCCTGCGGTGTCTCCCGCGACGGGTCGCGCGCCTCCAACCTGCTGAAGGCCGCACGCAGTTACGGCCTGACCGCCAAGGGCATGCAGATGGACCTGGCCGCCCTCGCCGAAGTGCGGACACCGGCCGTCCTCTTCTGGGAGTTCAACCACTACGTCGTCTACGACGGCATGGGCCGCCGCTTCGGCCGGCGCGGTGTGTTCGTCAACGACCCCGCCAAGGGCCGCCGGTTCGTGCCCCTGGAGGAGTTCGACGGCAGCTTCACCGGTGTGGTGCTGGTGATGGAGCCGGGCGACGGCTTCGCCAAGGGCGGCCGCAGGCCCGGCGTGCTCGGCGCGCTGCCGGCCCGGCTGCGCGGCACCGCCGGCACCCTGCCCGCCGCCGTCCTGGCCAGTCTGCTGCTGGTCGCGGTCGGCGCCGCCGTGCCCGCGCTCAGCCGCACCTACATCGACAAGTTCCTCATCGGCGGCCAGACCTCCCTGCTGGGCGTGCTGTTCGCCTCGATGGCCACCTGTGTGCTGCTCACCGTGGTGCTGACCTGGCTCCAGCAGACCAACCTGCTGCACGGCCGGATCATCTCCTCCACCCTCTCCAGCGCCCGCTTCCTGCGCCATCTGCTACGGCTGCCGGTGACCTTCTTCGCCCAGCGCTCCCCCGCCGACCTGGTGCAGCGCCTGCAGTCCAACGACCAGGTCGCCGAGACCCTGGCCCGCGACCTCGCCGCGGCCGGCGTGGACGCGATCGTCGTGGTGCTGTACGCCGTCCTTCTCTACACCTACGATCCGCAGCTGACGTATGTCGGCATCGGCGTGGCCCTGCTCAACGTGGTCGCCATGCGGCTGGTCGTACGGCTGCGCGCGACCCGTACGGCGAAGCTGCGCGCGGACACGGCACGGCTGACCAACACCTCGTACACCGGTCTGCAGCTGATCGAGACGATGAAGGCGACCGGCGGCGAGGACGGCTATTTCCGCAAGTGGGCCGGACAGCACGCCACCACCCTGGAGGAGCAGCAGCGGCTCGGGGTGCCGAGCGCCTGGCTCGGAGTGGTCGCGCCGACGCTCGCCACGTTCAACAGCGCGCTGATCCTGTGGATCGGCGGGCTGCGCGCGGTCGAGGGGCACATCTCGGTGGGGCTGCTGGTCGCCTTCCAGGCGCTGGTCACCCGGTTCACCGCTCCCCTGACCCGGCTCAACGGCGTGGCGGGCCGCATCCAGGACTTCGCGGCCGACGTGGCCCGGCTGAAGGACGTGGAGAACTTCAAGGCCGACCCGCTGTACGCCCGCCCGCAAGGCGCCGACTCCACACGCCGGCTGCACGGGCACGTCGAGCTGGAGAACGTCACCTTCGGCTACAGCCCGCTCGACAAGCCGCTGCTCAGCGGTTTCGACCTGACCGTGGGCCCGGGTCAGCAGGTGGCGCTGGTCGGCGGCTCCGGCAGCGGCAAGTCCACGGTGTCCCGGCTGATCTCGGGCCTGTACGCCCCGTGGGACGGGGTGATCCGCATCGACGGCCGCCGGCTGGAGGACATTCCGCGCGGCGCGCTCGCCGCCTCGGTCTCCTTCGTGGACCAGGACGTGTTCCTCTTCGAGGGCTCGGTCCGGGACAACGTGGCCCTGTGGGACCCCTCGATCCCCGACGAGGCAGTGGTGGAGGCGCTGAAGGACGCGGCCCTGTACGACGTGGTGATGCGCCGGCCCGGCGGCATCCACAGCAGGGTCGAGCAGGACGGCCACAACTTCTCCGGCGGCCAGCGCCAGCGCCTGGAGATCGCGCGGGCCCTGGTGCGCCGGCCCAGCATCCTGGTCCTCGACGAGGTGACCAGCGCGCTGGACGCGGAGACCGAGCTGGTCGTGATGGACAACCTGCGCCGGCGCGGCTGCGCCTGCGTGGTGATCGCGCACCGGCTGAGTACGGTCCGCGACAGCGACGAGATCGTCGTCCTCCAGCACGGCACGGTGGTCGAACGCGGGCGGCACGAGGAGCTGGTGGCGCACGGCGGCGCGTACGCCGAGCTGGTCAGGGAGCGATGAGATGACGACCGTGCAGGAGGGGCACGAAGGCGACCTCGTGCTCGGTGCGCTGGGGTCCATGGGAACCCGAATCGACTGCGCCGGTTTCAGCCGCCTGGACCTGGAGGGCCCGCAGGTGCTGTGGCTGGTCGCGGCCGGCGCCCTGGACCTGTTCGCGGTGGACGCCGCCCAGCAGGGCCACTGGCACCACCTGGGCCGGCTGGAGGCGGGTGCCCTGCTGCTCGGTCCGGTCGCCGGGCCCCAGCACACCCTGGTCGCCCGGCCGGTACGGGACTGCGTGGTGCACCGCGTGAACCTGCGCGAGCTGTACCAGCCCGCCAACACCCAGACCTGGTCGTACGACGAGTACGGCAACCCCCAGTACGTGCCGCCCGCCACCAGCCCGCTGGAGTACGCGGTCGCGCTCGGCGTCGGCCGCGGCCTGTCCGTCCTCTTCCAGGCCCCGATGGCCGAGGAGCGGTCCCAGGCGCCGACCGACGACGACGTGTTCTGGATGCAGGTGCCGCCGGGCAGCGTCCAGTACGGCTCGCTGTACGGCGCCGAGGCCGCCGCCGACCTGCTGATGGACCCCGCGCTGTGGCAGTCCATGGTCGACCAGCAGTACCGGCTGCTGACCGCGCTGGACCGCTGGATCGAGCAGCTGGAGCGCACCCACGAGAACCGCACGGCCGCCGGCATCAAGGCCGGCGAGGCGGTGCGCGCCCAGGCCGACCAGACTCTCCTCGCGTCCATCGGCAAGCGCTCGGCCCGCCGGACGACGGCCGCCGACGCCGACGCCGGATACGCCGCCTGCAAGCTGGTCGCCGAGGCGGCCGGGATCGAGCTGGCCGAGCCCGCGCAGAGCGGCTCCGAGAGCGAACGCCTCGACCCCGTCGAACGGGTGGCGCTCGCCTCGCGGGTGCGCGCCCGGGCCGTACGGCTGCAAGGGCGCTGGTGGCGGGAGAACGTGGGCCCGCTGGTGGGGCACCGGGCGCTGTCCGGGGCGCCGGTCGCGCTGCTGTGGCGGCGCGGCGGGTACGTGGCCGTCCATCCGGGCACCGGCCGGGAGACCCCGATCGAGAAGGCGAACGCGGAGGAGTTCGAACCGCGCGCGGTGATGTTCTACCGGCCGCTGCCGGACAAGGCGCTCTCACCGTTCGGTCTGCTGCGGTTCAGCCTGCGCGGCACGCGCGGCGATCTGCTGGGCCTGCTGCTGGCGGGCCTGGTGACGGTGGCGATCGGCGCGCTGGTGCCGGTCGCCACGGGCAAGGTGCTCGGCGAGTTCGTGCCCCGGGCGCAGCAGGGCCTGATCGTCCAGGTGTGCCTCGCGGTGATGGTCAGCGGGGTGGTCGCGGCGGCGTTCACGCTCCTGGAGAACCTGTCGATCCTGCGGCTCGAGGGCCGGATCGAGGCCGCGCTCCAACCCGCCGTCTGGGACCGTCTGCTACGGCTGCCGACGCGGTTCTTCACCCAGCGCTCCACGGGTGAGCTCGCCAGTGCCGCCCTGGGCATCAGCGCGATCCGCCGGCTGCTGGCGGGCGTCGGCCCGGTGGTCGCGCAGTCGGTGACGGTCGGTGCGATGAACCTGGGTCTGCTGTTTTGGTACAGCCCGTCGATGGCCCTTGCGGCCCTCGGCATGCTCGTCGTCATCGCGGCCGTGTTCCTCGGGCTCGGGCTGTGGCAGGTGCGCTGGCAGCGGAAGCTGACGGTGCTCGGCAACAAGCTGAACAACCAGGCCTTCCAGACCCTGCGGGGCCTGCCCAAGCTGCGGGTGGCGGCGGCCGAGAACTACGCGTACGCGGCCTGGGCCCGCGAGTTCGCGCGCAGCCGAGAGCTGCAGCAGAAGGTCGGCCGGATCAAGAACCTCACCACGGTGCTCGGCGGGGTCTACCTGCCCGTGTGCACGCTGCTGATGTTCATGCTGCTCGCGGGGCCCGCCAGGGGCGCGATGTCGGCGGCCGACTTCCTGACCTTCAACACCGCGGTGACGATGGTGCTGACCTCGGTCACCCAGCTCACCGGCTCGTTCGTGTCGGCCGTGGCCGCGCTGCCGCTGTTCGAGGAGATCAGGCCGGTCTTCGAGGCGACCCCCGAGGTGCGCACGTCCAGCACCCGTCCGGGTCCGCTCTCGGGCGCCCTCGAGGCCCGCCGGCTCTCCTTCCGCTACGCCGACGACGGCCCGCTCGTGCTCGACGACGTGTCCTTCGCCGTCCGGCCGGGCGAGTTCGTGGCGGTCGTCGGCCCGAGCGGCTGCGGCAAGTCCACCCTGCTGAGGCTCCTCATCGGCTTCGACAAGCCGGTCTCCGGCAGTGTCCTGTACGACGGCCAGGACCTCGCGGCGCTCGACCAGTCGGCCGTCCGCCGCCAGTGCGGGGTCGTACTCCAGCACGCGCAGCCGTTCACCGGCTCCATCCTGGACGTCATCTGCGGCACCGAGCCGTACACGCCGGAGGAGGCGATGGCGGCCGCCGAGATGGCGGGGCTCGCGGAGGACATCAAGCGCATGCCGATGGGCCTGCACACGATCGTGGCCGGCAACGGCGCCATCTCCGGCGGTCAGCGCCAGCGCCTGATGATCGCGCAGGCCCTGATCCGGCGCCCGCGCATCCTGTTCTTCGACGAGGCGACCAGCGCCCTGGACAACGACACCCAGCGGATCGTCATCGACAGCACCCGCAAGCTGAACGCCACCCGTGTCGTCATCGCGCACCGGCTGTCGACGGTCCTGGACGCCGACCGGGTGATCGTGATGGAGGACGGCAAGGTCGTCCAGCAGGGAGCCCCCGCCGAACTGCTCGCCGACACCGCGGGCCGGCTGCACGAACTGGTACGCCGCCAGCTGGCCTAGCGCCCGCCCTCGTCCTCCTCGTCCATGCCCTGGACGTCCGCGCCCTGTTCGTCCCCGCACGGTTCGTCCCCGCATGGTTCCGCCCCGTGGCCGGGAATCCAGTGGTGCTCGCAGAACCAGCGGCCGAACAGGGCGCCGCCGTAGGTGACGAACCCGACGCCGATCAGCCAGGACTCGACCACGAGCACGGTGCCGACCGCGCCGTAGCTGAGCGCGTTGGTGACGATGAGCGGGGTGAAGACCAGGTAGGAGAAGGCCCGCAGGCCGGCCAGGCCGATGACCGTGGCCACGGCGCCCGGGAAGAGGGTGCGCCAGCGGATCTGGCCGCCGAGCAGGAATCGCTGACCCCACCAGAAGAACAGCACGCCGCTCAGCGCGGACAGGGAGATCCGCTGGCCGCCGTGCAGGGCGCCCTTGGTGGCCACCTCCTGGTAGAGGTAGGCGGTGAGGGCCACCAGCCAGGTCGCCTGCCGCCAGACGCGGTGCCAGGGGCCGGAGGCCAGCCCCCAGATGCGTTCGTAGGCGTTCTGCACGCTGCCGCCGAAGGACACGCCGAAGACGGCCAGCAGGACGCCACCCCAGACGCTGGTCGTGCCGATGACCTTGCGCGGCGGGCTGATGACGTCGGTGATCACCTTGGCGGACCGGCCGGACAGGCCCATGCCGTCGGTGAGCCACGAGGCGAAACCGCCGCGCACCAGGGGATCGGCGGCGGCGACGACGATCAGCAGCGGCGCCAGCGTCACCAGCGCCAGCGTGGCGAACCCCATGGCCCGGTGCATCAGTTCCAGCTCACGGCCGTGCTCGAACAGGATTCCGACCCTGAGCCACTCCCAAGCGCGGTGCAGGCCGCGCCGCCACCGCCTCACGGCTCCTCCCGTGCTCGCCGCCCACACGCTCTCCTGAGCCGATTCATCCACCCCCGGGCGCTCCGGGCAACTCGCGGTGCGGCGTGTCGGCTGTCCGCGGTCCGGCGACACGGCGGCGGAGTGAACGGTTTACGGGCCGCGCCACCGGAGAATCGGACCCCGTGCGTACTCCTGCCGAGGTGCCCTCCACGGAACGGCCCACGCCGGGCGGCCGGCGGCGCCCGCTGATCCTGAGCGCGAGCATGGGGGCCGGTCACGACACCGTGGCCGCCGAACTGGCACGCCGGGCGGCCGCGAGCGGACTGACACCGCACGTGGCCGACGTCCTGCGGCTGCTGCCGTACGGTCTGGGCGGCGGTCTGCGCCGCTCCTACCAGGCGTCGGTACGCCACTTCCCGTGGGCCTACGCGGGCGTCTACGGCGCGTTCCTGCGCGGTGGCGGCGGGCCGCGTCCGAGCGGGGTGCCCCTGGCCCGGCTCGCCGGTGACCGGCTGACGGAGCTCGTGGAGCGGCTGGACGCCGACGTGGTGGTGTCCGTCTTCCATCTGGCCGCGCAGCTCACCGGTCACCTCAGGGCCCGGGGCCGGCTGCGGGTGCCGAGCGCCGTCTTCCTCGTCGACTTCGCCGTGCACCGGCAGTGGCTGCATCCCGGCAACGACCAGTATCTGTGTCTCACGGACGGGGCGGCCGGCGAAGTGCGGCGGGCCCTGTCCCTGCCCACCGTGACGACCGGCCCGGCGGTCGCACCCGGCTTCCTCGCGCAGCCGCCCGGGGCGGCCCGGTGGCGCGAGCGGTTCGCCGCGCGGGCGCCCGGCCGGCCGCCGGTCCTGCTGTCCGCGGGCGCCTGGGGCGCGGCGTCCCGCCCGGACACCACCGCACGGCTGCTGGCGGAAGCCGGATATCTGCCGGTGGTGCTGTGCGGGCGCAACGCGCGGCTGCGGGCGCGGGTGTGCCGGGTGCCCGGCGTGCTCGCCCTCGACTGGGTGGACGACATGCCCGGACTGCTCGCCGCCGCGTACGCCCTGGTGGACAACGCGGCCGGCCAGACCGCCGTACAGGCCCTGGCCGCCGGGCTGCCGGTGATCGGGTTCCGGCCGCTGCCCGGCCACGGAGTGGACGGGGTACGCCGGATGTCCCTCCTCGGCGTGTCGGAACACGCCCCGGACGGGCCCGCGTTGCTGGCGGCGCTCGGCAGGCTCACCGAGGACGGCCGGGAGCGGGCGGAACGGGCGGCCCGGGGGCGCGCGTTGTTCCGGGGCGATCCGATGGCGTACGTGGCCGGGTTGTGACGGTGTCACCCGGGGGCGAGGCCGTCCTCGGGTACGGCCGCGTGGTCGCGCAGCGGGCCGACCGAGAGGCCGGCCTCCCGGCAGTCCCGCACCAGGGCGGGCAGTGCGCCGAGGGCCGAGCGCCAGCAGCCGGGAGCGGCGAGCCCGTCCGAGTCGTGCAGCAGGACCGTGCCGCCGCCGCGCAGATCCGCCGCGACCAGGGCCCGCACGGACGCCGGCGTGGCCTCGGCCGTCCAGTCCTTGCCCCACGCCGACCACAGCACCGGCCGCAGCCCCGCCCGCCGGGCGGCCAGCCAGCGTCCCGAGGTGAGGATGCCGTACGGCGGGCGGTACCACTGGGGCCGGTGGCCGGAGAGGTCGTGCACCGCGCGGACCGTCCGGGCGACCTGCTCGGTGTCCCGGGCCGGTGCGGGCCGCCAGGGGCGGTCGTGCGTCCAGCCGTGCACCGCGAGTTCATGGCCTCGCCGGGCGGTCTCCCGGAGCAGCGCGGGATGGCGCACCACGTTCTCGCCGAGCACGAAGAACGTGGCCCGTACGCCGAGTTCGTCCAGCGCGTCGAGGAAACACGGGGTGGACCGCGGGTCCGGGCCGTCGTCGAAGGTCAGCGCGATGTGCCGGCGGCGGCCGGTGCCGGAGAGGCGGGGACACAGCAGCAGCCGTACGCCCGGGAGCCAGGTGGCCGCCGGTCCGATGTGCGCCGCGGCGACGGCGGCCGGCAGCAGGAGGGCCGCGGTACGCCAGGGACGGCCGGACATGAGGTGCATCGCTGGCCTGCCTTCCTGTCTTCTCACGGGGTGCGTGCCCGCGGTGGCGTGCTGGTGCTGTACCCGATGCGGTAGGCCCCGATGACCTCGGTCACCCGAAGCGCGCGGCGAGCCGCCGGTAGAGCCCGGGTGCGGCACCGCGTACCAGGGCGGGACACCGGAGCCAGCCGGGGACGTACACCTCGTCCTTGCCGTGCCGTACGGCGGTCCACACGGCGTCCGCCACCCGTTCCGGCGGCACCGGCCGCGGCCAGATCCTGGTGTAGGGGGCGCCCCGCCGCTCGAAGAAGGGTGTGTCGACCACACCGGGGATCACATGGGTGAGGCCCACGCCGGTGCCGCGCAGTTCGTAGCGCAGGGCGTCGGCGAAGGCGGCCAGGGCGGCCTTCGCGGCGGAGTACACGGCCTCTCCGCGCACGCCGACGCTGCCCGCGACGGACCCGATGAGCACGATACGTCCCGACCCGGCGGCGACCATGGGGGGCAGCACGGCGCGCACGAGGTGCAGGGTGGCCAGCAGGTCGACGCCGACGATCTCGTCGATGCGCGCGTGCGGCATGCCGGTGAAGTCGCCGGCCCAGCCCACCCCTGCGCTTGCGACCACCAGATCGAGACGGCCCGCGTGGTCCAGGACCAGATCCGTGAGCAGCCGGCCGGCACCCGGCCGCGTCAGGTCCGCCGGTACGGCCAGGGCGTCGATCTGGTCGGCCACCTGCTCCAGTCGGGTGGCGTCACGCCCGTTCAGCACCAGCCGCCAGCCTCCCTCGGCGGCCAGCCGACGGGCGACGCCGGCACCGATGCCCGAGGACGCGCCCGTCACCAGGGCGGTGCCGCCCGGCCCCGTCCGGTGCGGCGGTCGCGGGGCGGGACCCGCCCCGGGCACGGAGGTCGCGACCGGCCCGGCGCGTTTCGACGGTCCTGCGGGGACGGGGGCATGGGACATGGTGACGACCTCACTGCGGCTGTGTGCACGGACTCGCGAACGTCGGGGCCGAACGCTCGCGGTGTATCCAGGGCGCCACACACCGGAACAACGCGCACGCGGAGCGGGGCCGGACGCCCGCGCCGGATGGAGGGTGGGGTCCGGGTCGCCGGGTGGCGCGTGCGGGACGGTCATGGACCGCGGCACGGCCGGAGGGGTTCACCACGGTCACCTGCCGCTGCCGATCGCCCGGCCGGGCCCGGCGCGCCGTCCACGGCGCCGGCCCGGGGTTCGCGCGGTGACCGGCGCGGCCGCTCAGTCCAGGCCCGGGACGGGAGCGCCGAAGGGCACACCGGCGTCGAGGTAGCCGGCGTAGAACTCCTTCCACGACGCGCCCGGCCCGGTGTGCGGGCCCTCGAAACGCTCGTCGCGCGCCCTGGCGTCGAGGGCGGCGAGGCACACCTCCCAGCCGGCGCCGTTGCGGGCGGCGGTGTTCGCCTCGGCGAGGACGTTGGTGAGGGTGAAACGGGTGCGCTGGGGGCCGAGGGCTTCCAGGTCGAAGCGGAGTTCGTCGCCGCCCCACTCGAAGGACAGGTGCCGGGGCGGGTCCACGGCGAGCATCCGGCCGGTGAACTCGGGCACGTTCGGGTCGCCGCTGAAGCGGATGGTGGTGCCGGGGCGCAGCTCCATCTCGGCGCGGAAGGGGAACCACTGCTGGAGTTCGCCGGGATCGGTGACGAAGTGCCAGACGCGGTCCACCGGATGGTCGTAGGTGCGGCTGAACCGGACGGCGGCCCGGCCGTCGTCCAGGGTCAGGAAGGTGCCGGTGAGGTCGACGGGCATGGTGCTTCAGTCCTTCGGTGGCGGGGGGTGCGGGGTCTCGTCCGACGTCTCGTCGAGGCGCCGGCCCAGGGTGTCGAGGCTGCGGTTCCACAGCCTGCGGTAGGGCTCCAGCCAGGCGTCGAGGGCCGCGATGGGTGCCGGGTCGAGGGCGTAGACGCGGCGCTGCGCGTCCTGTCTGACCCGGACCAGGCCGGCGTCGCGGAGCACCTTCAGATGCTTGGAGGTGCCGGGCTGGCTCAGCCCGCACGCTGCGACGATCTCACCGACGGGCCGGGGCCGTTCCAGCAGGAGCGCGACGATGGCCCGTCGATGCGGGTCGGCCAGGGCGGACCAGAGCGCTGCGTCGGACATGCTGCGAATATGCCAGTGCGGTTATATGCCTGTCAAAGAATGCGCGCCGAATGTGCGCCGGGGCACCGAAAGCCCTCAGCGAAACGTTGTCGTTTCGCTGAGGGTGGTCTACTCTCGATGTGTACGAAACAGTTTCGTTTAACGGCTGTTCGCGGACGACTTCCCTGGAGTGGTTCCCCATGTCACAGAAGACCCTTGCCGAAGGCTCCCGAGCAGGAGCCGGCGCGATCGAACACGGCGGAGCGGCCTCACCGAAGCGGTGGTGGATCCTCGGGGTCATCGCCCTCGCCCAGCTGATGGTCGTGCTCGACGCCACGATCGTGAACATCGCCCTGCCGTCCGCCCAGAGCGACCTCGGCTTCTCCGACGGCAACCGGCAGTGGATCGTGACGGCGTACGCCCTCGCCTTCGCCTCCCTGCTGCTGCTCGGCGGCCGGATCGCCGACCTCTTCGGCCGCAAGCCCGCCTTCCTCGTCGGTGTCGTCGGTTTCGCCGCGGCCTCCGCGCTCGGCGGCGCCGCGAACGGCTTCACCATGCTGGTCGTCGCCCGCGCCCTGCAGGGTGCCTTCGGCGCACTGCTCGCGCCCGCCGCGCTGTCCCTGCTCAACACCACGTTCACCAACGCCCGGGAACGGGCCCGTGCCTTCAGCGTGTACGGCGCTATCGCCGGCGCCGGCGGTGCCGTGGGACTGCTGCTCGGCGGTGTGCTGACCGACGCGCTGGACTGGCGCTGGACGCTGTACGTGAACGTGGTCATCGCGGTCGCCGCCTTCGCGGGCGGCTGGATCCTGCTCGGCAACCACCGCGACGCGCAGAACGCCAAGCTGGACGTGCCGGGCACGGTCCTCGTGGCCGCCGGTCTGTTCTCCCTGGTCTACGGCTTCTCCAACGCGGAGACCCACCCTTGGGGGTCGCCGCTGACCTGGGGCTTCCTGATCGCGGGCGGTGTGCTGCTGGCGGCCTTCGCCGGGTGGCAGACCCGGGCCGCGCATCCGCTGCTGCCGCTGCGGATCCTCCTCGACCGGGACCGCGCGGCCTCCTTCCTCGCGGTGCTGATCACCGGCGCGGGGATGTTCGGCGTGTTCCTCTTCCTGACCTACTACCTCCAGCTCAACCTCGGCTTCAGCCCGACGAAGACCGGCGTGGCGTTCCTGCCGATGGTCGGCGCGCTGATGGTGACGGCACAGGTCGGCACCACGGTCCTGGTGCCCCGCCTCGGCCCCAAGGCGGTCATCCCGCTGGGCTTCGCGATCGCCACGGCCGGCATGGCCTGGCTGACCGGTATCGGCCTCGGCTCGCACTACCCGAGCGCGGTGCTGCCCCAGCTGATCGTGATCGGCGTGGGCCTGGGCCTGGTCATGCCGCCGGCCATGCAGCTGGCCACCGGCGGGGTCGCGGCCGAGGACGCGGGCGTGGCCTCCGCGACCGTCAACGCGATGCAGCAGGTGGGCGGTTCGATCGGCACGGCTCTGCTGAACACGCTCGCGGCGAGCGCCGCCACCGACTACCTGTCCGGCCGGGACGCCACCAGCAAGCTGGTACGGGCCCAGGCGACGATCGAGAGCTACACCACCGCCTTCTGGTGGTCGGCGGGTTTCTTCGCCGCCGGCGCGCTGCTCGCGTTCCTCCTCTACCGGCGCGGCGTGCCGCAGCAGGACGCCGCGGCCGCACCGGTCGTCCACATGTGACGACACCGCCCGTCCAGGCCCGAGGGGCCGCCGTCAGCAGGGAGACGGCGGCCCCTCGCCCTGTGCCGACGGAGGCACGCAGGGAGCACGGATGTGCCGGAGCGGGCCGCTCACCCGCTGCGACCGGCACCGGTGCCCCGGTCGCCGCCAGGACGAACCGCGCCGAGACCCGCGTGGGCGAGCCCGGTGGCAGGCCGGGGTGGCCGCGGTGGCCGCGGGGTGGTCCCCGGCGGGACGCTTGAGACGGCGCCGGCGGGTAACTCTGCTGATCAGGAACATGGCGGCGAAAGGAGAAGTCATGTCCGGCGAGGAAGACGAGAGGGACACGAAGGAACAGTTCGACACGGCCCTGCAGGAGGTGCTGCGGGAGGTCGAGGAGGCCGAGAAGCGTGACGAGGACACGACCGGCGACGGCAAGGCCGGGGACGCCACCACCCCGAACACCTCGGCACAGGAGCAGGCGGACGGGGAGTGAGGGGGCCGGAAGGATCACGTAGACATCGATACCTTCCCTGCGTGCGGGTACCCGAGCTCCATGAACGAGCACCCGCGAGGCCCCCGGCTGCCCCGGCCCCGAGGCCCCCTGTCGGCCGCGGTCGCCGCGTATCTGCGCGGCACCGGCACCCTCCCCCACCCCGCCGAGGCGGAGGCGGCTGATCCCTACGGCGACGACGCGCAACTCGCCCTGTACCTGTGCTACGAACTGCACTACCGGGGCTTCGCCGGCGTCGGCCCGGAGTTCGAGTGGGACCCCGATCTGCTGCGTGTCCGCGCCGCGCTGGAGCGCCGTTTCCTGTCCGCGCTGCGCGCCGACACGCCGGGCCACGACAGCCTCGACGACGCACTTGCCCCGCTCCTGGTCGAACCGGTCGAGGGGACGGGAGTCACTCACTTCCTGTCCGCCGACGGCGAGCTGTGGCATGTGCGCGAGTACGCCGCCCAGCGTTCCCTGTACCACCTGAAGGAGGCCGATCCGCACGCCTGGGTGCTGCCGAGGCTGTGGGGCCGGGCGAAGGCGGCGATGGCGGCGGTGGAGTTCGACGAGTTCGGCGGCGGCCGCCCCGAGCGGGTGCACGCCCGGCTGTTCGCCGAGCTGATGACCGACCTCGGCCTCGACACCGCCTACGGCCGCTATCTGGACGCGGCCCGCGCGGAGATGCTGGCCGTCGTCAACCTGATGTCCCTGTTCGGCCTGCACCGCGAGCTGCGCGGCGCGCTCGTGGGCCATTTCGCCGAGGTGGAGATCACCTCCTCGCCGGGTTCCCGCCGGCTGGCCCAGGCCATGCGCCGCACCGGTGCGGGACCCGCCGCGGAGTTCTTCTACGACGAGCACGTCGAGGCGGACGCGGTCCACGAACAGGTCGTACGCCATGACGTGATCGGCGGGCTGCTCGCCGAGGAACCGGAACTGGCGGCGGACGTGGCCTTCGGGATCGACGCGACGGAGTACCTGGAGGACCGGCTGGCGCGCCGGCTGCTCGCCGACTGGCGTGCCGGACGCTCGTCCCTGCGCACACCGCTGGAGCCGGAGGTGCGCGCCATACATCCTGATGGGCCGGGTACTCGCCAGGCGTGATCGCTTTGGTACTTCCGGGCGTGTACGCCCCACAGGACGACACCCAACTGCTGGCCGAGTCCCTCCGCGAGGAAGCTCTGGCGCCCGGTGCCCGCGTACTGGACGTCGGCACGGGCAGCGGGGCGCTGGCCCTTGAGGCGGCCCGGCACGGCGCCGAGGTGACCGCGGTGGACGTGTCCCGGCTGGCGGTGTGGACCGCACGGATGAACGCCTGGCTGACCCGGCTTCCGGTACGGATCCGGCGCGGCAACCTCTTCGGACCGGTCCGGGGCCACACCTACGACCTCATCCTGGCGAACCCGCCCTATGTCCCGGCGCCCGAAGCCGGACGCGGGCCGCGCGGCCGGTCCCGGGCCTGGGACGCGGGCCGTGACGGGCGGCTGCTGCTGGACCGGATCTGCCGCGACGCCCCCACGTTGCTGCGCACCGGAGGCGTACTGCTGATCGTGCACTCCTCGCTCAGCGACCCGGACCGCACGCTCGCACTACTGCGCGCCGCCGGACTGAAGGCGGCGGTGGTCCGCCGCCGCTGGGTCCCCTTCGGCCCGGTGCTGCGCTCGCGGGAGGACTGGCTGCGCCGGCGCGGTCTTCTCGCAGCGGCCGCGCACAGGGAGGAACTGGTGGTGATCCGTGCCGAACGAACCCGCTGACCGGGCCCGCCGGATCAGCGTCCGGCGACAGGGGCCGATGCTGGTCGAGGGGCCGGTGGAGGTCGAGTTGGAGGACGGCACCACGGTGTCCTCGGACCGTTTCCGCGTCGCTCTGTGTACCTGCCGGCGCAGTCGCCGCTACCCCTGGTGCGACACGAGTCACCGGCGCAAGAGCAAGGACACCGGTTGAAACCGGTTGTTTTTCGCCGCTCCCCGGGAAGGGCCCCCCACGGGCCCACCCGGGGAGCGGCTGTGTGCCCGGATACCGGCGGGCGGCCCCACTCCGCCCGTCGGCTCCGGTACGAGATCGCAGGTTCCCCGCTCCAGGGGCCGCACTCCCCGGTTGCGGACCTGTTTCCGGCGTGTGCGGAGCTCCGTGCGATCCCGGTCTCAGAAGGCGAAGACGCCGCCGCCGACGGTGTCCCGCATGCAGGTGTTGCCGAAGGTGCGCTCGTAGGAGACGCGCTTGCCCTGCCAGACGCCCTGGACGGTGACGACGACCGGGTCGTACAGCTTGGTGCACCACACGTCGCCGCTCGGTTTCAGGGCGTCGAAGTCGCCGCCGGTGCCGCGCAGTGCGGCGCAGGCCTGGACGGCGGCCGGGTGGGTGCCCGAAGCCGTGGGGGCGCAGGTCAGGGTGACGGCGCGCTCAGGGGTGGCCGTGGCCGCGTCGCTGCCGTGTCCGGTGGTGAGTACCAGCGCAGACGGGGCGTAGAGCGACGACGGGGCGGCGCCCGGTGCAGCGACGGCGGCCCCGGTCAGGGGTCCGCAAACGGCGGCGGCCGTGAGGCCGAAGGCCGCTGCCCAGCGCGCGGTGTTCCGCATTGTGTGCATCCTTCCGCTCGAATAGACGGGTGCCCGCTCCCGGCCCGGTGGGCGCCGGAGCGGCGTGCGCCACTCTGCCGACTCCGGCGTCGAAACTCACATCGAACACATGGGTTTCGGTAACATTTCGTGTTGAAGCAGTGGCGTGAAGTCACGGAATCACCACACCGCGACCCCGGAACTGTGCGGGTTCCGCACCCCACGACGCGCCAGATGGCTGAAAGACACCTCTTCGTTAATCGGCCTGAAACATTCCGGCTCTGCCCTCGGCGAACCCCTTCGTGACCCCTTGTGTTCATGAAACGATCAGCGTAATCCTCATTACATGATTACAAGTGAGCAGCAAGAGGAACTGCGCGGCTGGTTCGCCGGCCGCCTGCCGGAGGGTCTCTTCACAGAAGTGGTCGAGGTGACCGCCGACCGTGAGGAGATCACCGTGATCGGCCGCATCCCCGAGCCCCGACCGGCCGAGCGCGCCTCGGACGCCGAACGGGGGGCCGCCCTGCGCGGCAGGATCCAGGAGTTCCGGGAGCGGACCCGCGAGAGCCGGATGGAGGTGGCCCGCGAGGCCGAGCACCTGTACCGCCGGAAGGTCTCCTGGGGCGTGGAGTGCGGCCCGGAGCGCGCCCTGTTCACGCACGTGGCCGCGCCGGTGATGACCCGGCTGCGCCAGCCGGAGCGTCAGGTCCTGGACACGCTCATCGCGGGAGGTGTCGCCCGCAGCCGCAGCGACGCCCTCGCCTGGTGCGTGCGCCTGGTCCAGCGCCACACCGACGACTGGCTGACCGAGCTGCGCGAGTCACTGGAACACGTGCAGCGGGTACGGGCGCAGGGACCGGACGCGGAGGAGGTGGCCGATTCCCCGGGCGGTGACGGCGAAGCCTGATGACTCGCCGTGCGGCAGGAGCCGTTGCCGAGGGCGTACCGTCGGCAGGCCATCCCCGGCAGCCCCCCGCCGGCCCGCGCAGCACCGCACAGCGCAACACCGCACAGCGCAGCACCGCACCCGTGCAGCACCGCACTCGTGCAGCACCGCATACGTCTACGGACTGGGGCTGGACGGGCAGGCCGGCGTCGAAGACGTCGTCCGGTGCGTGCTGGCGGAGTCGGACCTGACCCTCGCCCTGTCCGGGCACACCGGCCCGGGCACGGTGACGGCGGCGGACCTGGTCGAGGACCGGACCTGACCGAGCGAGCCGGCGGAGCGGCGGCTCCCTGAGGAGCGCGGCGCTGTGCCGACAGCGGCTACCGCAGCCTGGGCGCGGACTACCGCACCCGGCTCGCAGCCGGCGGCTGCCACGCGGTCCCACGGCGGATTGCCGCACCGCCGGCGCACCCGGCCCTGGTGCTGCGACCGGAAAGGTTCACCGGCTCGCGACGCCCGGGGCACCTCGCCGCGTTGTCGCATCACCCGAGTACATCCCGTACGCGGGCGACGCTCCGCCTTGCGAGGCTCCCCCACTGCCTGAAGGGCGTGGGAGGTGCCCCCAGCACCGGACGCCGCGAGCTATGCGGCACACCTTTCCGGTCACAGCACTAGGTACGCCGTTCCGGCACCGCGGCCGGCCGGGCCGAGGACCCACCCGTGCCGGCGATGGAGAGCGAGCCGGGGCTCGCCGAGGACGCATCGGTCACCCAGCGCTGGCCGGCGGAGCGGTCCCGGACCTTGACCACGAGATCGGCGCCCGCGGTGTCGGCGGTGGCCGCGACGGCGAGCGTCCGGTCCCACCGGGGCAGCAACTCGCCCTGCACGGTGACGTCGTAGCGCACGTCGTCGCCCCGCTTCGAGCCGGCCTCGGCGCAGGTGCCGAGGATCACCACTCCGGCGTCGGCGTGCGAGTCCAGGCACAGCCCCGAGTCGGCCGCGCTGCGCAGCAGCCCGTCGGCGTCGTACATCCACTGCTGGGTGGGCGCCGAGGAGCAGACGGCGAGGACCACGCCCGCCCCGGCCTTCGGTGTGCCCTCGATGTCCAGGCACAGGCCGGCGGCGGCGTTGCGCAGTCGCACGGGGCGGCCGGCGGCGGGAAGTCCCGCGGTGCCGGGGGCCGTGCCGGCGGGCGTCGGGGACCGGCCTGCGGCGGTGCCGGGGACGGCACTGGTGGAGGCGACCGGGTCGGTGCCGTCACCGCCGTACGGCCACACGCTGATCGCGAGGACGGTCGCGAGAAGTCCCGCCGAGGCCACGCCGACTCCGGTGAGCAGGGACCGGGAGGACCAGGCGGCGCCGGGGACCCGGGCGAGCGGCCCGGGGTCGCCGCCGCGCTGCCGGCCGCGGGATCCCGGGATCCGGGTCCGCGGCTCGCCGTCGCCGCGCCGCCGGGTGCCGGACCGGCCGGTGCGGGTGAAGAGGCCGGGTTTGTCCCCGCCGCGCCGGCGTCCGCCGGAGCGGCGGGAGCGAGCGGGGCCCTGGCGGCGGCCGGGGCGCGAGTCGAGGTAGCGGCGGGCGCCCCAGCCGAGCACGGCCTCGGCGAGCAGCAGACCCAACGCGGCGTCGGTGTGGCCCAGTTGCTCGGCCGCGTGCCGGCAGTAGGCACAGCCGGACAGATGCTCCTGGACGTCGGGCAGCAGGGCGCCGCCACGGCGGATCGGAACGTCGAGCAGACGGTTGTAGTAGCGGCATTCCTTGCCGGGGGCGAGTTCCCGGTGGGCGCGTACCAGGCCCTCCCGGAATTTCTCGCGCGCCTGTTCCAACGCGACCGCCGCGCTCTCGATGTCGACACCGAGCAGTCCCGCGGGAACGGTTATCGGCTCGGCCTCGACCTCGATGTGCCACAACAGCGCCTGCTCCAGCCGGGGAAGGGCGTGAAATGAGCGGTCGGACAGGGCGCGGTTTTCCGGTATCAGGGTCTTCGCGGCGCGCATACCGCGGCCCCCGGCGGGTTTCCCGAGTCCGGGCAGCACGGCGGTGATCCGGTCGGTGCCGGACCAGTTGACGACCGTGTCCCGGACCGCCACGAGCAGCCGGGGGCGCAGCGCCTCGGCCCCCTCGCCGAGCGCGAGCCGGCCGAGGACCTGGTGGAAGGCGGAGGCGGTGACCATGTGGGCGAGCGGCCCGGACAGGGCCAGGCAGACCACGGCGTAGTCCTGCGCAGGCTGCCAGTGCCGGGACATCAGCAGGGCGGCGGACCGGGAGGCCTCCGCGTCGGAGCCGGCCCGCAGCGGGCCGGCGAGGGACTCGTCGGACTCCCCCGGGTCGCCGCCCGGCGGCGGAAAGGGAGGACGAGGAGGGTGGGGGGTGGACACTGAGCGGATTCCTTTGGTGCGGGTCATGCGTGCTGCGAGGGTGCGTACCGTTGCGGCGCGTGGGAAGGGAAATGGACCGGTGGTCGGCCGGTGACGTTCCGCAACTGCCGGAAGAACCCCGGACTTTACCCCCCGCACGGGCCTTTCAACCCTTGCACAACTTCCACACGAGCAACAAGGCACCCGCACAACATAGGCAGTTTTGAAGGAAAGTCAGAATCCGGGACCAGTGAGCTCCTCCCCCACCTCGCCTTTCGCTATTTTCATGCGCCCCGTGTGAAACGGGCGCTCACACCACGTGCCCGCGCACGCTTCCGGCGGGTGCGGTCCGGTAGTGGACTGGGGCAGGCCTCCTCGGCATGCCCCGCGAGACCGGCCGCCGGCCCCGCTCTCCCCCCTCGGCCGCCGGCCCCGTTCCTCCTGCCCCGGCCGGCGGCCCCCGGCGGCTTCCCCCGCCGGCCGGGGCGGGCCGACCGGGGAAGCGGCTCAGATCTGCCAGGACCGCAGCCGGTCGGCCGCACCGTACACGTCGGTCTTGCCGGAGATCAGATCGCGGGCGAGGTCCACGAGGGCGCCGTAGGGCGGGTCGATGCCGACGCCGCTGACGAACATGTAGGCCACGGCGGTCGCACAGGCGAAGCGGGCGTTGGCCGCGGGCAGTGGCTTGAGCAGGGCGAGGGTGTGCAGCAGGGCGGCGGCCCGCCACGCGGGATCGGAGTCCACGCCGAGCCGGGGCGGGTCCACGCGGTGCCGGGCGACGGCGGCGACCAGCGCGGAGAAGTCGTCGACCGCGGGCTGGTCGGGCAGGACCTCCTCGTGGCGCTGGAGCAGCCAGGGGACGTCGATGTGGATGACGGAGGGCATGCGTCAGGCGGCCTCGTCCTTCGCGGGGGTCTCGTCGTCGGGGAAGGCCGCCGCGAACTCCTCGGCGTGCGTGGCGAAGAACTGCCGGAAGGCTTCGGCGCCCTCCTGCAGGGCTCGGTGCCGGGCTATGTCAGCGGCCGCGGCCTCACGCACGAGGGCCTTCATCGACGTACCGCGCTCCTTGGCGATCTGCCTCAGGTCCTCGAGTTCCCGTTCGCTGAACTCCACATTGAGAGCTGGCATGCCCATCACGGTACCGCGAGGGTACTTACCCGTAAATACCGCCAGGTCAGAAGCCTTTCTCACCGGTACCAGCACGGTCGGAGAGCCATGTCCGATTCCCGCCGGTCAGCCGGCGCCCGAAGCAGCAGACTCGGCAGCACGGACGAAACCACACCAGAGGCAAGGAGCACCCGATGCACACGCGCAGCGTCCACACCGTCCACCCGAGCCCGCTCGGCGATCTGGTGCTGACCGGCTCCCTCTCACCGGCCGGCCTCCTGCTCACCTCACTCGTGATGCCGGGGCGGCGCGGCGCGGCGGCCGTCCGCGCCGAGGACCGCGACGACGCTCCGTTCGCCGAGGCGCACCGGCAGCTGGACGCCTATTTCGCGGGCCGCCGGACCCACTTCGAGCTGCCGCTCGCCGCCACCGGCACCCCCTTCCGGCGGGCGGTGTGGCAGACCCTCGAGGACGTCCCGTACGGCACGACGACCACGTACGGCGAACTGACCGACCGGCTGGGCGTGCCGCGCGCCGAACTCCGCGCCGTGGGCGCGGCCCTCGGCGCCAATCCCCTGTTGCTCGTCCGCCCCTGCCACCGGGTGATCGGCGCGGACGGCTCGATGCGCGGGGACGCGGGCGGAGTCGAGCGCAAGCTGTGGCTGCTCACGCACGAGGGCGCCCTGCAGCCGACGCTGGTGTGAAGGAGCCAGGCATGACGTTCACCCCCGCCGAGGCCCGGCGCCGGGTGGCCCGCACGGACTGGACCGCGCTCGCGGCCGAACTGGACGAGTACGGCGGCGCCTGCACCGGTCCACTGCTCTCCCCCGCCGAGTGCGCCGGTCCGGCCGCGCTGTACGACGAGCCGCACCTGTTCCGTACCACCGTCGACCTGGCCCGGCACCGGTTCGGCTCCGGCGAGTACCGCTACTTCACCCACGGCCTGCCCGCCCCGGTGGCCGCGCTGCGCGCCGCGCTCTACCCCCGTCTGCTGCCGGTCGCCCGGGACTGGGCGGCCCGTCTGGACCGCCCGGCGCCCTGGCCCCACGCCGGCAGGCGGAAGGCGAGCCGGTACCAGCCGAGGCCGCCCGGGAAGAAGCCGGTGCCGCCGGTGGTGCCGTGGTCGGTGGTGGGGGTCTGCTCGGTGATCCAGTCGTGCGGCACGGCGACCTCGCGCCAGACCGGGTCGTCGTAGCCGGGATCGGCGGCCCGCGCGTGGGCGCCGGTCGGGTCGGTGATGCCGACCCGCAGCGGCACGACGTGGCGTCCGCCGGCACCGAGGGGCGCATCGGCGGCGTCGGCGGACATCGCCGCCGTCATGCTCAGCAGCGCTCCGGCCGGGTGTGGCGGTGGCGGCGACCAGAACCGATCGGCGAGCGACCGTCCTGGCGGCTCTCCCTCATCAGGGCCCAGAAATACTCACAACTGATCGTGAACAAACGGATTCTGACGGGTGGCCACGCGCGACCGTCAAGGGTCCGGACGCCGGCGACCGTGTCGACCGCGCGCGTCGTCCGGAGTTCGTCTTTGACCGTGTCCGACCGATCGGCCAGGCGCAGGACGCACCTGGTTCGCCGGGGGTCCCGAAGCACTACGCTGGAACACGAGAGGTGCCACCTGTTCACTGTGAGTAGGCGCTTGGGAGCGGCGACGATGAGCCGGGTCTATCCGTTCGACGACGCTGCGACAGCCCGGGCTGTCATCGACGACGACGGAACGCTGGTCGAGTGGAACGAGGGCGCCCGGCGCCTGCTCGGCCACGCTGCGCAGTCCGTCCTGGGCCGCCCGGCCGCCCGGCTGCTGGCCGACGACGCCCCGCCGCTCCCGCCGACGGGCCTGCGCTGGCAGGGAACCGTCGGACTGCGCCACCGCGACGGCCGTACGGTCCCGGTGTGGCTGCTCGCCCACCGTCGGACGCCGCACGACGGACACGACGGCGGCTGGGTCGTCGTCACCCCGCTGACCGGCGCACGGTCGCCCGCCGAGGACGACCCGCTCACCGCGGCCGGCCTGGTCCAGTCGCCGTGCGCGGTGGCCGTGTACGACGCGGAACTGCGGCTGCGCCGGATGAACGACGCGATGGCCGAGGTCATCGGTCTGCCGGAGGAACGCCTGCACGGCCTGCGGCTCGTGGAGATCGGCGGCAGACCGCAGAGCGAGGAACTGGAGCAGGGCATGCTCCAGGTGCTGATCACGGGCAGCCCGCTGGACGTGCAGACCGCCATGCGCGCCTGCGCCGAGGGCCCCGCCCACGCCTGGCTCGCCCGGATGGCCCCGGTCAGGGACGCGCAGGGCCGGGTGCACGGGGTGTGTCTGGCCGCGCACGACGTCACCGACAACCACCGGGCCCGGCAGCGACTGCAGCTGGTGAACGAGGCGAGCGTGCGCGTCGGCAGCACGCTGGACGTGACCCGAACGGCCGAGGAGCTGGCGGAGGTGTGCGTGCCCGCGCTCGCCGACTTCGTCACCATCGATCTGCTGGACCCGCAGGACTACGGCGGCGAACCCCCGGCCCGCCTCACGGCCCCTGTCACCCTGCGCCGGGCCGCCCACCGGTCGGTCCTGGACGGAGTTCCGGAGGCGGTGATGACGCCCGGCCAGACCGAGGAGTATCCCGAGGGCTCGCCCCAGGCGGACTCGCTGACCGCGGGCCACACGATCATCGCCTCGGTGACCGCGGGCGACACCCAGCCCTGGCTGACCTGGAACGCCAGGCGGGGCGAGCAGGTGCGCCGGTTCGGCATCCACTCCTCTATGTCGGTGCCCATCCAGGCCCGCGGGCTGACCCTCGGGGTGGCGGTGCTCACCCGGCACCGGCGCGCGGACCCGTTCGCCGCCGACGACCGGCTGCTCGCCGAGGAGATCACCACCCGGGCCGCCGTCTGCATCGACAACGCCCGCCGCTACTCCCGCGAGCGGGAGACCGCGCTCGCGCTCCAGCGCAGCCTGCTGCCCCGCACCCTGCCGCGCACGGCCGCGCTGCAGGCCTCCTCCCGCTATCTGCCGGCCGCGCGGGCCGGGGTCGGCGGCGACTGGTTCGACGTGATCCCGCTGTCCGGGATGCGGGTCGCGATGATCGTCGGGGACGTCGTCGGGCACGGCGTCGAGGCCTCGGCCACCATGGGCCGGCTGCGCACGGCCGTTCGCACGCTCGCCGACATCGACCTCGCCCCGGACGAGCTGCTGACCCACCTGAACGACCTGGTGGTCCGGCTGTCGGAGGAGTCCGGCGTCGACGCCGGCCCCGGCGAGGTCGGCGCGACCTGCCTGTACGCCGTCTACGACCCGGTGTCGAAATGCTGCACCCTGGCCCGCGCCGGGCATCCGCCGCCCGTGGTGCTGCCCCCGGGCGGCACGCCCCGCGCGCTGGAGCTCCCCGCCGGTCCCCCGCTGGGGCTGGGCGGACTGCCCTTCGAGTCCACCGAGGTGGAACTGCCCGAGGGCACCGTCATCGCCCTGTACACGGACGGGCTGGTGTGGTCCCGGGACCGGGACCCGGACACCAGCCGTGAGCTGCTGCACCAGGCGCTCGGGGCGTACGCGGACTCCCTGGACGCGACCTGCGACCACGTCCTGCACACCCTGTTGCCGCCGGGCGGCGCGGCCGACGACGTGGCGCTGCTGCTGGCCCGCACCCAGGGCCTGCCGGCCGCCCAGGTGGCGACCTGGGACATCCCGGCCGAGCCGGCGCTGGTCGCGCCGATCCGCAAGCAGGTCGTGGAGCAACTGGACGCCTGGCGGCTGAGCGAGGCCGCGTTCACGGCGGAGCTGGTGGTCAGCGAGCTGGTCACCAACGCCATCCGGTACGGCGCACACCCCATCCGGCTGCGGCTGATCCACGACGCGACCACGCTGATCTGCGAGGTGTCCGACACCAACCCCACCGCCCCGCACCTGCGCCGGGCCAAGACCTTCGACGAGGGCGGCCGCGGCCTGCTGCTGGTCGCCCAGCTCACCCAGCGCTGGGGCAGCCGGCACACCCCGGACGGCAAGACGATCTGGGCGGAACTGCCGCTGTTCGAGGAGGACCGGTAGGACCGGCCGGGCCGCGCCGACCGGCGCGCCGTGCCGGTGACCCTCGGTGTCGGAGCCGCGGGGGTGAGCTTCGTCACCCGGAGCCACTCGTCACGGTGAAACCGCCGCTCAGGAGCCCTGGGCGGCGGTTCGCGGATCCCGTCGCCGGCGCGGCGACCGCGTCCGGCGCTCCGGATCGTCCCAGGGCGGGACGCGCCCGGCGGCTCAGCCGCCCGCCAGCCAGGGGCGTACCTGTCTGCGGGCTTCGTGCAGGCGTGACTTGAGGGTGCCGAGCGGGATGCCGACGCGCTCGGCGACCTCGGCGTAGTCCAGCTGGCAGATGTCCCGGTAGACCAGCGGCGCGACCAGGTGCGGATGCGTCCGCTCCAGCCGCTCCAGTGCCTCCAGCAGGTCCACCCGCGAGCCCGCGATGACGCTGGTGGTGCGCGGGTCCACGGCGTACGACGGCTCGATGGCGGCAGGCTGCTCGGCGGCCCGGCGCTTCAGCTCGCGGTACTTCTGCCGGGCGCAGTTGGCGACCACGGTGTACAGCCAGGTGCTGAAGCGGCTGCGGCCCTCGAAGCGGGAGATGTACCGGGCCACCTGGAGCAGCACGTCCTGGGCCGCCTCCTCGGCGTCCTCCCGGCACGGCAGGAAGCGCCCGCAGCGGCGTACGACCTCCGGCCGGATCTCGGTGAGCAGCCGGTCCAGGGCCGCGCCGTCACCTGTGGCGGCCCGCCGTGCCAGGTCTTCCACCAGCGCCTGGTCCTGCACCAAGGGTCCCCCTTCGAGTCGATCTCAGGCCAGGCATGATAGTCGTATGCACTCCCCGGGCCGGATCGGCCGCTACCGCCTCGACAGGCCGCTGGGCACCGGCGCCTTCGCCACGGTGTGGCTCGCCCATGACGACGAGCTCCAGGCTCCGGTCGCGGTGAAGGTCCTCGCCGAGAACTGGGCGCACCGGCTCGACATCAGGGACCGCTTCCTGTCCGAGGCCCGGCTGCTGCGCCGGGCCGGCTCGAACCGGGTGGTGCAGGTCTACGACATCGGTGAACTCCCCGACGGCAGGCCGTACTTCGTGATGGAGTACGCCGACGGCGGCACCCTCGCCGATCTGCTGGCGGGCGGACCGCTGCCGGTGGGACACGCGCTCGCGCTGACGGCCGAGGCCGCGCGGGCCGCCGCCGCGCTGCACGAGGCGGGGATCGTGCACCGGGACATCAAACCGACCAACGTGCTGCTGCACACCGCGCCGGACGGCACCCGGCGGGTGCTGCTGGCCGATCTGGGGCTCGCCAAGAGCCTCGCACAGGCCTCGGTGCTCACGCTGGCCGCGGGCTCGGCGGGCTATCAGCCGCCGGAGCAGGCGGAGCCCGGCGAGGGCATCGACGAGCGGGCCGACGTCTACAGCCTGGGCGCGGTCGGCTACGAGCTGGTCACCGGAAGTGTGCCGGGCCCCCCGGGCAGGGTCGTCGCGCCCCGGCGGCTGCGACCGGACCTCGGTGAGGACGTGGAGCGGGTGCTGCTGCGCGCCCTGGAGCCGGACCGGGCGCGCCGCTGGCCCGGTGCCCAGGCGTTCGCGGACCAGCTGGACCGGCTGGCGGCGGGGTCGCCGGGATTCCGGCCCGGCCGGCGCCTGGACGGCGTGCGCGGCCGGCTGAACACGGTGACGCTGTCCGTGGCCGCGGTCCTCGCCGCGGCGGCGGCCGCGGTCGCGGTGACCCTGGTGATCCAGGGCGCCGGCTCCGCGGACCAGGTGCGGGTGACGGACTCGACCGGGCGGGTGGCCGTGAAGGTGCCGGCGGCCTTCGGCCGCGAGCTGCGCGACTCGGGCTGGAACCCCGGCGCGCTGGGGCTCCCCGAGGGCCACGAGCCGGGGCTCGTGGTGGCCGACGACCTGTCCCGGTGGCCCGATCTGGGTGCGGCGGTGGACGGGGTGTTCGTCGGGGTGAGCGGGCACGGCGACGTCACCGCGAAGGTGAAGGCCCTCACGCACACCGGCTGCCGTTACTCCAGCAGCCGCAGCTTCGCCGACGCCGACTGGCACGGCCTGGTGCGGGCCTGGAGCGGCTGCCCGGACGGCGGCTCGGTGACGGAGACCGCGCTGGACCCGGCGCACGGCGCCGCCCGGCCCCAGGTGTACGTGCAGGTGCGCCAGCGGGGTGACGGTGACGCGACCGACGGGATACTTCGTTCGCTGAGCGTGACCTGACGGGTGCCTGCCGGGGGTCACGACGGGGAAAAGATACCTGCGTGTTCCGAACTTTTCCGGTGCTCGGCGCATCGGAGTGTGACGACGGCGCACCCGGCGCCGTAGGCACGCGGTCCGTCGCGTGCCGTGACCATCCAGGAGTGTTGAGCGACATGGTGTACACCCCCCGGTCCGCGCGGCACGGGGCCCTGCTCGTGGGCACGGTCGCCGTGCTGGGCCTCCTGACCGCCTGTGGCAACGGCCACGACGTGCACAGCAACCCGCCCCTGACGGCCTCCGGTACGGCCGCCCCGGCGACCGGGACCACGAACAGCCCGGCGTCCACGGGGTCCGCCCCGGCCACCACCCCCACCGGCGCGGTCTCGTCGTCGGCGCCGAGGACCACACCCTCCGCGAGCGGCGGCGGTGCGAGCGCGACGGCGCCGGCGAGCACCCGCTGCCACACCTCCGAGCTGCGCGCCTCGGTGGGCCGCAACGACCCGGGGGCCGGTCAGGAGAACTTCCCGGTCGTCCTCACCAACAAGTCCGGCCGGACCTGCACCGTGCACGGCTATCCGGGGGCGGCGTTCGTGAGCGCCTCCGGCAGCACCCTCGGCCCGGACCCCAAGCGGGGGTCGGGCTCCCCGACGACGATCACCCTGCGGCCCGGGCAGAGCGCCTGGGCCGGCCTGACCTTCTCCAACCCCGGCATCAGCGGCGCCAAGACGGCCACTCCGGCCGCGCTGCTGGTCACGCCGCCGGACGAGCGGGACTCGCTGAAGGTCGCGTGGACGGGCGGAGCGGTGCCCGTCTCCGGGAACTCCTCGTCCGTGTTCCTGTCGGTGTTCAGCCCCGGCACCGCTCCCTGACCGTCCCGCACACCCCCGGTAACCCCGCTGCCCCGCTCCCCCGGCAGCGGGGTTCGTCGTGTCCCCGCCACGAGTGTCACAGGACGGCAACAGGCGCCGAAGGCCGCGATCTTTCCCGCTGACCCCGTCATCGAACCCGTCGACCCACACCGGCGAGCAGGCCCCGCAAGGGCCGTGACAAGGAAATCGGGGAGACGATGAGCGGGATATCACGCAGGCGGGTGCTGACGGCCGGCGCGGCGGCAGGTGCCCTGGGCACGCTGGCCGCGTGCTCCTCCGGCACCGGCCTCTCGGTCGGCGGCCCGGCGGGCGGCAAGGGCACCGCCCAGGCCCGGCAGGCGAAGCCGATCGGCGACGGCTCCACGGCCGACACCGGCGCCCAGCCGCACCAGCCGACGCCCGAGCGGCTGAAGCCCGGCCAGAAGCCTCCGCAGTTCGTGGTGTTCTCCTGGGACGGCGCGGGCGAGATCAGCAATCAGCTGTTCTCCCGGTTCCGGAAGGTGGCCGCCGACCACGGCGCGAAGATGACGTTCTTCCTCAGCGGCATCTACGCGCTTCCCGAGTCCAAGAAGCACCTCTACCGCCCGCCGCAGCACCCGGTCGGCGCCTCCGCCATCGGCTACCTCGCCGACCGGCACATCCACGCCACCCTCCAGCAGGTCCGCGCGGCCTGGCTGGAGGGCCACGAGATCGGCACCCACTTCAACGGGCACTTCTGCGGCGCGACCGGCGTGCGCAACTGGTCACCGGCCGAGTGGCGCAGCGAGATCGAGCAGGCCGTCGACTTCGTGACCCACTGGAAGACCAACACCGGCTTCACCGACCTGGAGCCGCTCCCCTTCGACTACCGCAAGGAGCTGATCGGCGGGCGCACGCCGTGCCTGGAGGGCCAGTCCAATCTGCTGCCCACGGCCGCGGCCCTCGGCTGGAAGTACGACGCCAGCTCCCCCGGCGGCCTGCAGATCTGGCCGGGCAAGGTGCAGGGGGGCAAGATCTGGGACTTCCCGCTGCAGTCCATACCGTTCCCCGGGCACTCCTTCCAGGTGCTGTCGATGGACTACAACATGATGTTCAACCAGTCCGGCGGCAACCCGAACGGCGACCGCACCCAGTTCGACACCTGGCGTTCCCAGGCCCGCGACGCCTATGTCGCCGGTTTCCAGCGGGCGTACACGACCAACCGCGCCCCCTTCTTCATCGGCAACCACTTCGAGCGCTGGAACGGCGGCATCTACATGGACGCCGTGGAGGAGGCCATCGGGAAGATGGCCGCGTCCGGCGACGACGTGCGGTTCGTGTCGTTCAAGCAGCTCGTGGCCTGGCTGGAGGCCCAGGACCCGGCGGTGCTGCGCAAGCTGCGCACCCTGGTGCCCGGCCAGGCCCCGACGGGCGGCTGGGAGGAATTCCTGGGGGCGCCGGGCAGCCGGTCGTCATAAGCCGTTCCGGGCCGTCTGTTTTGATGGGCGTGGCACCACGTGATCCTTTCGGAAGGACCCGCCCTGAACACCCCACTCGCCGAGGCGCTGTCCGCGTTCCTGCTCGCCGCCGTCCTCGCCTGGGCCGTCGTCCGGCCCTTCGGATGGCCGGAAGCGGTCATGGCGGTGCCCGCCGCCGGCATCGCGGTCGGCACCGGGGCGATCTCGCTGGACCACGCCCGGGCCGAGGTGGAGCGGCTCGGCCCGGTGGTGGGATTTCTGGCGGCGGTGCTGGTGCTCGCCCACTTCTGCGACGTGGAGGGCCTGTTCCAGGCCTGCGGGGCGTGGATGGCACGGTGGGCGGCGGGCCGCCCCGTCCGCCTGCTGACGGCGGTCTTCGCGCTCGCCTCGGCCATCACGGCCGTGCTGAGCCTCGACGCCACCATCGTGCTGCTCACCCCGGTGGTCTTCGCCACGGCCGCGCGCACCGGCGTACGCCCGAAACCGCATGTGTACGCCTGCACGCACCTGTCGAACACGGCGTCGCTGCTGCTGCCGGTGTCCAATCTGACGAACCTGCTGGCATTCGCGGCGAGCGGGCTGAGCTTCACCCGGTTCGCGGCGCTGATGGCGCTGCCCTGGCTGGTGGCGATCGGTGCGGAGTACGCGGTGTTCCGGCGGTTCTTCGCCCGTGACCTCGCGGCGGCGGCCCCGGCCGGCGGGGGCGCTGGTGAGCCGCCGCGGTTGCCGCTGTTCGCGCTGGTGACCGTGGCCTGCACGCTGGCGGGCTTCGTGGCGGCGTCGGCGTTCGGCGTGGAGCCGGCCTGGGTCGCGGCGGCGGGCGCGCTGGTGCTGGCCGGTCGGGCGCTGGTGCGGCGGAAGGCGACCGCGCCGGCCGTCGTGCGCGCGGCCGCCCCGGCCTTTCTCGCGTTCGTGCTCGCGCTCGGCGTCGTGGTGCGGGCGGTCGTGGACAACGGGCTCGCGGACGTACTGGGGCATGTCATGCCGAGCGGCACCGGACTGCCCGCGCTGCTGGGCGTCGCGGCACTGGCCGCGGTGCTGGCCAACCTGATCAACAATCTCCCCGCGGTGCTGGTCCTGCTGCCGCTGGCCGCGCCGGCCGGCGCGGGCGCGGTGCTGGCCGTGCTGCTCGGCGTGAACATCGGCCCCAACCTGACCTACGCCGGATCGCTGGCGACGCTGCTGTGGCGGCGGATCGTGCACCAGCACGAGCACGGCGTGGACCTCAAGGAGTTCACCCGGCTGGGCCTGGTCGCCGTGCCGTCCTCCCTCGCGGTCGCGGTGGTGGCACTGTGGGGATCGCTGCAGGTTCTCTGACGGTTTCGCGTGTGCCGAGGAGGCCGACCCGATGCGTGTGATCGCCTGGCTCGTCGAGGGCACCTGGCCCGCCTGCGTGGACGCCGTGCGCGCCCACGCACCGGAGGGCTCCGAGGTGGTGCTGCTGCACGTCAGCGGGCCCGAGGTGCCGGACCTCGCGCACGGCGCGTTCGCCGGGCTGCTCGGCCGGGGGCATCCGCGCGGGCACCTCCCGGCCGAGAGCTGGGGGAGGGATCCTGGCGACCGGCTGGAGGAGCTCGGCGGGGGTTCGGCGGCCGAGCTGCTGGACGCCGCGGCCGGGCGGCTGGGCCGGCCCTGCCGGCGCGAGGAGCGGTCGGGCCGGGTCGAGCGGGAGGTGGTGGCCACCGCCGAGGGAGCCGACCTGCTGGTGCTCGCCCGGGACGGCGACCGGTCCCGGCTCGGGCCCCGGAGCCTCGGCCCGGCCGCCCGGTTCGTCGTCGACCACGCGCCCTGCCCGGTGCTGCTGGTGTGGCCGGAGCCGGCCCCCGGCCTGGGCACGATCCCGCCGCCACCACCGCACCGTCCCTGAGTCAGCGGCGGTGGTGCCCGTAACCCCCGTATGCCCCTCCGTCGCCGTACCCCCCGTACCCTCCGCCGCCCCCGCCGCAGTAGTAGTACGAGCAGGGGTCGGCGGTGGCGGTCGGTGCGGGGACGGTGCTGGACCCGGTCGCCGTGGGAGTCGCAGTCGGCGACGCGGCGGTCCTGGAGTCGCTGGGGGTGGGCGTCGGCGCGGGGGCCGTCCGCCGGGAGGTGGCGGCCGGCGTCGGGGTGCCGTCGCCGGCCCAGTCGACGTTCTGCATCTGCAGGTCGGGATGGGCCGTGTCGACGGCCCAGCGCTGGGCGGCGCCGGTCGCGCGGGTCTTGAGGACCAGGGCGCCCGAGCCGTCGGTGGCGGCGGGGGTGAGGGCCAGCTCCTGGTTCCAGCGGGGAATCAGGGCCCCTTGAAGGGTGAAGTCGTAGCGGATGTTCCGGCCGGCCTTGCCGGTGGCCGAGCAGGGGGCGAGGCGGACCGAGTAGCCGAGGTGGGAGTCCAGGCACAGACCGGGAGCCGCGGAGTTGCGCAGCAGCCCGTCGGTCTCGTACGTCCACTGCTGGCTCGGTGTGGCGGAGCAGGCGGTGAGTTCGGTCTCGGCGCCCTCGACGGCCTTCTTCCCGACGACACCGATGCACAGGCCCGAGGCGAGACTGCGGAGCCGGCCGTGCAGGGCGCCCTGGGCCGCCGGGTTCGCGCCGGCCCAGGAGGCGCCGGGACGGGCGCCGTCCTTGCCCGGCGCCGGGGAGGACGTGTCACCGCCGGCGGGGGCCGGTCCGTCGCCGGACCCGAGCACCGCCCACAGCACCAGGGGCAGCACGACCAGACCGCTCACGGTCACCGCGGCCAGCGCGAGATGGCGCCGCCGGGCACGGGCACGGGCGGCACGCTGGGCGGAGCGGGGGGCCGGGGCGCCGTCCGCGTGACCGGGCGGCACCGCGGCGGCGGATGCCGTGTTCGGTGCGGAACCGCCACGCCGCGCGGACCCGGCGCGGCCGGCCGTGCCACCGGAGCGCCCGGATCCGGCAGACGCCGTCGGGCCGGTGGTCTCGGCCGGACCACTGCCGCGCGGGGGCTCGCCGGTGCCGACGCCGCGCGCGGACTCCGCCCGGTCACGCCGCGCGGACTCCCGGGAAGCGCGCCGGCGCGGAGATCCGGCGGATTCCGCACAGCCGACGGAACCACCCGGTCGCACGGTCTCGGCGGCACCGGACCGGACCGCGGAGCCGCCGGCGCCGCTCCCGCCCGCGGGTTCGGCCGAGCCGCTCCGGGGCACCGGCTCGGCGGCGGAGAAGGACTCGCCGAACGGCGGCGCGAACGCCGCGGCTCCGGCGTCCGGTTCGGTCTGCTGTCCGGTGCGGGCCGCGCGGCTCTGCAGGTACTCCCCGGCGCCCCAGCCGAGCACCGCCTCGGCGAGGGCGAGCCCCAGGCCGCCGTTGAACGCGGCGAGTTGGTCGGCGGTCCGGCTGCAGTGGCCGCAACCGCCCAGGTGCTGACGCAGGTCCGGGTCGATGTCGACACCGCCGCGCCGGAACGTCACGTCGAGCATGCGCTGATAGCGCCGGCACTCGTTCTCGGGGGCGAGTTCGCGGTGGACCTGGAGGCACTCCTCACGCAGCCGTTCGCCGGCCCGGTGCAGCTCGACCCGGGCGTCCTCCTCGTCCAGCCCGAGCAGGGAAGCGGGCACGGCGAGCGGTTCGGCCTCGACCTCCGTGTGCCACAGCAGGGCACGGGAGGACTGGGGCACCCGCTGGAACGCACGGGACAACTGCCGCCGCCCGGGCGGTGGCAGCAGCCGGGCGGCGGCACGCTCACCGGTGGCGCCGGACCGCAGCGCCGGATGGAGGAGTTCGTGGCGGCCGTCGGTGTCCCACTCGGCCGCGATCCGGCGGACGGCGACCAGGACATGGGGCCGCCAGGCGGCGGTCGGCCCGGCCTGCCGCAGCGATTCCCCGAAGAGCCGGGTGAAGGCGGCGGTGGTGAGCATGCCGGCGGCACGCGTGCCGTCCGTGCACAGCCGGGCGTAGGCGAAGGCCGCCGCCCAGTGCCGGTCGAGGAGTTCACCGACGGGGTGCAGCGCCGGTGTCCCTCCCGTCCACTTCTTCAGCTCGGCACTCAGTTGCTCGTCCGACCGGCCTGCCTCATTCACGACTGCATTCCTCCAGACGTGATACGGAAATTAGTCCATACCAGGCGGTATGGACGGGTGGTGAGGCTGCTCGAACGTCCACCTGAGGGGGCTCTTTTGAAGCGTGGGGGGTGTACGGGGAGCGACCTGGCGCATACAGAGGGAATGCGATGCAACCTGCGCGCCGACAGCGCACACTTTTGCACAACCGCGCACGTCTGAACAAGAGATCTCTCGATTATCGGCGATTAGGTCCGGAACGGATCCTTATTGACGCACGGTCAAACAAATCCTTATCCCTCCGCCTATCGCCCGGCCCGGTAGGCACCGGGCGGCACTCCGTAGCGCTCCCGGAAAATGCGGCTGAAATGGAAGGGACTGGTGAATCCGGAGGCCGCCGCCACCCGCTCCACCGTCAGGTCGGTGGCCTCCAGCAGCCGGGCCGCGTGCCGCAGCCGGGCCTCGCGGAGGGCCCGCATCGGCGGCTGTCCGGTGCACAGGGTGAACAGGTGCGCGAAACGGGACGGGGACAGCGCCACGCTCTCGGCGAGCGAGCGGACGGTGTGCGGGGCGCGCGGATCGGCGGCGATCAGTTCCTCGGCGTGGCGCACCCTGGCGTCCGCATCCGCTGCGGGGGGCGGCGTCCGGGCGCCGCCCACGGCGAGGAGGACCACCTCCTCCAGTGCGCTCAGGGCGAGTTCCCGCGCCAGGCTGCAGTGCGCCACACCCACCGGGTCCGGCTCGTGCGGGGTGTCCCCGGCCGGTCCCCGGGCGTCGGCGAGCATCCGGCAGAACGCCGCCTCGATCCGGCCGTGCAGGGCGCCGGGGACGGACGCTACGGCGTAGAGGCCGTCGGACACGGCGTGGGGGGCGAGCCAGGGCGTCCAGGAGGGCCGGGCCCGGCAATGGGCCCACCAGAACCGCCAGCGCTCGGCTCCGGGCGCGACGGTGTAGCGATGGCCGGTGCCCGGAGCGAGCACCACCAGATCCCCGGCGCCGGCGCGGGCCCGGGCTCCGCCCTGCCGGAGCAGGCCGCATCCGTCCAGGGTGAAGGTGAAGAGCCAGCTCGCCGAACCGCCGGGGCGGTTGACGCCGTAGCCGGACCGCCGGTCGTAGCGGCCGGTCACCACCAGTCCGGGCGGCGGGGAGGGGTCCGCGGCAGCCCTGACGGGCAGGTCCTCAGCATGCACGGGCATCCTCCCGCCGGGCGCGTCGGCCTAGCGTGGCGGACAGGTGACCACCGGACGTCGGGAGCGGACACATGACAGCCACGGACATCGACGCCATCCTGCCCGGCACGCTCCGGCAGGACTTCGAGGAGGACGGATTCACCGTCGTGCGGGGCCTGTTCGGCCGGGCCGAGACCGAACGGCTGTGCGCGACGTTCGAGGAACTGCACGCGGCCGGCCCGATGCCAGGACACCTCGCGCCGCGCCCTTGCGACCCCGACCCCTTGCGCCGGTATCCCCGGATCATGCAGCCGCACGAATACAGCGCGCCCGCACGGCAGTTGCTCCTGGACGCCCGGCTGCGGGCGGTGCTCGAGGTGCTGTTGGGCGAGGAGGTGCTGGCCGCGCAGAGCATGTTCTACTTCAAGCCGCCGGGTGCGCGGGGGCAGGCGCTGCACCAGGACAACTTCTATCTGCGGGTCGAGCCGGGCACCTGTGTGGCGGCGTGGGTGGCCTGCGAGCCGATCGACCGGGACAACGGTGGGCTCGAGGTCGTACCGGGCACCCACCGGATGGACCTGTTCTGCCCCGAACTCGCCGACGAACGGCTGTCGTTCGCCCGCGAGTACGTTCCGCCTCCGGCGGGGCTGACACCGGTGCCGGTGGATCTGGCCCCGGGTGACGCGCTGTTCTTCAACGGCAGTTTGGTGCACGGTTCGGGGCCCAACCGCACCGCGGACCGGTTCCGGCGCTCGTTCATCGGCCACTACGTGGGACGGTCGGCCGAGCGGATCGGAGGGTACTACCGGACGCTCACGATGTCGGGTGAGCGGGTTGCGCTGCCGGAGAGCGAGGGAGCCGGTCCGTGCGGCACCGAGTTCGCACCGCACGGACCCCAGTGAGTACGCGCGCCTCGCGGGGCGCTTCAGTGGCCGCTCACGGCACGGGGAGTGTAGGGCCGCTCCAGTTCCTCGATCTCCTTCTCGGTCAGTTCCAGTTCCACGGCGGCCACCGCGTCCTCGATGTGGTGCGGCTTGGCGGCACCGACGATCGGGGCCGCCACCGTGTTCTGGTGCAGCAGCCAGGCGAGGGCCACCCGGGCGCGGGGCACACCACGGTCGTTCGCGATCCGGGTGACCGCCTCGACGATCGAGCGGTCGCTGTCCAGGTACAGCCGGCCGCCGAAGTTGTCGTTCGCGCTGCGGTCGGTGACGGTGCCCCAGTCCCGGGTGAGCCGGCCCCGGGCGAGCGGGCTCCACGGCAGCACGCCGACGCCCTGGTCCGCACAGAGCGGCAGCATCTCGCGCTCCTCCTCGCGGTAGAGCAGGTTGTAGTGGTTCTGCATGGACACGAACTTCGTCCAGCCGTGCCGCTCGGCGGTGTACTGCAGCTTGGAGAACTCCCACGCGTACATCGAACTCGCCCCGATGTAGCGCACCTTGCCGGCCTTGACCAGGTCGTGCAGCGCCTCCATCGTCTCCTCGACGGGGGTCGCGTGATCGTAGCGGTGGATCTGGTACAGGTCGACGTAGTCGGTGCCGAGGCGGCGCAGGCTGTGGTCGATCTCGGCCATGACGGCCTTGCGGGAGAGACCGGCCCCGTTGGGGCCCGGCCGCATCCGGCCGTTCAGCTTGGTGGCCAGGACGATCTCGTCGCGGTTCGCGAAGTCGCGCAGTGCCTTGCCGACGATCTCCTCGCTGGTGCCGTCGGAGTAGACGTTCGCGGTGTCGAAGAAGTTGATGCCCGCCTCCAGCGCCTGCCGGATGAGCGGGCGGGACGCCTCCTCGTCGAGGGTCCACTCGTGGACGCCGCGGTCGGGCAGGCCGTAGGTCATGCACCCCAGGCAGATCCGCGACACGTCCAGGCCCGTCGAACCGAGCTTCACGTACTGCATCGTTGCTGCTCCTGACTTCGGGACGATGGTCACCGCCGAGCCTACGACGAGGTCGGCCACCGGCTTGACGACCGGAGCGTGCGGGCGATTTGATCCTGACGCGTGCCGCGCCGCGCGGCGCGGGCAGGATGGAGCGGACTTGTCGCCCACGGGTGTGCGTCGCGCCGCGGGCTCCCGAAGGGCCGCCGGTGCTCTGGCGGTGGCCCTGCTCGTCACCCTCTCGGCCCTGGCCGGCTGCGACGCCGGCGGTTCGGCCGGTTCCGGCGGCCCCGGTCACCCGGGCGGCAAGGAGCAGCGGAAGGCGGCGCAGCCCGCCACGGTACGACTGCCGCCGCGGGGGGCCGGTTTCGACTACCAGATCGGCGGCGCCTACCCCCCGCCGAAGGGTGTGCGGATCGTCGGCCGCGACCGCTCCGACGCCCCGGCGCCGGGCCTCTACAACGTCTGCTACGTCAACGCCTTCCAGGCCCAGCCCGAAGAGCGCTCCTCCTGGCCGGCCGATCTGCTGCTGCGCGACGCGCACGGCAGGGTCGTCGTCGACGAGGACTGGAACGAGGCCCTGCTCGACATCCGTACCCCGGCCAGGCGCGCGCGGGTGGCGCGGCGCGTGAACCAGTGGACCGACGGCTGCGCGCAGAAGGGCTTCGACGCGGTCGAGCCGGACAACTACGACAGCTACACCCGCTCCCGCCACCTGCTCACCGCGGACGACGCCACCGCCTTCATGACCCTGCTGTCCCGGCACGCGCACGCCCGGCAACTGGCCGTCGCCCAGAAGAACACCGCCGAGCTCGCCGGTGTGCGGCGGCGGGCCGGGCTGGACTTCGCGGTGACGGAGGAGTGCGGGCAGTACGGCGAGTGCGGGGTGTACGCGAAGGCGTTCGCCGGCCGCGTGGTGGACGTCGAGTACACCGACGCGGGGTTCCGCTCGGCCCTCGCGGGCTGGGGCGACAGACTGAGCATCGTCCGCCGGGACCGGGACGTGTCCACGCCGAGGAGCAAGAAGTACGTGTTCGTGCGCCGGCGGTGAGTGCCACGGACGCCGTGGGGCAGGTGCGGCACCGTAGTGGCCGGCCCCGCGGTTCCCCGCTCCCCTTCGGCGCGCTTCCCTTCAGGGCGTTGTGTTGGTGCCCCCAGGTGACCGTCCGGCGTGGGGTGCGGGGCGGCGTCGTACGGTCGGCTCATCCTCGGCGCAGACGACCGGCACCCGGCCGGTCTCGGCCGCCCCGGAGGAAACTCGGTGCCGACTCGTCCCACCTCCCTCAGCATCCTGGCCGGAGCAGCGCTGCTGCCGCTGGCCCTCGTCACCCCCGCCTGTGGACAAACCGCCGCCGCACCGGCGCCGGAGACCCCGGCGACGCTGTGCGCACTCGCCGGCACGTTGCACGGTGCGCACGGTGAGCAGGCCGATGTGAGCCTGTGCGCGGACACCGGCTCCCCGAGGTTCAACATCACCGCCCCGGCCACCTGCCGGATCGGCCGCACCCGGGTCCGCTACGCTTGCCGCACCGAGGGCACCTGGAAGGCCGCCAGATCCGGCAGCACCGTGGGCACCGGCACGCTGCCCGGTTCGGGCCTGTACCCGGGTCCCGGCAGCTACGCCATCAGCGCGACCGTGCGCGTGCGGTCGGCACCCGCGGGCGTCGACCTGAAGGGCACGGTGCAGGCCACCGTGTCGCTGACCGCGCCCAAGGCGAAGCCGACGCACTCCATCACCGTCGACAACTCCGTGCTGCGCCGCAACGCCACGACCACGGTCACCTACACGATCCGCCGCGACAGCGAGGAGGGCGACGGCAACGCGCGGCTGGGGATGATCGGCGAGGAGGGCAAGGGCCTGCGCATCAGCACCCCCGACCGGCGCTGCGTCAACCCGCTCGTCGGCCGGTACCCGGCGAGGACCCGGCTGGCCCACGCCCTGGACTGCACGGTGACCGAGCTGCAGCCCGGCCACCCGGAGACGATCAAGGTCCGCTACACCGTCGGGCCGAAGTGCTCCACGGTGGTGTCGAAGCTCGGCTACTGGGTCCCGCAGGGACAGAGCATGTTCACCGGGAACATGCTGGCGGGGCCGACGCTGACCTGCCGCTAGCGCAACTCGAGCAGGTCCAGCGCACGTTCCCAGGCGAAGTCCGGCCGGCCGCCGTCCGGCCGGGCTTGGCCTGTGTATGCGTCACCGAAGCGGACGCCCATCCCGCGCAGCCGTTCCACGCTGTCCCGGTAGGCGGGATGGGTGGCCAGTGCGTCGGCGACGCAGGGCAGGACGGCGATCGGTATGCCCGCGCCCGCCGCCTCGCACAGGGTGCCCAGTGCGAGGGTGTCGGCGATGCCGGCCGCCCACTTGTTGACGGTGTTGAAGGTGGCGGGTGCCACCACGACGGCGTCCGGCGCCGGGAAGGGGCGGGGGTCGGCCGGGGTGCGCCACGCCGATCTGACGGGGCGGCCCGTCTGTGCCTGCACGGCGCCGGCGTCGAAGAAGCCGCCCATGGCGACCGGTGTGGCGATGACGCCGACCTCCCAGCGCCGTTCCTGTGCGGCGGTGATCAGCTTGCTGACGCCCGCGGCGATCCCGGCCGCGCAGACGACGACGTAGAGGAAGGGCTTCTCGGCCTGTTCGGTCATCCGCGAACCCTACTGAACGCCCCGGAGCCGTACGGGAGCTGCGGGGGCCCTACTGGAGCGGGAAGGACGTCCCGCGCTCTGCCTCGGGGCGCGGGCCGTGGATGCGGCGCGCCTTCTCCTCGATGCGTACGTCGTTGATGCTGGCCTCGCGCCGGGTCATCAGGCCGTGCTCGTCGAACTCCCAGAGCTCGTTGCCGTAGGAGCGCCACCACTGGCCGTCGGCGTCATGGCACTCGTACTGGAAGCGGACCGCGATGCGGTTGCCGTCGAAGGCCCACAGGTCCTTGCGCAGCGCGTAGTCCAGCTCGCGCTCCCACTTGGCGGTCAGGAACGCCACGATGCCGGCGCGGCCGGTGACGAAGGTGTCGCGGTTGCGCCAGACGGAGTCCTCGGAGTAGGCGAGCGCGACCTTGTGCGGGTCGCGGGTGTTCCAGGCGTCCTCGGCGGCCTGAACCTTCTGCGCGGCGGTGTCGCGGGTGAACGGCGGCAGGGGCGGACGGTCGGCCATGGTCTTCTCCTGGGCTGGGCAGCACCGGAGAACGGGCGTTCTCCAGTGGCTGCTACGGTAGGAGAACCGTCGTTCTCCGGTCAAGGAGCACGCCCCGGAGCTCAGCGAGGAGTGATGGTGTCGCCGATGGACAGCGCGGCCGCGCGGGACAGGGCGCTCGACGCCGCCGAGGAACTGTTCTACGCCCGCGGTGTGCAGTCCGTGGGCATGGACGAACTGCGCGGCGCGTCGGGCGTCTCGCTCAAGCGCCTCTACCAGCTCTTCCCCGCCAAGGAGCAGCTCGTCGCCGCCTGCTTGGCCCGGCGGGACGAGCGCTGGCGCGGGCGGCTCGCCGCGCACGTGGCGGGACAGCCGGACCCGCGGGAGCGGATCCCGGCCGTGTTCGACTGGCTGGAGGAGTGGTTCGGCGAGTCCGGCTTCCGTGGCTGCGCCTGGATCAACGCCTACGGCGAACTGGGCGGCACCTCGGCGTCGGTCGCCGAGCAGGTGCGCGCCCACAAGGAGGCGTTCCGGGACTACCTCGCCTCGCTCGTCGACGACGCCGGACTGCCCGCCGCGCTCGCCGGCCCGCTCTTCCTGCTCGCCGAGGGCGCCATGGTGACGGCGGGCATCACGGGCAGCACCCGGCCGGCGGCCGAGGCCCGCGCGGCGGCGCGGACGCTGATGGCGGCCGCCGGCCCGGGCGGGCTCAGCCGGCCGTCTCCGAGATCGTGATCGCGCTCACCGGGCAGGCCCGCACGGCCTCCCGGAGCATCGGGTCGCCCGCGCCGTCCTCGCGCCCGGGCAGCAGGGTGCTGAAGCCGTCGTCGTCCTGGGTGAAGACGCCCGGTGCGGCCAGTGCGCACTGACCGGCGCCGATACAGACGTCCTTGTCGATGTCGATATGCATGTGCAGAGCCTCTTACCAGGTCACGGGGAGTTCCAGCATCCCCTGGATCGTGTCGCCGGGCTTGAAGGGGATGTCCTGCGCCGGGACGGCCAGCCGCAGCCCCGGCAGCCGGGCCAGCAGGGAGCCCAGGGCGATCTCCAGCTCGGCACGGGCCAGGTTCTGGCCCAGGCACTGGTGGATCCCGAAGCCGAACGCCACGTGGTGGCGGGCGGGGCGATGGAAGTCGAGGGCGTCGGGGTCGGCGTAGTGGGTCGGGTCGCGGTTGATCACCGAGGTGGAGAAGAACACGCCTTCACCGGCCCGGATGGTGGTGCCCGCGATGTCGATGTCCTCCCGTGCGATGCGCGCCAGCCCGTCCGCGATGGACAGCATCCGCATCAGCTCCTCGACGGCGGCGGGCAGCAGTGCCGGGTCGGCGCGCAGCTCGGCCAGCCGGTCGGGGTGCTGGAGGAGGGTGTAGGTGCCGAGGGAGATCATGTTGGCGGTGGTCTCGTGGCCCGCTACCAGCAGGATGACGGCCAGCGAGACGACCTCGGCACGCGTCAGCGTGCCCTCGCGCAACTGGTCGTGGACGAGGTCGTCGAGGACGCCGTCGCCGGGCCGGTCCCGGGCGGCCTTGTCGTCGACGAGTCCCCCGAGGTACTCCTCCAGCCGGTCGCGGGCGTTCTGGGTGTCGGCTGCCGTCGGGCCGCGCAGCAGCCTGCGGGACTGCTCCTCGAAGAACTCGTGGTCGGCGTACGGCACGCCGAGCAGGTCGCAGATCACCATCGACGGCACGGGCAGTGCGAACGCCGAGACCAGTTCGGCGGGCGGCCCCTGCTCGATCATGCTGTCCAGCAACCCGTCCACGATCCGCTGGATGGCGGGCCGCAGCCCGGTCGCGCGCTTGAGGGTGAACGACGGGATCATCATCCGCCGCTGCCGCTGGTGCTCGGGGTCGTCCACGCCGAGCAGGGACACCCGCCGGTCCCGGACGCCCGCGAAGCGCGCCGTGGGTGCCGGGAAGTCGGAACGGCGGCGGTCGGAGGACAGGCGGGGATCGGCGAGCAGGGCGCGGGCGGTGGCGTGGCCGGTGACCAGCCAGACCTCGCGGCCGTCGTACAGGGTGACGCGGGAGAGGGATCGCCCGTCGCGCAACGGCTCGTATCCGGTGGGTGGGTGGTAGGGGCAGGTGCGGTCCTGGGGGAAGGCGACGGGGTCGGCCGGGGTCGCCGGGCCGGTGATGTCCGTCAGATCCGTCATGGAAAGACCTCGCAGACGAAGAAGTGCGTCGTGCCGATCTTCATTAGATGCCCCAGGCATCTATGGGTCGACGACAAGTTCGGCCACTTCAATGTTCCGCCCGATCTGGCCGAAGCGCACAGCTCCGAGGGGCTGGAACCGGCCATGAGCGGCCCGAAGTCGTCACCCGGCCGGCCCCACGGGAACTTCGCTACGGATGATTCGCGCGGCCGCCGGTGTTGAATGCCGGTGGCAGACAGCTGTTGGACCGAGGAAGAGGACGGATCCCATGCCTCTTGAGGGCGAGTACGAACCCAGCCCGGCGCAGTGGGTGCGCGAGCAGGTCGAGCTGTACGAGAGTTCCGGCGGGACGAAGGGCACGACGCTCATGGACACCGGGCTGCCGGTGGTCGTCCTCACCAGCCGGGGCGCGAAGAGCGGAAAGATCCGCAAGACACCGTTGATGCGGGTGGAACACGAGGGGACGTACGCGCTGGTCGCCTCGCAGGGCGGCGCGCCCAAGCATCCGGTGTGGTACTTCAACATCATGTCCGATCCGCACGTCGAGCTGCAGGACGGGCCGGTCAAGCGGGACATGAGGGCCCGTGAGGCCACCGGGGAGGAGAAGGCCGTGTGGTGGGAGCGGGCCGTCGCCGCGTTTCCGCCGTACGCCGACTATCAGAAGAAGACGTCACGGGAGATCCCGGTGTTCGTGCTGGAGCCCCTCGAAGCGAGCTGATCGCGCCGGGAGCCGGCCGGTTTCGGATAAATCCGCGCCGCTGGGGTGTGAACCCCGCGTGGGGCGGGCAGTCGAGCCTCAGGCCCCGCCGCGTTCCCCCGTCGCGGCGGGGCTTTCTCGTGCCTCGCCCGCCGGCCGGTCGGTCACGTCGAGGAAGATCTGGTCGGCCTCGGGGAACGTCCGGGCGAGAGACCGCTTGATGCGTACGGCGGCCTCCTCCACCCGCTCGCTGTCCAGGCCCGGCACGAAGTCGATGCGGGCGGCCACCAGGGTGGAGTCGAGGCCCATCCGCATGGTGAACAGCGCCTCCACGCTGTCGATCTCCGGCTGCGCGGCGAGCAGTGAGCGAATCCTGCCGCTCAACTCCGGGTCGGCCGCCTCGCCGATGAGCTGGTCGCGGGCGTCACGACCCAGCCGGTAGGCGACGTACACCAGCAGGACGCCGATCGCCAGCGAGGCCGAGGCCTCCCAGGCGACCTGATCGGTCACCATGTGCAGGGCCGTCCCGGCGAGGGCGAGCGTCACGCCGAGTACCGCCGTGCCGTCCTCGGCGATGACCGTGCGCAGCGCCGGATCGCTCAGCGCGCCGAGGCCACCGCCCTGCCGGCGCGCCTGACGCAGGGCCCGCAACAGCGAGACGCCCTCGGCGACGAGGGCCACACCCAGCACGATCAGGCCCGCCACGTAGCCGCTGAACGTCTCCTCCGTGCCCTGGCGCAGGGCCTCGAAGCCCTGGAAGAAGGAGAAACAGCCGCCCATGACGAAGATGCCGACGGCGGCGAGCAGGGACCAGAAGTAGCGTTCCTTGCCGTAGCCGAAGGGGTGCCGCGGGTCCGCGGGACGGCGGCTGCGGCGCAGCGCGGCCAGCAGGAACACCTCGTTGAGGCTGTCCGCGACGGAGTGCGCGGCCTCCGACAGCAGCGCGGGCGAGCCCGCGAAGAGGCCGCCGACGGCCTTGGCGACGGCGATCACCAGATTGGCGGCGAGCGCCACCAGGACCGTGACCTTCGTGTGCCGGTCGGCCCGGGAGCCCGTGCCGGGCCTCCCGCGGCGCCCTCGGCCGTGCTCCACGGCAGCAGGTGGGGTGGCCGTACCGCCGTCCCCGTTCATGACCGCTGCCCTTTCCCGTCCGGAGGATGTCCCGCTCACTCAAGGCCGACTGCCCCTGAGCGGGCGGATCACACCGTGCGGGCGGCGGGAAACGGGGAACGCAGGGCATCAGGGGACACCGGGCGACGAGGAGGAGACATGGACGGCGACGGCAACCGCGCCTACGGCCACAAGGCGTTCACCCGGTCCAGGAGCCATTTCGCGGACCGGATCACCGCCGACGGCCGGGACGGCTGGCCGGTGCAGGCGGGCCGCTACCGCCTGGTGGTCTCGCGCGCCTGTCCGTGGGCGAGCCGGGCGGTGGTCTCGCGCCGGCTGCTGGGCCTGGAGGACGCGCTGTCGATGGCCGTGGCCGATCCGGTCCAGGACGACCGCAGCTGGCGCTTCACCCTGGACCCGGACGGCCGGGACCCGGTGCTCGGCGTCCGGTTCCTGAGCGAGGCCTACGACCGGCGCGAGACCGGTTACCCGGGCGGGGTCAGCGTGCCCGCGGTCGTGGACGTCCCCAGCGGACGGCTGGTCACCAACGACTACCAGCAGCTCACCCTGGACCTGGCCACCGAGTGGACGGCCCTGCACCGTCCCGGCGCCCCCGACCTCTACCCGGACGGCCGGCGCGCGGAGATCGACGAGGTGATGGCCGAGGTGTACGAAGACGTGAACAACGGCGTGTACCGGGCCGGGTTCGCCACGCACCAGAACGAGTACGACGAGGCGTGCGCGGGCGTCTTCCGGCGGCTGGAACTGCTCGCCGGCCGGCTGGCCGGGCAGCGGTATCTGGTCGGCGACACCCTCACGGAAGCGGACATCCGGCTGTTCACCACGCTCGTCCGGTTCGACGCCGTCTACCACGGCCACTTCAAGTGCAACCGCTGGAAGCTGACGGAGAATCCGGTGCTCTGGGCGTACGCCCGGGACCTGTTCCAGACACCCGGGTTCGGCGACACCGTCGACTTCGACCACATCAAGCGGCACTACTACCAGGTGCACACCGGCATCAACCCCACCGGCATCGTGCCGCTCGGCCCCGACCTGGCCGGCTGGCTGACTCCGCACCACCGCGAGGAGCTGGGCGGGCGGCCGTTCGGGGACGGCACGCCGCCGGGACCGGTGCCTCCCGGCGAACGGGTGGCCGCCCCAGGGCGGCCCGCATGACCGTCCTGTGACGAGGAAGGAGTCACACATGGCCAAGAAGAAGAAAAAGCTCCCCTTCGTGTACCAGCCGATCGGTTTCGTGCTCAGCTGGGCGGGCGGCGCGCTGGCCGGCATGGCCTTCCAGCAGGCGTGGAAGGCGATCCGGCACGAGGACGACGCGCCCGACGCCCTGGACCCGGACCGCGGCTGGGGCGAGATCCTGCTCGCGGCGGCGGTGCAGGGCGCGATCTTCGCCGTGGTGCGCAGCGCGGTGGACCGTGGCGGTGCGAAGGCCATCGCGCGGTCGACGGGTCAGTGGCCCGTGGCGGACAAGGGCGGCCGGGACTGACGCGCGCCCGGCCGGCTCCGGAGCCGGGAGCGGCAGCACCGCAGGGGTGTGGGCCGCTCCCGGCCGCGGGTGCGTCGCGGTTGATCGCACCGGGGCGGCGGAGCCGCGCGTCGGCACAGCCCCGCGCCCCTTCAGCAGGGCGCCTGCGCTCAGCCCTGTTTCGGGGCCACCGTGGGCACCAGGCGCAGGGTGAAGGAGTGACCGGCAGGGTCGGCGTACCCGCGTTCCTCGTACGGCCCCGCCGCGTCCCTGGTGGCGATCGGCCGGCCGCCGAGCGCCACCACCCGCCGCTCCGCCTCGTCCAAGTCCTCGACCAGGAAGTCGAGATGAGCTTGCAGGGAGTTCTCCGGGCGCGGCCAGCTCGGCGGGGTGGCGTTCACATCGCGGCGGAAGGCCAGCCGCACGCCGTCGGCGCCCCGGATCTCCACCAGGTTCGCCGAGGCGTCCGTCTGTTCACCGTCCAGCAACTCCCTGTAGAACTCGGCGAGTTTCTCGGGCTCGGCGCAGTCCAGCACCACCACGCCCGCTTTCACCAGTGCCATGCTTCCTCCCGGGGGTGTCCTCTTGCTGCGGATATCCCGGGCCACCGCATTCAGTCGGCGAGCAGCCACCGTCCTTTCCGCATCAACTCCCGCCCGCTCAGCTCGTTCTCCTCGCGCCAGGCCTGGACGCGTTGCGGGAGGATCCTGAAGTACAGGTAGCGGGCGGAGAGCCGGCGGGGGTCGAAGCCGGTCTGGCCGGCGAAGACCTCGGCGTCCTCCTCGGGGAGGTCCTCCGGGGTGACCGCCTGGGCGGTGCCCTCGATCATGACGACGTCCCGGGTCGGCCCGAGACCGAGACGGGCCCGGCCCGTGGCCACGAGGTTGCGGCCGGTGGGGCTGTCGGCCGGGGTGGCGATCAGGAGCGTGGCGCCGTCCCACACGAAGGACAGCGGCACGAGATGGGGAGCGCCGCCGTCGGGGCCGGCGGTGGCGACCCAGACGTCGACATCGTGCTCCAGCCGGTGCAGGGTGTCCTTCTTGCGCTCTGCGAACGTGCGGGCGGGCGGTGGGGTCATGGCGTGCTGCCTCCTCGGGTGCGAGTCCCGTCCAGTGTGGCCGTCACTCCCGGATCCCCGCACGCATGTGATCAAGGCGTGTCCGGGCGGCCGACAGGAAGAGGTCGAGGGCGGCCGGGTAGGAGCTGGAGCGCATGGTGGCGACGAGATGGGGGGCCGTGGCCGCGATGTGCGGGTGGGTGCCGGCCGGCAGCCGGCCGTAGGTGCTGCGCCACACCTCGGCCTCGGCCTCGCGCGCGGCCCGGGGCAGGGCGGTGCCCGCGGAGTCGAGGGCGCCGAAGGCGAGGGCCTGGTCGACGAAGGCGTGGTAGATCCGCACCGCCTCCGGGTCCGGGAAGCCGGCCCGGCGCAGCACGCCGAGGATGCTCTCCACGGCCTGGATCTCCTGGGCGCGCCCGGTGACGCGGTGGGCGCTGAGCATCGCCGCCCGGGGGTGTGCGAGGGCTCCGGCGTGCATGCGCAGGCCCAGCTCGCGCAGGTCGGCCGCCCAGTCCCCGGTCGGCCGCCAGGTCCGCAGGGTGCGGCCGATCAGCTCGTCGGCGATGGCCAGCATCAGCTCGTCGGTGTGCCGGAAGTACCGGTAGAGCGAGCTGGGATCGGCGCCGAGCGCCCGGCCGAGGCGGCGCACCGAGAGCGCGTCGGCGCCGTGCTCCTCGATCAGCCGGAGCGCGGTCTCCACGATGAGCCGTTCGGAGAGCACCACGCCCTGTTTGGTGGGGCGGCGGCGCCGGCGGGCGGCGGGCGGGACGACACGGTCGGTCATGGGGTCTCCCTGGGGTGTGCCCGGCACCTTATGACAACACCGTTGACCTGTTAAGCGCCCCGGCAGTTTCATGTCCGGTCACCGGGGCCGTTCGGGGCCCCGCGGTGCGAGCGGAGAGCCGGCCATGAGCGACAGACCCTTCGGAGTCGATCCCCCTGCGCGGCCCGAGCTGCGCAAGTCCCTGAGCGTGGTCGACGGCGTCGCCGTAGCCGCCTCCAGTACGGCCGCCACCACCAGCATCGGCATCGGGCTGGGGGTGACCGCGGCGGTGGTGGGCCCGCATCTGCCCGCCATCATGCTGCTGGCGTTCCTGCCGGTCCTCGGGATCGCCGGGTCCTACTCGCGGCTGAACCGGGTGGAGCCGAACGCCGGCAACGGCTATGTGTGGGTGGGCCGTTCGCTGAGCCCCTGGCTCGGGTTCATGGTGGGCTGGGTGAACTTCGTGGCGAGCGTGGCCTTCCTCGCCTACACCACGGCCGTCACCGGTTCGGCCCTGCTGCAGCTGGCCGGGGAGGCGGGCCTGCACCGGATCGGCTCGCTCGGGCTCGACCCGGACTCCACGGCGCAGACGACCGCGGTGGGGATCGTCGTCCTGGTCGCGGTCACCCTGACCGCCGTGACCGGTGTCCGCACAGCGGCCCGGCTGCAGACCGGCCTGCTGGTCTTCGAGTACGCGGTCCTGCTGGGGTTCTGCGGCTACGGCATCGTCACCGGACCGCACTCCTTCAGCCTCTCCTGGTTCGATCCGTTCGCGATCCCCTCGGCGACCGCGCTGGCACAGGGTCTGCTGCTGTCGGTGTTCTGCTACTGGGGTTTCGAGGCGGCGTTCACCGTCAACGAGGAGGTCCGGGACCCCCGGGACGCCTCCCGGGCCGGGACCATCACCCTGGTGACGATGCTCGGGCTGTTCCTGCTCGGTTCCGTCGCCTTCCAAAGGGTGCTCTCCCCGTCGGAGTTGGCGGGCCACGGGGCACAGGGGCTCGCGTACTACGGGGATCGGCTGGCCGACCAGCCGCTGGCCGCGCTGCCGCTCGTGGCGCTGATGTTCTCGGCGGTGGCCTCGCTGCAGGCGGGGGTCATCCCGACGGCGCGCGGGATGTTCGCGATGAGCCGGGACCGCACCCTCGGACCGGTGTGGTCCCGGGTCAGCGCCCGGTACGGCACACCGGCGGCCGGAACGCTGCTGATCGGGGCGCTGGCCGTCGTGGTGGCGGGGGGCGCGCTGGTCATCCCGCGCCTCGCCGACATGATCGACGCGGTCGTGAACGCCGTAGGCATCGTCGTCGCCCTGTCCTACGCGCTCACCGCGCTCGCGGCCGCCGCGCGCTTCCGCTCCCTGCTGCGGACCGACCGGCGCCAGGGGGTGCGGGCGGTGCTGCTGCCCGCGCTGAGCGCGCTGGCCCTGCTGGGCCTCGGCGGTTATCTCGGCTGGTCGTTCTACACCTCCGCCGACCACCTCGCACTCCGTGCGGACAACGGCTGGTTCCTGCTGCTCATGCCGGTCGCCATGATCGCGTCCGGGTTCGCGGTGGCCGCCTGGGCCAAGTGGGTGCGCAGATCGCCGTACTTCCGCACCGGCGCGGGCACGGACGCCGAGTCGCCCGAGCTGCTCACCACCTCCAACTGACCGACCAGGAAAGGCATCATGCACGCTGATCTGCTCTTCACCGGTGGCCCCGTCCTCACTCCCGAGGGCCGTACCGCGACCGCCGTCGCCGTCACCGGCGACCGGGTCACCGCCGTCGGCGGCCACGAGCTGCGAGATCTGGCCGGCCCGCGCACGGAGGCGGTCGACCTCGCCGGACGGCTGCTGCTGCCCGGCTTCCAGGACGCCCACGTCCATCCGGTGCCGGCCGGGCTGGAGCTGACCCAGTGCGATCTGACCGGCACGACGACGGCCGAGGAGACCGTGGCCGCCGTACGGGCATACGCCGACGCGCACCCGGAGCGGGAGTGGATCCTGGGCGGCGGCTGGTCGATGGAGGCGTTCGCGGGCGGCACTCCGGCCAAGGAGCTGCTGGACGCGGTCGTACCGGACCGGCCGGTGTACCTGCCCAACCGGGACCACCACGGTGCCTGGGTCAACAGCCGGGCCCTCGAGCTGGCCGGCATCGACCGGGACACGCCCGACCCCGCGGACGGGCGGATCGAGCGGGACGCCTCCGGCGAGCCCGGCGGCACGCTCCAGGAGGGTGCCATGCAGCTGGTCGGCCGACTCGCCCCGCCCGCCACACCGGCCGACCGGCTGGCCGCGCTGCTGCACGCGCAGCGGCATCTGCACGCGCTCGGCATCACCGCCTGGCAGGACGCGCTGGTCGGTGACTTCCTCGGCATGGACGACCCGGCCGAGGCGTACCTCACGGCGGCGCGGGACGGCTCGCTCACCGCGCGGGTGCGGGGCGCGCTGTGGTGGGACCGGGAGCGGGGGGCCGAGCAGCTCCCCGAACTCGTGGAGAAGCGGGCGGTGTTGAGCCACGGCAGGTTCCGGGCGGGCACGGTGAAGCTGATGCTGGACGGGGTCGCCGAGAACCACACGGCCGCGCTGCTGGACCCCTATCTGGACCGGTGCGGGTGCGCGAGCGCCAACCGCGGCAAGAGCTTCATCGACCCGGCACACCTGCCCGAGTACGTCGTCGAGTTGGACGCTCTGGGCTTCCAGTGCCATTTCCACGCGCTGGGCGACCGGGCCGTACGCGACGCACTGGACGCCGTCGAGGCGGCCCGGGCCGCGAACGGGCCGAGCGACACCCGGCCGCACCTCGCCCACCTCCAGGTCGTGCACCCGGACGACGTGCCCCGCTTCGCCCGGCTCGGGGCCACCGCGAACATCCAGCCGCTGTGGGCCGCGCACGAGCCGCAGATGGACGAGCTGACGATCCCCTTCCTCGGGCCCGAACGTGCCGCCCGGCAGTATCCGTTCGGCGGGCTGCTGCGCTCGGGGGCGCGGCTCGCGGCGGGCAGCGACTGGCCGGTGAGCAGCCCCGATCCGCTCCAGGGCATCCATGTCGCGGTCAACCGGATCGAACCGGGCGGCACCGGACCGGTGTTCCTGCCCGGGGAACGGCTCGGACTCACGGACGCGCTGACGGCGTACACGGCCGGATCGGCGTACGTGAATCATCTGGACGACACCGGCCGGGTCGCCGTCGGGGCGCTCGCCGACCTGGTGGTGCTGGACCGCGATCCGTTCGCCGGGCCGCCGGAGGCGATCGCGGAGACGGCCGTGACCCTGACCTATGTGGGCGGGGAGCGCGTGTACGGCGCCGGCTGAGCGGGCACCGGCCAGTCGCAGCCGGCACCGTGCTCCGGCCGTGGCCGGGCCTCGACGCCGCCGGGGTGCGGACCTCGACGCCGCCGGGGTGCGGACCTACACCGTCGGCCGATCGGCGGTGAGCCACAACCGCCGGTCGTGGCGGTGGTATCCGCTGTCGTGGGCGCGTGCGGGCATGCGGACGTGGGCACGGTACGGCGCGGTGAGCAGGGCCGCGCCGGACACGCCGTCGGGGTCGCGGGCGTATGGCGCACCGAGCAGGTCGAGGAAGTGGGCGGCGGACCGCCCACCGCGGGGTTCCGGGCCGGTGGAGCTGCTGAGCCGGCTCACCGGCACCCGCCTGCCGTGCCGGTCCGTCCACACCTCCCAGCCCTGGGCGGCCGCGAACGCGGCGGGGAATTCGGCGGGCTCGCAGGAGGCGTTCGTCTCCGGGCCCCGAACGGGCCACCCCTTCTGGTCCTTGGCGACCACGACGGCCGCCTTCGTCCGGCCGCCGACGTCGCAGGAGTACAACACCCGGTCCGCGGCCCGGCGTTCGCCACGCCGGCCGCGGCC
>NZ_JBEYYJ010000031.1:0-122296 GCF_040645475.1 Streptomyces sp. NPDC046759 | reverse complement strand
TGCTCACGCGGTCGGCGTAGCGGCTTTGGGAGGAGCCACCGCTCTGTGTGGCATGCGGACTCAGCGCTGGCCGAGGCGGTCACGGCTGCGGAGCAGCAACCCGGCCGAACCCCGGACCCAGCGCCACAGCCAAGGAAGCACCGGCGATCCCCGGCTACCTGTTGTCTCGCACTGAAACGTCCGAGATCTCTCTCATCTGAATGTCAACCAGAAAGCTCTGTTGGGTCAGTGTGCTGGCTCCGTGGCCTGACATTGCGCGAAGGGAGGGCGTGGCAAGTCATGCAAAAGCGCACGACATTCTGACGCGAATCACGCAAGAGATTTGATTTTGGTCGGGGGTCTGAAGTGCCTGGTGTGGCCTAGGCACTCGAAGCGCGGTGCATCGACACTTCTCCGCGCTTGCGGACTTGACTCTTGCCGACCTGAGCTTGCACTTCGTTACACGCGTCGATCCACCATGACCGGTCGTACGGACCTTCGATGAATCCTTCAGTATCCGTTTGTCTCCTCGGTGCATCATTGTTGGATCACGAGCCGGTCGGGGAGGCTGGCAGAGTGGACCCGAGGGGCGCCCACGTGTCGTCCCGCACCATCAGTGCATATCCGCGTTGTGCAGACTGGACCGCCACGTGCCCAGCGACAAGTCGACGATCACTGGTGCATCTCCGCGTTCGCCGACACGCCTGCACTTCCTGGGCAATCGCGGTGAGCGGCCAGCCTCCCGGGGGCGCCCGGACAACGGTGAGCGTGTGCGGTGTCGGTGCATCTCCGCTGGTGCGTAGTGGAGTCACATCCTGCTGGCGTCAGGGAACGGGTGTCCGGTGCATCTCTGCGTGTACAGAAGGGACATGGGCCTCCCGTATGGGGCCGTACTGGGCTGGCGTATCTCCGCGTGTGGGGAGTGAACTGCAGCGCGGTCAGCTGCGGCAGCTTACGGGCCGGTACATCTCTGCATGTGCGGAGTGAACTCGTCCTTGTCGGCACGCGCCCGGCGCCGCAGCGGTGCATCTCTGCGAGTGCAGAGCGAACTCCTTCGCCGAGTCGATCGGTGCATCTCTGCGGGAGGCGGAGTGGACATCTGTGCAGGGGTGTAGGGACCGAGAGGGATCGGTGCATCTCCGCGTGTGCGGAGTGGGCGTCTCCGACGCGATGGCGATGGTCTCGCCCGGCGGTGCATCTCCGCGTGTGCGGAGCGGACTGGACCCGGATCAGGTGGTCGTCCTCGGCAAGCGATGCATCTCTGCGTGTGCGGAGTGGACGCGATCACCACTTGGCTGCCCCACGGCCAAGTCGGTGCATCTCTGCGTGCGCAGAGTGGACGTGGAGGCTGCCTATCGCAGCGGCGCGGTGTCCGGTGCATCTCTGCGTGCGCAGAGTGGACGATCAGAACCGCACGAGAACCGGCACCGGCCACGGTGCATCTCTGCGTGCGCAGAGTGGACTCTTGCTGACCTGGAGTTGTGTGGTGGCTTTGCCGTTACGTGATGTCGGTGCGGTGAGTGACTGGGACAGTCTGTCCGCATCTCGGGTGGGGATGCGTTCCGCGGGGACGATTCACTCAAGCGAGCAGTTGTCGGCAGGGGCTGGCACGTGCCGGGATGGGGCGGGTAGGGGAGGCCCGCGTTGGGTTCCGGCGGAGTCATCGGGGGAGTGCGGGCGTGGGGGTCGTAGAAGATAGCCGCATCAACGCGCTGTCACTGTGCTTGTGGGGCAAGTATTGTGCCCGGCACGGGTTGATCTATCCGGTGTTGTTCCACATGCTCGATACGGCCGCGATGGCGGGGGAGTTGTGGGACCGGCTGCTGACCGGGGCGCAGCGCAGTGCTACCGCGGTGGGGCTGGGGATGAGCGAGGTGCAGGCCCGCCGTGTGGTGATGTTCATCGCGGGCTTGCATGACTTGGGCAAGGTGAGCCGTTTCCAGGCGTGCGAGCCGGTGGCGTGGGCACGGGTCAGTGATGCGCTGCGGGCTGATACGGGCCGCTGGAGGCTGATGCGGCATGAGCGGGCTTCCGCGCATGCCCTGGTCGGGATCCTCGCGGAGATGGGTTACGAGCTGTCGGATGATGCCAGTCCGGCCGTGCGGATGGCACAGATCGCTGGCGGTCACCATGGACGTTTCCCGCAGCTCGATGTGCACGGTGCGGCCAGCGCCCGGCGGGTGCAGGCCGACCTGGGCGGTCGGCTGTGGCAGGAGATCCGCTCCCGCTACGCCGCGCAGGTACGGCATCTGACGGGCGCCGAGGCTACGCCGAGGCAGGTTTCCGTCACGGCTGCAGTGCTGATGACCGGGCTGGTGATGGTCGCCGACCGGCTGGCCAGCCAGCGCAAGGTGTGGGCGCCGCGGGCGGACATGCCCGCCTATGGTGCGGCCGAGCACTTCGCCTGGGCCCGCTGCAAGGCCCGCGAGGTGGTGGAGGAGTCACGGCTGGCACGTATCGAACTGCCGGAACTGCCGTTCTCCGCCGCGCATCCCGGTCTGCGCACCCCGAACCCGCTGCAGGCCTCCGTCCTGGACCGTCTTCCGCAACTGGCCGGTGCACGAGGCACGGGGATCCTGCTGGTCACCGACGGCACCGGCGCGGGCAAGACCGTCACCGCGCTGGAGGCGGCCCGTATCCTCAACGACGCGTGCGGCACCCGGGGACTGTGCTTTCTGCTGCCCACCACGGCCACCGCGGACGCCGCCTACGACACGCTGTGCGGCTATCTCCGTGCTCACCGTCCCACTCCGGCCGTGCTCACGCTCGTGCACAACCACAGCTGGCTGAACGCCGCCTACACCGACGAGATGCTCGCCCCCGGCGACGTCCCCGCCTGCACCGGCGACGACCCGCACACCGACGAGGACGACGACGAGGCCGACGGCTGCCGGCCAGCCGGGAACAGCGGGAGGAGCGGTACCTGGCGGCGGATCCTCCCGGACGGCTGGGTACGCGGCTGGGACCGTGCGCTGCTGGCCCAGTTCACCGTCGCCACCGTCGACCAGGCCCTGATGGCCGTGCTCCCGGTGCGCGACAGCGCCCTGCGGATGCTGTCCCTGTCGGGCAAGTGCGTCATCGTCGACGAGGCACACGCGCTCACCGCGTTCAGCCGGCGCATCCTGACCCGCCTGCTGCACTGGCTGGGCAGCCTGCGTGTCCCGGTGGTGGTGCTGTCGGCGACCCTGCCGGGACAGGCAGCGCGCGAACTCGTGTACGCCTACCTGGCCGGTGCCGGCCACCGCAGACGCGATCTGATGGCGCGCGCAGACGAGTTCACCGTGCCCTACCCGGGCTGGCTGTTCGCCGACGCCGCCACCGCCCAGGTCGCTCTCATCCCCGCCGACGCACGCACCCAGCACGCCGCAGCCCAGCAGCGAACCGTCACTCTCCGATTGCGGCCGGCGCACTACCGGCGCCTCGATGTCCCGGCACGCCGGGCCAGAACGGGGGAGCGGCTGGCCCGCATCGCCGCAGAGGTCGCTCCCGTGGCACGGCTGGGCGGATGCGCCGTCATCGTGTGCGCCACGGTCGCCGACGCCCAGGACACCTACCGCTACCTCCAGCGGTTCCTTGAGTGGCCCGCAGGGCCGCAGGAACTGCTGCTGGTGCATGCCCGGTTTCCCGGCCACTACCTCGAACGGGCTCTGGCACAGGTCCGTACCCGGCTCGGCCCGACCGGTCCGCGCCCCGAGCGGCTGGTGGTGGTCACCACCAGCCTCCTGGAACTCAGCCTCAATATCGATGCCGACCTCGTGGTCAGCGACTTCACCTCACTGGCCCGGCTCATCCAGCGCGCGGGACGGCTGTGGCGCTTCGAACAGACCTGGCAGACCGAGCGGCCCCCCGGCATCACCCCGCGTCCGCCCTGGATCCGGGCCCGCGGTCCCCGCCTCACCGTCGTGCACCCTGTCGACCACGACCGCACCACCCTGCTGCCCGACGCCTGGGCCACGACCGAACACCCCTACCTCCAGCACGCCACCGCCCACCTGCTCACCCTTCCCGGCCACCATCAGATCACCCTTCCCGGGCACGCCCAGCACCTGGTCGAACTCATCCACCAGTCCGGCCGGCCGGCCACCTGGACTGACCGTCTCGCTGCCCTGCACGAGCAGCACCTGGCGGCAGAGCGGGCCGAGGAACACACCAGCAGCACCCACCTCGTGCCCCCGCACGACCGTGTCGCCTCCCTGTCCGATCTGCACCGCCAGAAGCTGACCGCGGCCCAGGCAGCCACCCGCCCGCACGACCGGCCCGGCCGCGTCCTCGCCTGCTACCGGCACCGCGACCGCCCGCCCACCCTCGACGCAGCAGGCCAACTTCCCCTGCCCCAGGGACCCCACCTGAACCCAGCCGCGATCCGCACCGTCCTGCAGCACTCCGTGCCAGTCCCCAGCGCCTGGGTCGCTGCCGCCGCGCAGGAACACCAGGGCCCCGAAGCCTGGCAACAGCACCCCCTGCTGGCCGACCTCGTCCTCCTCCCGCACGAGCCGGACCGCCCACAGGCGGCCCGGCTCGGCCGCCACCAGCTGCATATCGATGACGAACTGGGTCTGATCCACACCGAAACGGCCTGACCCGGCAACACTGACGCGCGTTCCTGCACCGAGACGCCACGGGCAGGGCCGTTCGCCGGTGTGCGGCGTGTGCGGCAGCGCCTGTCGCCGATGCCTCACGCTCCCGCAGTGACAGTCCGTGCCATGGCCACGGCCGCGAGGACTCTCTCAACCAGCGCACGGCCTCCTCGCCAGGCAGCACCAGCATGTCCACCTGCGCCGGGGCGCGGCGCCGGTACGTCAGGGAGAGCCGCCCTCCGTCCCTGCGAGCAGGGCGCGGCGCACGGCGGTGTGCGCGGCGCGCAGCACCCCTGGACGCGCGCCCCGGCCTGCGCGCCAGCCGTTGGTCACACTAGTTCGCAGGCTCTGTACGGCAGTTCACCGCGGATGCTTTCCTTGATCCATGTGACGGTGCGTATCGCTCGTCACGGAATGTGTCCCTGCTCTCGTCTCAGCGGCCGCTTCGGTCTGCTCCCGCCGCCGGAACCCCGCCCTTCACGGACCCCGCCCGAGCGGGCTCACGCCGCATCCCGTCCATACCGCTCTACCCAAACGCCTTGCGCCGCGTCCTCGCCATGGCCCCGTACGGGCCGGCAGCAAGCGAAGAGGAGTGTTGGTGTTGCCACCGCCGAGTTACCGGATCGACCTGAGACCCTGCATCCCGGTGCGCTGCGGCAAGCACATCGAGTACATCGGCTTACGCGACCTGCTGGCGGACGCACACCGCATCGACGACCTGGCCCTGCCTCTGCCGCCCGCCCAGTCAGGCCTCTACCGCGTCCTCACCGCGATATGCGCCTCCATCACCGACCTCGACGATCCGGACCAGCCCCTCAAGGACTGGCTGGAGCACCGCACAGAACTGCTCGGACGCGAAGACGGCTTCGACACCGACGCGGTGCACGCCTACTTCGACGCCGACCCCGACGCCTTCGACCTCTTCCATCCCCTACGCCCGTGGTGGCAGGACCCGTCACTGGCCGTCCAGTGCTCCAAACGCAGCGGGATCAACTCCCTCATCTACGGCCGCGCGGCCGGCCGCAACCTCGTCTGGTTCAACCCCCGTCACACCGACACCGATCCCCAGCCCGTCCCTACCAGGGAAGCCCTGTGGAACCTGCTCGCCTACCACTACTACGGGCCCTCCGGGCGAGCCACCGCACGCACTGTCGAAGGAGTGCGCAGCGGACAGATGCAGGCCGGCCCGCTGCGCTCTACCGTTTCCTTCCACCCCCGCGGCCGCACCCTGTACGAGACCCTTCTGCTGCACCAGGTGCCCTACCGCGGCGACGACCAGGCCCCCGGCAGCGACGCCTGCCCCTGGGAACAGCCCGCCGCCGATCCGCTGCAGACACCGCCCCAGGTGACCTGGCCCAGACGGCTACTGACCGGACGCTCCCGGCACGCCGCGCTCCTGATTCCCGACGAGAGCGGCGAGCACGTCACCGACGCCTACCTGACCTGGGCCACCCAGCACCCCCCGCTGGAGGCCACCGATCCCTACCTCGTCTACGACATCAACTCCGCGGCACCCGCGGAGCGCCGGCGCAGCCCGCGCCGCGCGGACGCCGACTACGCCACGTTCCGGGCACTGCCCGCGCTGGGACTCGCCGGTGACGAACACCGGCCGGGCTGCCGGCCCGAGGCCTTCACCACAATCAACAGCCTTCCCGAGGACACCCGCGCCGCCCTGCGGGTATGGGTGTGCGGATTCGACCAGGAAGGCCAGGTCAACAACCGCATCTGGTACACCAGCCTGACCCCGCTGATCTGGCCTCTGGCCCAGGAGAACGACCCCGTCAAGGCTTCCCGCATCGCCGAGTGCTGCGCCGCCGCCGAGACCCTGGGCGCCGCCCTGCGCAAGGAAGCCGACCAGGCCTGGAAGAACGCCGGCCTCACCCCGGCAGCCCGCCCCCGCAAAGGCGGCGAGAAAAGAGGCGCCACTCTGTGGGCCAGCCAGGCCCTCGCCGACTACTGGCCGCGCGCCGAGCATGCCTTCTGGCAGCTCATCGACGACACACGGCCCGCCTACGGAGTCTTCGCCGCCGCGGCCATCACGTCCCTGTCCGAGACCACCCGCGACGCCCTCAACCGCCTGCCCAAGGCCGGCCCGGCCCTGGCCCGCGCCGTGCAGAGCCTGCGACGCGCCGGCACAGCCCCCGACGACACGCCCCGCCCGATGGGAGGACCGCATGCCCAGCCGTGACGAACGCCGCTGCCACTACGACGCCTTCGTCGCTCACGTCCGCACCCTGTGCCGCACCCCGCGCATCCGCAGCCGCCTCGAGAACGGCCGCGGCCAGCCCCCCACCGAATGCCCGCGCATGGACGCCTACCTCGTCAAACCCTGCCAGGGCTTCGGCGCCCGCCGCGCCCACTACACGATCGCCTCCCTCATCGCCCTGGAACGTCCCGTCCCGGACTGGACCGAGACAACCCCCTCCACCCCGCCGGCACCCCCCGCCGCAGACGACCCCCCGGAAGGTGTTGAACCGTCACCGCCGGACAACTGGGCGCTGCGCTCCAACCTCGGCCGCACCCTGGCCGACGCCGCCCGCGCGCACCCCCGCACCGCCGCAGGCTGGCAGCGCGAAGTGGAAGTGATGGGCGTGCTCTCTGCCGACCTGCTGCACACCCGGCTGCCCCACACCATCCAGCGGCTGCTCCACCTCGGCCGGGAATGCGACTTCGCCGTGCTGCTCGAAGACCTCGCCCAGTGGGACTTCGACCCGCTGGACGTCGCCGGCCGCTGGCGCCACTCCTTCTACCTGACCGTCCCCGACACCCTCCTGGAGCTGTGATGCACACCCGCTACCTCGACCTCCACCTCCTCGAGCACCGGCCGCCGTCCTGCCTGAACCGGGACCAACACAACGTGCCCAAGACCATGACCGTCGGCAACGCCAAACGCATCATGGTCCCCGCCCAGACCCAACGACGCCCGCAGCGCCTGGCACTCGAGGACACGCTCGAAGAACCCGCCACCCGCACCCGCTACCTGCCCCCGCGTGTCGCCGAGGAGCTGCGCGCGGCAGGCTGGCCCGAGGACCTGGCCCACTTCGCCGCCGGGCAGATCGCCCGCTCCGCCACCGCCAAAGGACTGGACACCGACCCCAAGAACGGCCACCGCACCAACGCCATGCTCCTGGTCGCCGCCGACTCCAGCGTCGAGGACCTCGCCGAACTGTGCACCGCACACCGCGCAGCCCTGGGGAAGGGCCTGGCCCGCCTCCGGAACAAGGAGCCCGACGACGGCGAGGACACCAAGCCCGGCCGCAGCAAACCGCCTGCCCTGCTGCCCACCGACAAGGTGGCCGCCTGCCTGAGCCGGCCCACCGCCACCATCCACCTCTTCGGCCGCATGCTCGCCGGCCTGACGGACGCCGACGTCCCCAGCGCCGTGCAGACCGCCCCCGCCCTCACCACACACAAGAGCGATCTGCAGCCGGATTTCGTGACCGCGGTGGACGACTGGCTCGACCCGGGTGACCGCGGCAGCGCCTTCATGGACACCACGTTCCTGACCAGCGGAGTGTTCTACCGGTTCACCACCGTCAACCTCACCGACCTGACCCGCAAACTCGACGGCGACCAAGACCAAGTCCTGTACCTGGTCGGCCTGTTCATGCGCGCGGCCATCATGACCGTGCTCCCCGCCAAGCAGACCTCCACCGCCCCCCACACCGTGCCCGACCTGGTCGCCTACGCCGTCCGCGACGGCCGCCCCGTCAACTACGCCAGCGCCTTCGAACAACCCGTGCAAGCCGCCCCCCGCGGCGGCTACCTCACCCCCAGCTACCACGCCCTGGACACATGCGCCGGCATCACGCACCAGCTGACCGGAACCAGCGACCTCGTCGGCCACGGCTACGCCACCGCCCAGAGCAGCGACGCAGCCCACCTCGGCACCCGCCACGAGAGCTTCGACGCCCTCATCGCCGCAGCCCTCGCCAACGCGGCCGCCAACATCACCGGCGGCGAGCCAGCGACGGCTGCCGCATGAGCGCCCTGCTGCTGCGCCTCGCGGGCCCCCTGGCAGCCTTCGGCACCAGCGCCGCCTTCCACGACCGCGACACCGCCCCCCACCCCACCCGCTCCGCCCTGATCGGCATGTTCGCCAACTGCGCCGGACGCGAACCCCACCACGCCCTCACCCCCTTCACCGACCTGCCCGGCCAACCCCGCTACCAGGACCTGGGATTCTTCATCCGCATCGACCGGCCCGGCACCCCCCACACCGACTTCCACACCGTCGGCGGCGGCCACCCCCGCCACAGGCAACTGTCCACCAGCGGCGGCCCCCAGCGCCCCGAGGCGGAATCCACCCTCGTCTCCCACCGCCACTACCTCGCCGACGCGGTCTTCACCGTCGCCGTCACCGGCCCCACCCCCCTCCTGCAGACCATCGCCGGCCACCTCCGCCACCCCGCCAACGCCCCCTACCTCGGCCGCCGCACCTGTGTCCCCACCGAACCCCTCGTCCTGGCCACCGCCGTCACCGACCCCATGGACGAACTCACCCGCCGCACCCCGCTCAGCCTCGCCCGCCCGCCCCGCCCTCACACCACCACCGTCAACGTCGACTTCATCCACGAAGACCCCCCACCGGACCCGTCGACCGCCATCGACCAGTACGAACTGTGCGACCAGCCCGTCGACTTCACCCCCGGCCAACGGCGTCATCACCCACGCAGCGTGTGGCGCACCCGCATCCCCCTGCCCGCCGCCCTGTACGCCGGCCCCAACCCCTTGCCATCCCTCGCCGCCTACATGCACCCGGAGCAGCCATGACCCCCACTGCCACCCTCACCTGCATCCGGCTCAACCCGGACCACCACGCCGTACGCCGAGGCCTCGCCGACCGCGTCCAACTCCACAAAACCCTCATGCGCCTGACCCCCGGCACCCCCAGCCCCCACCCCCGCCGCGACGCCGGACTCCTCTTCCGCCTCGACACCGACCACGACCATCCCACCCTGCTCGTCCAGACCACCCAGCCACCCGACCTGGCCGGCCTGCCCGCCCGCTACGGAACACTCCTTGCAGCCCGCGACCTCACCCCCGTCCTGCACACCCTCACCGCCGGCCAGCACGTGCGCTACCGCATCACTGCCGTTCCCGTCCGCCACCTCCCCGGTACCCCCTGCGGCCGACGACCCGACGGACGCATCCGGCACAGCCGCGGCACCCCCACCGCCCTGCACGGCCACGACGCCGCCCAGTGGTGGCAGCGCAGAGCCAACCAGTCCGGCCTCGCCCTCACCGACATCAGCCTCACCCCCCGCACCTTCGAACGCTCCCCGCACACCCCCCACCAGCCCGGACTCCACCACCAGCTCATCCAGTTCGACGGGCACGCCCACATCACCGACCCACGCCTGCTCGCCCAGAGCATCTGCCGCGGCATCGGCCGCGCCCAGTCCTACGGTGCCGGCCTGCTCAGCCTCGCCCCCGCCTGACCCCCACGCCACCACATGCAGGCAGAGCCGTCCCCTCGGAAGGACACCTCGTGACCATCGAGCAGCCGCTGCGTGACACCAGAATGCGCCGGGCAGCCGTCAGCAGGCTCATGTTCCTCGCCCAGCAGAACAGCCTCACCACCGACCACATCACCACCGTCGCAGAGACTTTCGGAGTCCACCCGCGCAGCGTCCGCCGGTGGATGGACAACGCCGCCCAGCACAACAACCGCTACACCCCCCTACGCCCCGACTCCTTCACCCTCACCCAGGTGATGCGCGACGCAGTCGCCCTCTTCTGCGGCAACATCGCCGCCGCCTACCGGAACTTGCGTAAAAGAGGCCACCTGGGAGACAACCCCGTCTCCTACGCCACCTTCCACCGCGCCGTCACCACCGCCTACACCCCCGGCTTCCTCGCCGGCCTGCGCGGCGGCGAGAGAGAACGCCGCAAATTCGACGTCCACTTCACCCGCGACATCGGACACCGCAACCAGGCCTGGGAAGGCGACCACGTCGAAGCAAGCGTCTGGATCAACGTCAACGGGAACCGCTGCAAACCCTGGATCACCTGGTTCATCGACTGCGCCAGCGACGCCATCTGCGGCCTGTCCGTCTCCGCACAGACCCCCAGCCGGGAGAACATCCTCCTCGCCATCCGGTCCGCCGTCCTGCGAGGAGGCGACCACGGCCCCTTCGGAGGCAGCCCCGGCCTGGTCCGCGTCGACAGAGGCAAAGACTTCCTGAGCGACACCGTCGAAACCGCCTTCAGGATCCTCGGTGTCCGCCTCGTCGACTTGCCCCCCAGGCACCCAGAGCTCAAGGGAACCGTCGAAGCCCTCAACCGCGCCGTCAAAACAATGCTTTTCCCCGGCCTTCCCGGCTTCGTCCACGCTCCCCGAACCAGCCGGCGCACCAAAAAGGACCCTGATGAACGCCTGCTGACCTACGAGGCATTCATTCGCATCCTCCTCGAATGGGTCCACGAGTGGAATTACGAGCACCGCATCCGCACCCGCGACAACCGCACCCCCTACGAGCTGTGGCGCGAGGACCTCACCCCCATCTACGACCCCGACCCCGAAGACCTCCTCTTCACCCTCGAAACCCACCCCACCCCCCTGACGATCAACTCAGACGGCGTCCACTGGGGCAAACGCCACTACCTCGCCCCCTACATGCAGGGCCGCGCTGGCACCAAAGTCGTACTGCGCTACATGCCCCGCCAGGAACGCACCGTCGAACTCTTCGACGCCAAGGACGGTACCTACCTCGGCCCGGCCGTCCTGCAAAACGAGGCCAGCCCCCAAGAGCGGCGTGCGGTACGGCGTGCCGCCGAACGCGAAGCCAACCGTCTGCGCACCGCCCTGGACAAGGCGAACCGCCAGCGCGAGGAACGCCTGGAGGCCGACACCGTCCCCACCACCCCCCGCCCGGTCAGCGACATGACCCAGGAGCAGGCGGCCGCACTCCTCGACGGCCACCGTCAGGACGAACTCGCCAGCGAAGCACGCCCCGACCTCATCCCGCTGCCCGACCCCACCACCACCTGGAACAACACCCAAAACCCCACCGAAAGCCGCCCCGGCTCCACTGCCCCCCTGCTCCCGCCACTGCCCGACCCCACTGCCTCCTGGAACCCCGCACCCCTGTCCAGCCCGCCCGAGGAGCCCACCGATGAACCACACAATTGACACCACCGCCCCAGCCAACGACCACTACCTCGGTCTGGCTGGAGCCACCAACCTGCCGACAACCGCCTCACTTGTGACCCAACGTCACCTCACCACCATCATCAAGGCCCAAGCCCTGTTCTGCATCCACGGCGACGTCGGGCTCGGCAAGACCTTCGCCCTCAACACCAGCCTGCGAGACCTCGCCCCCGACAACACCCTCTGGCTCGAATGCCACAGGGGAGCCCCGCTCGTAACCCTGCGCAAGGCCCTCTTCCGCGCACTCGCGCTGCCCGGCGAGCCACCCAAAGGCGACGAACTCGACCAACTCCTCCTGCAGGTCTTCGCCGAGCAGCCCCGCGTCCTGGTCTGCGACGAAGCCCAGGGCCTGACCAAGAAATCCCTGGAGTACCTGCAGACCCTCTGGGAGAACAAGCGCACCCAGCTGACCATCATCCTCGCTGGCGGAGACAACTGCCTCCAGCGCATCCGCAGCTGCTCCGGCCTCTTCTCCCGCATCCCGATCTACCAGCAGTACCAGCCGCTCACCCCCGAGGAAGTCGTGGCCCTGATGCCTTCGTACCACGCCCTGTGGCAGAACGTCGCCTCCGACGACCTGATGTGGATCAACGACGCCGCCTGCCACGGCAACTTCCGCAACTGGGCCAAGGTCACCTTCCACATCCAGGACATCCTCGAGCAGCACCCCACAACCGCCTGGTTCAGCCGCGACACCGTGCGTATGATCCTCAGCTTTCTCGACAGCAGCATCCGCAGCTGACCGTGCAGGCCGCCCGAGCGCGCCCCGGCCGGGCAACGAAGTGCATTCCGCCCGGCCTTCGAGGCTCAGTCGCCCCTGCGGACGGCCGCCCTGTCGCAGACACGACCAGGCGCCGGAGGCAGCACTGCTGCATTCACCGGTGCCAGGACGATGGCTCACATGCGGCACCATGACGCCGGCAGCGGGAGCAGAGCGACGCTGGCCAGATCAGACCCGAGCACCCCGTCCGACATACCGCCGCCTCACGTCAGACTGCCCCGGTGACAGCGCGGCCGCCTGTCCGCCCCTCGGGCTGTCACAGGTGGCAATTAACGTGACAGCGGCAGCATGCGACGGGAGTTGGGGGCGTGGGAAATGGGTGCCACACGATCTGGCCGGTGGGTCCTGGACCAAGGGGACTTCACCACGCGCCGGCTGCTGCACGACTCCTACGGCGGCTCGCTCATGGGAGGGATCGTCCCGCTGCAGACGAGTACTCACACAGAACATCCTCGGTGTCCCGGTGCTGACGCCATGCCGTCAGCACCCGTAGAGCGACCAGTCGGTCGAGCAACTCGGCGATCTGCTGCCGAGAGTGGCCGCTGAGGCGGGTGAGCACCTCCATGTCGACGGCGCGTGGGGCAGGGCCGGTGATGTGCGTGGCGAGAATCAGAGCGATCAGCCTCAGCGCAGGCGGTGAAGCTCTGGGCAGATGCAATGGCGCAGGCCGAAGCGCCCACTGGGCGGCGCGGCAGCGCGCCCGCCTGCCGGGGATCTGGTCCAGAACGGTGGCGTCGAGCAGTTCTACCTCCACTGGCGCAGCCCTGAGGTTGGGGCACTTGAGCCAGGCTCCCTGGGCGAGTTCCTCCCAGACTTCCCTGCGCCCGCGCAGACGCATGCCACGCAGCAGGCCCGCAGGCAGGCGGGTGCGACCGCGGGTATCGGCGCGCAGCGCGCACTGGACGGCGAGGAGGCGGGCGGCGGGGGAGGTGAACTGAGGCAGAGCGGCGGCGAGGTAGGTGAGCGTCTCCCGCACTCGCAGGCGTTCCTCGGCCCCGAGCCGGCGCGGGCCACGTGCGGGCACCGGCGCGGCGGGGGAGTGGGGACTGCCGAGCTGAGTGTCGGGGACGACGGCAGTGTGGCTGGTCGCGGCCGCGCAGGCCGCACAGGCGTCGGCCAGCCGCCAGGCGCGGCCGCCGCGCCCCTGGGTGAGGGCGAGCAGAACAGGGCCGGCACAGCCGCGGTGGCGTGGATGCCAGTGGCAGCCCTGGGCCCGGCATTGGCAGGTGCGCAGGTGCCCGGGCAGTGCGTCGGCGCGTGCGTGGCAGGCCAGATGGGCCAGGGCGGCGGAGCGCGCGGAGGCGGCCGCGCATGCGGGCGTGCGGGCGGTGCACTGGGCGCAGACCAGGTTGGGCCCGCCTGCCCGCGGGTGAAGTTCCACCGTCCAGATGCGCCGCACCGCGGCACCGCCGAGCCTCATCGGCCGACCGTCCTCCCGTCTGCACGTGCCGTAGGGCCGGAACGCTTTGGTCAGGCGTTCCGGCCGGACGCACGGTAGTGCAGATCCCTGCACCAGAGTCGCGCGCTCCTCCCCGGGAAGAAAGTGCAGAAACCCGCACTGACGGGGCAGAGGTCTGCACCGTCGGATGGTGGGGTGACGATCATCCCGCCCGACCCCAACCTCAACGCGCTGCGCGTCGAACTCGTGCGGCTGCGGGGCGAACGCGGATGGACCTACGACGAACTCGCCGAACGCAGCGGGCTGGCCCGTCGCACCCTCATCGACCTCGAACACGGCCGCAGCACCGGGAACATCACCACCTGGCACGCACTGGCCCACGCCTTCGACGTCCCCATCGAACGCTTCCTCACCGCCCTGTGCGAGGGACACCCCGTCCCGGGCACGCCTCAGCCCTGACCCGGCCGCACCGCCACCCCGCTCACCGGCCGCGGAAAGAATCACCCGCCCGGGCGGGACGGCATCGAACGATTGATCTATGCCTCGGGCGGCCGTTCTCATGGGTGGGGCTGATCGTGTGACATCACCGAAAGCCGCCCCCGACCCTCGGCGCGTCACCTGGCACGGTCACCGCCATGCGCCCCCACCCCCTGCCCGCAGACCGCCACTGGGACGGCAGCCCCCGCCACGTCCCCCGCCGCCGCGCTCTGCAGATCACCCCGACCAGCCCCAGCCGGCTCCTACGCGCTGGGCAGAGCGGCCGCTGCCGCCACTGCGGCAACCGCATCGACTGGTACCCCCGCCACGACGACCGCCCCATCGCCCTGCACCCTACGGAAGTCGCCGTCGTCGGCACCCCCGCGTCCTCCCGCTGGCACATCGGCGGCGGCATCGCCCACCCCCACGACGACGGCAGCGCATGGTGCCGCATCCCCCACGCTGTCCTCTGCCCCAGTCAGCCGCCCCGCTCCCACACCGGACACACCCGGCTCAGCGCTCTGCGCCGCGACCTCGCTGTCCACTCCCGCCGTCTCATCGACGCCGGCGCCTTCACCCCCCAACCCCAACCTCCCTCCCAGGCCGCGGCTGCTGAGACAGCTGGCGAGGCCGGACAGCCCACCCTCCCCATCGTCCGGATCCTCCTCGTCAGCTACCTCGGCCACAGTCCCCTCGAAGACATCCGCTGCGTCGCCCAGACCCGCGAACGACGTCGCTGCACCCACCCCGTCCTCGCTCCCGGCCACCTGGCAGGCCGCTGGAGACTCCTGCCCACCGGCCCCCACCACGGCCAACTCAGCCTCCCCGACACCACGATGGCCGTCTACGACCTCAGCCACCTGCCCTACACCGACCAACTGCGCTGGCGCGCCCAGCACTGCCCCGCCCACGCCACCGGAACCGCCCCGGATCTCGCCCTTGCCGACTGGCAGGTCTTCGACCCCCTTCTGCACGCGGCGCATATCCGCACCCGCCTGCCGCACACCCCGGCACGCGGGCTGGGGGGCCGGTGACGGCGCACCACGCCCTGGAAATCGTGCTGACACGGCCCCTGACAACGGCCGAGCTGCGTCGTGCCAGCCACGACTGGCCGCTCGCAGCCAACCACGACAGCAGCCGCCTCATGACTCTCGTACACGCCAAAACCCCCGGCCGTGCCGCACACCGGCTACGCAAGCACCTGGCCACACGGCTTCCCGCGGACGTGATCACCACCCACTACCCGGACGCGAGCGGACAGGTCCTGCTCAACCTCGGCTTCCCCCCCCGCCGTCCATGCCACGATCCGCCAGGCCGCTCATGAAGCAGGGCAGAGCCCCGAACACTTCGTGAAGTTGGCCCTGCACCGCGCGCTGGCCCAGCACGCCAGTCATGAGGCCGACCGGCTCAACCACGCCGTGCAGCACCTCCTCGCCGGCACCACACCCGCACACCTGCTGGCAGCCGTCGGCCACGCCCTTGCCCGCATCTCCGGAGCAGCCCCCGCATGAACCCGACTGACGAACAGACCGCCGCCGCCGACGCCTTCCACACCGGCGACCACCTGGCCCTGCAGGCCGGCGCGGGCACCGGCAAGACCACCACCCTCGCCCTTCTCGCCCACGCCACCACACGCCGCGGCCGCTACCTCGCCTACAACCGGGCCGTCGCCCAGGACGCCCGCACCCGCTTCCCGACCACCGTCCAGTGCAAAACCGCCCACGCACTCGCCTACGCAGCCGTCGGCCACCGCTACACCCGCCGCCTGAACGCGCCTCGCCGCCCGGCCTGGCAGACCGGCCAGGCCCTCGGCATCACCAAGCACCTGCACCTCGGCGAGCGCGAGGTGACGCAGAGGGCCCTGTCCAACGCCACTCTGCGTACCGTCGCCCGCTTCTGCCACACCGCCGACGAGGCCGTCACCCCCCACCACGTGCCCCCACTGCGCGGCCTGGAAGATCCCGACCTCCACGCCGAACTCGCCGCCCACATCGTGCCGTTCGCCCGCAAAGCCTGGACCGACCTGCAGCACCCGGATGACGGGGCTGTCCGCTTCGAGCACGACCACTACCTGAAGATCTGGGCCCTCACCCGCCCCCGCATCGACGCCGACTTCCTGCTCCTGGACGAAGCCCAGGACACCAACCCCGTCGTCGAACAGATCTTCCTCAATCAGCGCGACCACGCCCAACTGGTCATGGTCGGTGACTCCGCCCAGGCCATCTACCAGTGGCGCGGCGCCAAGGACATCATGACCGGCTTCGACGGCACCCACCTGACCCTGTCCCAGTCCTTCCGCTTCGGCCCCGACCTCGCCGCGGAGGCCAACCGCTGGCTACGCCTGGCCGACGCTCCCATCCGCCTGACCGGCACTCCCGCCGTGCCCACCGAACTCGGTCCCGTCAGCCGGCCGGACGCCGTGCTGTGCCGCACCAACATGGGCGCCATGGCCCACGTCATGACCCTCATGAACGCCGGACACCAGGTCGCCCTCGCCGGCGGAGGCGACAGCCTGCAGGCCCTGGCCCTCGCGGCCCGCGACCTGAAAGAAGGCCGCCACGTCCACCACCCCGAACTGATCCTCTTCTCCTGCTGGGGCGACCTGCAGGACTACGCCGCCCACGACCCGGCCGGCCGCGACCTGCAGCCCCTGGTCAACCTCATCGACACCCACGGCCCCGACGCCATCCTCACCGCCCTCGCCCACCTCGCACCCGAACAGCACGCCCAGGTCACCGTTTCCACCGCCCACAAGGCGAAAGGACGCGAATGGCCCCGCGTGCTCATCGCAGATGACTTCGCCCGATCCGACGACGGCACGACCGACGAACAGACAAGCACCACGAGGCCCCCCGACCCCATCGACGATGCCGAAGCCCGCCTGGCCTATGTAGCGGTCACTCGCACACGCCAGCGTCTCGACCTGGGCGGTCTGTCATGGATCAACCACTACCTCGACGGCACCCCACTCGCCTGAACGGCCCTCCAGGAAGAGCGTGGCCGTATGAGTGATGCGAGTCCAGCTCAAGATCGTCCGAAGACCGTCGTCAGCGGGGAGTTGGAAGCTGTGGCGGGAGCGCGCGACGAGGGTGACACGCTTGCGGGGTAACCAGATGTTGGCCCGTCTCAGTCTCCCGTCCAGGACCAGGCGCCCGATCCTCCGCCCGAGTGGAGCGGGGTTGGAGCCGGACCGGTCCGGCGTAGCCGTTGACGATCGCTGTGCCGCTTCGCATCGAGCCATCCGCGCGGCTGCACCGGGTCCGTCGCCATGTCCGGCAGAGGCTGGACCGGGCCCGGTGCCGTTGGTCCCGCGACGGCCTTGGTGGAAGTCCTCTTGCCGGCCACGGATCGGCCGACGGCGGGCGGCGAGGGAACGGAGCTCGGTCTTCCGGGCGCCCCTGGTGCGCCGTATACGCTTCTTTCACACCCTATTCGCGCTCCAACGCCCCCTGCCTGAAGGTGCCTTGGGCTTCATACGTTGACCTGTTCGCCTGCAGGGGCGGGCTCCGGTGCGCGGTGGGCCGGGTTCGGCGCACGCACCAGCCAAGGAGTGACACGTGCATGGCATAGCGCGGCACGCTCGTCAGGAGAAAGTGGCCGCTGAGGCACAACGGTGGGCCGATGCTCTGGTCGACTTCGGGCCCTACAACACGCTGCTCCACTTAAAGGACACCAAGACCGCGTCGATGGATGTCACCGACGCTCATCCGCAGGCGCTGACCTCGCTCCTGGCCGGCCGCAAAACCCGCCTGAACAGCCTGTTTCCCGATACCACCGACCATAGTGCTGCCTGCACCCGGGCACGGAGCCTGCGTCGCAGGATGGTGGAGCTCGATGAGGAACAGGGCATCGAGGCCGGGCGTCTGGCTCTTGGCCTGTTGCGCGTCGAACCGCCGCCCACGCGCGGGAGTACCCCTGTGTCGGCGCTGCGCGCCCCGCTGCTTCTGCAGCCTCTGGCCATCCAGCCGCGCACCGCGTCCGAGAACGACTTCGTCCTTGAGGTAGTCGGCGAGGCGGAGATCAACCCGGTGCTGCTGTACGCGCTCAGCCGTCAGTACGGCATGGACGGCGACATGGAAGCGCTCGCCGACAAGGTGTCCACCGCACTGGAGGAGTGCGCCGATCCCGACGACCGCATCCACCTCGCATACGGGATCCTCGAGGCCGCTCTTGTACGCAGCAACCTGACGGCCGAACTGGAAGAACGCATTGTGGCGGGCGTCTTCAGCTTCGATCGGCTGCCCATGGTCCAGGACCTGCGCAACGCCACCGAACTGCTGGCCAGCCACCCGGTTATCGCCGCTCTGGCCGGTGACCAGGAAGCAAACCGTGCCCTGGCCGAGGACACCGGCACTCGTGCTCCGGCCAGCGCTGACGACATCCCGCCCCAGTCGGAGTACCTCGTTCTCGATGCGGACGCCTCCCAGCAGAAAGCGATCAGCGCCGCTCTGTCCGGCTCCCACCTGGTGATCGAAGGGCCGCCGGGAACGGGCAAGAGTCAGACCATCGCCAACCTGATCGCCACCTTCTCGGCTCTGGGTAAACGCGTCCTGTTCGTCGCCGAGAAACGCGCCGCGATCGAAGCCGTCACCGACAGCCTCGCCACCGTGGACCTGGATGGCTTGGTCTTCGACCTCCACGGGAACAAACTCAGCCGCCGTCAGATCGCTCAGCAACTGCACGACGCCCTGGAACGAGCCGGCCAGCAAGCCCCACCCCGCCCGGGTGACCTGCACACCGGCCTGGCCCACTACCGCGAGGAAACCCTCCGGCACATACAGGAGTTCCATCAGCCGCTCGATCCCTGGCAGGTGAGCCCTCACCAGGCGATCACCCACCTGATGGGCTGCCCGTCATCCCACCACACCCGCCTGCGTCTGCGCGGCTCCGCACTGCGCCACCTCCACGGCGAGCACCATCGCCGGACCGAGCAGGATCTGCGGACCTTCGTCGCCAAGAAAGGACTGACCATCCGCCGCGGTGAATCCCCCTGGTCCCACACCCAGGCCCGCACCGAGGACGAACTGCGCGCCGTGGTGGCCGGCCTCGACCAGCTCACCGGCACAGCACTGAGCGACACCCGCCGCACCCTTGCCCGCCTGGTGGACACCGCAGGCCTGCGCCCGGCCGATGACCTCCAGGGATGGCAGGTCCTACTCACCCTGCTGCAGGACGTCACCGCGACACTGGCCCGCTTCGAAGCAGCCGTCTTCGCCCCCGGCCTGGACGATCTCATCGCCGCCACCGCGAGCCGCGCATGGCGCAAGGAGCACGATCAGGACATCAGCTGGTGGAACCGCCGGAAACTGATCAAAAAAGCGCGTGGCCTGACCAAGGACGGTCTGCGCGAACGCCCCGCGCTGCACGCCGCCCTCCTCCAGGCGGCCGACCAGCACACTCGCTGGCAGACGCTGTCTGTGACCGGCAATGCGACCCCCTGGACTGTCCCCGGACTCACTCGCGCCCTGACCGCGTTCACGGATCTGCAGAGCCGTCTGGCCGCGATAGCCCTGTGCGTGCGCTGGGACGGCTGGCAGACCGCTCCTGCCGACGACGTAGACAAAACCATTCAGCGCCTCGACGGCGACCGCGACACCCTGCTGCGCATGCCCGAACTCAACCAGCTCACCGACCGCCTCGGAGCGGCCGGGCTCGGCGGCCTCCTCGACGAGCTGGCACACAAGGACGCCGACCCCGACACAGCGGTGGCCACCTTCGACTACCTGTGGTGGTCATCGGTGCTGGAGGAGGCACACATGCGCTCCGCCTACCTGCGCTCCTTCACTCGCCTCGAACACGACCACGTTGTCGAGCAGTTCCGCCGCAACGACCTCATCCACCGCGACAGCAACCCCGGCCGGGTCCGCTACGAGGTCGCCGTCCGGCTCCGCAAGGTCCGCGACGCCCACCCCGACCAGAACACCCTGGTGCGCACCCAAGCCCGCCGCAAGTCCCGGCACCTCTCGCTGCGCAGACTCGTCGAGAAAGCCCCTGACGTGCTGCTGGCCGCCAAGCCGTGCTGGGCCATGTCGCCCCTCGTCGTCAGCCGTGTCCTGCCCGCCACCCGCCTGTTCGACGTCGTCATCTTCGACGAGGCCAGCCAGGTCCTGCCGCACGACGCGATGACCTCCATCATGCGCGCCCAGCAGGTCATCGTCGCCGGAGACCCCCACCAACTCCCGCCCACCACCTTCTTCCAGCGAGTCCTCAGCGGCACACAAGAGGACACCGACGACGACCTCGACGACTCTGCGCCACCAGCCGCCTACGAGTCACTGCTGGACATGCTCTGCAGCCGCCTGCCCCACGTCCACACCCTGAAATGGCACTACCGCAGCCGCGACGAACGCCTGATCGCCTTCTCCAACCACACCATCTACGACGACCGGCTCGTCACCTTCCCCGGCACCACCCTCACCAGCCCCATCCGCCTCGAGACCGTCGACGGTCACGCCCAGCCCGGCCAGAGCGGCTCCGTCCCCGAGGAAGTCGAACGAGTCGTCGAACTGGCCCTCGACCACGCCACCCACACCCCCCATCTCAGCCTCGGCGTCATCACCATGGGCCAACGCCACGCCGACCGCATCAACCTCGCCCTGCGCCACGCCCTCCAAGACCACCCCGAACTCCAGGAGTTCTTCAGCCCCGACACCGGACCCCGGCGCCGCTTCTTCACCAAGAACCTCGAACAGGTCCAGGGCGACGAACGCGACGCCATCATCCTCAGCATCGGCTACGGCAAAGCCGCCAACGGCCGGCTCTCCCTGTCCTTCGGCCCGCTCAACAACGACGGCGGAGAGCGCCGCCTGAACGTCGCCATCACCCGCGCCCGCCAGTCGATGACCGTCGTCACTTCCTTCACCCACCACGACTTCGACCCCGGCAAACTCAAAAACACCCGCAACCGCGGCCCCGAACTGCTGCGCGCCTTCCTCGAGTACTGCTCCCACGGAGGAGACCTCCAGCGCACCGGAACCGCACGCACCGACTGGAACCTCAACGGCTTCGAACAACAGGTCCTCGCCACCCTCGAAGCCGCCAACGTCCCCGTCACACCGCAGTGGGGCGTGTCCGGCTACCGCATCGACTTCGCCCTCGGCCACCCCGAACGCCCCGGCCAGATGATCCTCGCCGTCGAAACCGACGGCGAGCGCTACCACAGTGCCCCCAGCGCCCGAGACCGCGACCGCCTGCGCCAGGCACACCTGGAACGACTCGGCTGGCGCTTCCACCGCATTTGGGCCGCCGACTGGTTCACCAACCCCAACACCGAAATCGACCGCCTCCTTGCCACCTGGCGTGACGCCGTACAACAAGCCGACGAAACCCCCGCCGATCCCGCCCCCACGCCCGCCCCGGCAGCACCCCCGCCTCCGGCAGCAGCCGCCCGCCGCCCCCGCCCCGCCCTGCCCGCCGCGGACCGCATCGGCGACTACTCCGACGCCGACCTGCTGGCCCTGGCGTCCTGGCTGCTGAGCGACGGATTCCAACTCGACCGCGACACCCGCATCAACCAGGCCATCACCGAACTGGGCTTCAAAAAACGCGGCCGCGTCATCGTCGAACGCCTCACCCGCGCCCTCGAACAGGCCCAGCACACGGCAGACAGGGAGACCCCACAGTGAAACCCCTCGACCCCCTCACCCTCGAACGCGTCGCCCGCCTCATCGTCGACATCGACGGCCCCTTCGAACGCCGCGGCTACCAGCTCACCCAACTCCTCCAACGCGCCGGATGGCCAAGCCCTGCCGAGTACGACGGCTCACCCCGCATCCCCTGGCTCACCGACATCCTCACCAGCACCGACGATGTGGCCGCCGTCAGCCGGCTGCTGTGCCGCATCTGCGACCCACTCGAATACGACGACGGCCTCGCCTCCGCCGACCTCGTCCGCCAGACACTCAACACCCACCTCGCCCCCGAACAGCTCACCGTCACCTACGTCTCCGGACGCCCCGTCCTGGGCCAGCCCGGCACCGACGGCCACACCACCGTCTTCACCATCCCCGACGACCTCGAAGCCCGCATACGCCCCCTCGTCAGCAGCGAAGCCTTCCTCCAGCAACTCATGGAACGCGTCACCGAAACCCAGATCTGCGAACAGCACGGCGCCTACGGCCTCACCCTCATCGGCATCGGCAGCTTCGTCGAAGCGCTGCTCCTGGACGTCCTCACCCACCGCGACCCCACCCTGCTGCAAGGCTTCGTCCTGCCCAACGGCAAGCTCGTGCCTCCCGAACGGACCAGCTTCTCCCTGCTGCTCGACACCGCCCGGTCCCGCGGCTGGATCCAGATGGACGCCCACGACTTCATGAAGATCGTCCGTGACTACCGAAACTTCGTCCACCTGCGCCAACAACAAGAACGAGGCGTCACACCCGACCGCGACACCGTCGGCATGTGCTGGGGCCCGGTCCTCGCCGTCCTCAACGACCTCGAGACCAGTCGCTAGCGCTTCGGCTGCGTCGTGTGCACCGCTATGCGTCGAGCGACCAGGCGAATGCGGCGGCCTGGCGAGCCCGCTCAGGGATTGCCGGCCTCTTGCTTGCGGCGCCGACGCAGTTCGCGTTGCGCCTGGGCGCGGGCGCATTCGCGGGAGCAGTACTTCACTCCGGTGGTGCGGTGCTGCCGGTATGCGGCGCGGCCGCGCTGACGGACGAAGGCGCGGCCGCATCTTTCGTTGGCACAGTGGTGGACGGTGGCACCTTCCACGAGGTGGTTGTACAGCTGCAGGAACGCCACCGAGTAGACAGTGGGGTAACGGTCGGAGAGATCACCGATGCCGATACTGAAACGCCCCAGAGCCCGGTTCAACACCTCCTCCAGCGAGGCGAGTTCGGCGTCGATGAGGACCTCCTGCAGCTCCTCGAGCGACTGCGGCCAGGGCTGCTCGCGGTGCTGGGTCTGTGATCGCAGGTCGCTCAGCGTCTCCTCGGTGACGTGCGGTCGGACGAGTTCTTCGAGGCCGCCCTCACGCTGGCAGGCCAGCCATGTCGTGATCGCGTCCTGCGCGGTCCGCACGTAGATGGCCACCAGATCGCGGTGTACACCGAATGGGTAGGGCTGCTGCTCGCTGTCGGCTTCGGGGATGTCCTGCACCTTGTAGTACACCTCCTCGTTGTCGAAGGACAGATCGTCCCGGTCGGCGCCGAAGAGGGGTCCGTAGGCTGCCATCATCCGGGCTGCCCCCTCGAGGTCGTCGGCCCGCAGCTCCATCAGCTCGCGCAGATAGAAGTCCTCGGGCAGTTCCACGGCCGGGCGGTCGTCGAAGGGGGCCGGGGTCCACAGGATCCAGTCGTCCTTGACGCGCACGTCCTTGATGCGCCGCGTCAGGGGTGGGACCGGAATGGCGGATCCGGGCCACAGCGTGGGACGAAAACGTGGGTCAACGTACTCCGTCATGGCGGCATCATAGCCGCTACGGTGGTAATACAAAACAGTGGCACTTCGTACCACGCTAAGAGAGCTGCGGACGAGGAGGCACAGCAGTGACCGACTGGCTGGCACGAAAGACCATCGGAGACCAGAACGAACACACCGTCAAAAACGCACTCGAAGCACGCGGCTGGACCGTCCACCCCTGCGGACAGGGCACCTACCCGGCACCCATCCAGCAAGCCCTGCGCCACACACCCTCGGCATTGCGCTACTTCCCCGACCTCATCGCAGCCCGCGGCAGCGAACTCGTCACCATAGACGCCAAATCGCGCATGCCCAGCACCACCTCCCGCAACTACGCCATCTCCCACAACTGCGCCCCGGCAGGCCTGCAATTCATGGGCGTGCACGCGCCAGTGCCGCTGTACTACGTCCTGGGCGACCTCCATGTCCTGACACCCGCGGAAGTCCTCTACAACAGCTTCCACACCCTCCACCCCACCAACGGCGCCTACCACCTGGTCAGTAGCCAGCGGGCCTTACCCTTCGACGACGTCTTCGGGACCGGCACCACCTACGAGCGCGCTGCCTGACCCCGACGGGCCCCACAGAGCGCTCTTCCTGGAATCGAGCATCCGGGCCCGAAGTCCGCGCCGGCATCAAAGACCCTTGGCCAACGGGCGGGAACACGTTCGACTTGGCTCTTCTTCCGCCGCTACGGGGGCGCAGGTCTGATGGAGCTCACCCTCATGCCGTGTGATCAGGAGCAGGATAGTGGCAAGGCGTTGGCCAGGAGAAGAGGGCCTGTGGGCGTGGGGGAGCGGTGGGCGCACCGGGTGGCGCCACGCCACGGACCCGCCGCAGAAGTCGAGGTCCTGAAGATGGGCACGCAACGCCCGGTGCGGGTCAAAGTGCGCTTCGTCGCGGAGGAAGCGGAAGGCTGGCAGGAGTGGGTGCCGCCGGCCCAAACTCCGCGTGGCCTGGCAGGACAAGGACGCGTGACTGGCCCGCGAGCAGCAGTGGAGCGAACTGACGAAAGACAGCCTGGACGACGAGGACCCTGCCTTCCCGGCCGGTTACAGCTCGAACTGGAGGTCGACGAGGTCGTTGAGTTCCACTTCGAGGCCGTGGGCGCGGCGACCGTTGTCGCGGAAGTGCACCTCGCCCAGGGCCTCGGCGGCGATCTGCCGGAGGTCGTCCTCATCGACACCGGCTTCCTGGGCTTGAAGGAGGCGGGCGGCGTGGTGGGGCGGCAGGGCGAGGGTGAGGTGGCGCACGCGGGCCTGGTCGGTGCTGCCGGGGGCGGCGGTGTAGCCGAACCGGGCCTGGACATCGATCATGATGCCGGTCGTGGTGGCTGCGGCCTCTTTCGCCTTGGCTCGGATCTGCGGCTGCCAGCGCGTGCGCACCCTCGCCGGTCTTGATGTAGCGGGCGAGGTTGGCGGTCTTGAGAACGCTGCACCCTCGGCGTGCGGGTAGCAGCCGCTCACGCACCGCGCCCGCTTCGTTGCCTGTGAGGGCGGCCCCGGGTCCTGGCACACGCAGAGACCGGCCTACCGAAGGAGGAGGACACCGGACCTGGGATGATGTGTGAATGAGTCATGACGATCGCGTGCGCAAGCTGGGAAAGAAGTTCACAAATGCGTGCTATGTGAACTTCGGGGCGATGCTGCTGTCGATGAGGGTCCGGGGCTTTCGGGGGGTTCCGGACCTCACGCTGTCGTTCAATTCCCCGATCACCGCCCTTTCCGGGTTGAACGGCACGGGGAAGAGCACTCTCGCCCAGCTCGCTGCGTGCGCGTTCCGCCAGCCAGCCGGCCACACCTGGTCGCGCTACTACGTCGCTCACTTCTTTCCCGTGTCCGTTGCAGACCCGGAGCCGTTCACCGCCGATGCCGAGGCCCATTACTCGTATGCGACTGAAGGATCCGCAGCACCGCAGCAGTTGACCGTAAAGCGGGCTACCAAGGAATGGTCGGGCTACAAACGCCAGCCTGACCGCGCAACGTACTACCTGGGCTTCACCCAGTTCATCCCCAAAGTCGAGCGGCGTGATCTCTCCGTTTACGGGGCCCGCACACTGGTGCTGGGGGAGACCCGACAACTGGATGCGCAGGCTGCCGCACACATGGCACGCATCCTTGGACTGCCCTACGAGCAACTGGGATTCGCCGATGTCAGCACCACCACTAAGTCCTCTAAACTCGCTATGGCGAGCCGGAGCGGGCGGACCTACTCCGAAAACCACATGGGTTTTGGGGAAGGCCGCGTCGTCTACATGGTCAACACCCTGGAGACGGCGCCGCCCAGGAGCCTGATCCTCTTGGAGGAGCCGGAGACATCGCTGCACGGCGATGCTCAGGTGAGGCTCGCTCAATATCTCGTCGACGTCGCTCTCCGGCGTGGCCACCAGATCATCCTGACTACCCACAGCTCCGCAACCCTGGGACAGTTGGGCCGGGAATCAGTCGTCTACCTACGACGCACAGCTTCAGGCGACGTGACGGCCACGCACGGTCTGAGCACGTACCAGATCGACTCGCACCTGCAGAAGGAAGGCCGCACCCCCGACGGCATCACGATCTGCGTGGAGGACGCCTTCGCACGCTGCCTGACCAGCTGGATCTTCCGGCTAGCGGACCCGGATCTGCTGTCAGGCTGCAGCTTCCTGCAGATCGGCGGCGGCCAGGAGATCCCCGCTGCGGTCCAGCTGCTGACAGACGCGAAACGGCGTGCAGTGGGTCTGAGCGACGGGGACATGCCCCATGACGGAACCGGCGGCGTCATGACCCTGCCCGGCAGCCTGCCGCCGGAGAAAGAAGTCTTCCGCCACCCTGCGGTCAAGGAGTATTTCGCGAATGAGCCTTTCAACGTGGATGTCTCCGAAGCCCTCGCCGGTGTCGCCGACCATCACGACTACGCCAAGGCCCTCGCGGACCGACTGATGCTGGAAGAGACGGCAGTCGCCAGCGACGCGTGCCGCGCCTACGTGCAGGCGCACGATCCTGCGGAATTCTCTTCTCTGATCGACTTTGTACGCGCCCAGGTCGGCGACCGCCGGTAGCCCAAGCGCGCAGTGGCTGCTACGTCCTCCCTGACGATCGTACTGGTGATCTTCGTCGGAATCATGGCGGCAGCGGATTGTCAGGCCGCCTAGGGTAGACGGCGAACCTCACATGGAGTCCTTCCTGCAGCGGGCAGGGCAACAGTCGGCTCCATGGTCCTCACCGCCATGGCCAACCGTTGGCTGAACCGTCGGCCCGCTGGGGAAGCTTCACTCCCTATACACACGGTCGCTACAGCAGGCCTGAGCCGCGTCGCAGCCGAGATCGGTGTAACTGCCCTCACATCCAGTGAAACACTGACCCGAAGATATTCTTCGCCCATATTATCTGTGATGCCACATAGTTCACGGCTTCATCGCTGTGCGTCGGGGGAAACACCCTGCGCGCCAGCCCGACTTCGTCCTGCTCAGGATCCATGACCTCTTTATATGGCTTCGCCCATCAGATGCCCCTCGTCAGCTACATGACGGACGACCGGGCCGTCTTCTACCGGCTGACCCTGGACGTGCTGCTCGAGGAGGAGGCCCGCCTGGGCGTGCACCTGCCCACCGCCGATATCGGAGCAGAGGTAGCCAAACGGCTTTCCTCCGCCCCCGCCCTGCTCGCCGACATGCCGCCCATCGAAGGGCTCCTGGACAAACTCCGGACCTGGGGCAACGTCGACCGCATCTACAATCTGCGGCGCAGCAGCACACCACAGGAGTTCATCCGCAAAGACTTCCTGTACCAGCTCACCCCCGCGGGCGCCCAGCTCCATCGCACCCTGACCGCGATCGACCACGAACTCGGAGCGACCGGCGCGCTGCAGTCCACCATGCTGCCCGAGGTCCTCGATGCGCTCTCCATCCTGGTCACTGCCGTGGAGGCGGCACCCCCCGATCTGGCCGGCGCCAACCGTGCCCTCGGTCGTCTGGCCGGCGGCTTCACCCAACTCACCGAGAACGCCAAACTCTTCGTACAGGGACTCAACCGCTCCCTCGCGGTCGGTGAAAAGCTCGACGTGGAAGCATTCGTCGCCTACAAGCATGTGGTCGTCGACTACCTGCAGACCTTCATTTTGGCACTCAGTCGCAACGGACCGCTGATCTCCGGCTACATCGACCGCGCCGAAGCCGCCGGAATCACAGGCCACCTGCAGTCCATCGCCGCCCTGGACCCTGCCCCGCAGCTGGGCGTCGCCAAAGAAGACATCATCGCCCGCGACACCGACCGCCTTCGCCAACAATGGTCGGGCGTACGCAGCTGGTTCTTCGAAGGCCCAGACCGCCAGCCCATCGCCCAGACACTCCAGGACCGCGCCTCGGACGCGGTCAACCAGATCCTGCTGACCATCCGGCAGATCAACGAGCAGCGGTTTCGGCGCGTCGACCGCACCGCCGATCTCGTCGCGCTCGCCACTTGGTTTGACGCCGTGGACGACGACAACGGTCGGAGCGGCGTGTCGGCCCTGTGGCGCACCGCCTTCGGTATGTACAGCACCCGTCACCTCGGCCATGCCCGCCTCCTCGACGACGACGTCGACGTGCTTGCCGAAGCCAGCTGGTGGGACAGCCCGCCCGCCCCCATCTCGGCCGCCTACCGAGCCGCAGGACCACGGGCCCGGCCCGGACCCGCACCCCGCATCAGATCCCCCCGCCACACCAAGCGACTCCTGGCCGCCGAGCTCGGCAAACAGCAACACCTCGAGACCACCGCGGAACAAGCACTCGCCGACCGCGGCAGCATCCTCCTGTCCGACCTGGGCCAGCTCGACGACGCCGAAGCCGACGTCTTGCTGCGCTGCCTGGACTGTGCGCTGTCCACACCCAAGGACAGCAAGGGCGCGCGCCGCGCAACCACCAGCGACGGCCGGCTGGCCATCACCCTGCGCCCGGCCCCGCACGTGTCACCGGCTTACGTGACGATGCGCGGCGGACGGATACGGATCGCCGACATGGAACTGACCGTCAGCCTGACCGGGAGAGCGGTATGAACCAGCGGGACCCGAACGCCGCCCACGAGCGCAGCACGGTCATCAGAGCCCTGCTCATGCGCCCCCTGCTGCACCGCCGCGGCCGGCACATCCGCACTCTGGACCTGGCCCGCCGCCACCAGGCCGAACTGCGTGCCTGGTTCGACCGCCACCTGGGATGGCGGCTGCACGTCGAACGGGACCGCCTGCGCCTGTTCAAAGTGCCGGCCTCAACCGACCCGCACGGCCATCCCGCCCCCACCGCCCGCCAATGCGCCCTCTACTGCCTGATCCTGGCCGTGCTAGGAGAATGCGGGAAACAGACCGTCCTCAGCGAACTCACCACAAAGATCACAGCCCTCACCAGCGCGCACAGCCGGTTGCGCCGCTTCGACGCCACCCACCACCGGGAACGCGTCGACCTGGTCGCCATGGTGCGGCTGCTAACCGAGCAGGGCGTACTCGCTGCAGTGGGCGGCGAGAGCACCACCTCCCGCAGCAACGAGAAGGAGTACATCGCCGGCACCGGAGACGCCCTGTACGACGTGGACCACCGCACCGCCGCCCTGATGCTGGCCAGCCCCGTCCCACCGTCTCAGGCAGATGGCCCCCAAGCGCTTCTCGACATCGGCCCCACCCACGGCGGCACACCCGAGGAAGGCCTGCGGCACACGCTCATGCGCCGCCTGGTCGACGAGCCCGTCGTCCACTGGGACGACCTGCCCAGCGCGCAGCGCGACGTCGTCCGCGATCACGGCGACGACCTGTTCACCGCGGTGCGGCTGGGCCTGGACACCCGCGTGGAGGTGCGCGCCGAAGGCGCCGCCGTGATCGACGAAGAGCTCTCCGACATCGAGTTCCCCAAGTCCAGCGCCGCCTCCTTCGCCGCGCTGGCGATGGCCGACCAGCTGTGCATGCACATCGCGAGCAGCCAACCTCGCCGCACCTTCGTCTCCCATACTCAACTCGACGACCTCGCCGCCCAGCTCACCGAGCAATTGAGCAAGCTGGTAGCGAACATCAACGGCCAGCCCATCGACACCCCCCGCGTACTCGACGCCAGCCTGCACCTCCTCAGCCAGCTGGGCCTCATCACACCCGTCCAGGGCGGTATCCAGTGCCGGCCCGCGCTCGCCCGCTTCCGCGCCCCCGCCGGCCAGGGCCTGCGCCCCGTGGGCGATGACCTGATGCTCTTTGGCACACACGACCTGCAGCAGCCGACCACCAGCGAAGAGCAATGACGCAAGAGACCGACGAGGCCGTGACCGACCCGGCCCTTCAGCAACTCCTCCACAACGAACTGCCGATCCCCGAACGGCACCGCTTCCAGCCGCTGCGCATGGGACTGATCGGCATCTGGGAGTACGAGGAACAGATCTTCCACTTCTACGGAGGAAGACTGATCCTGCGCGGCCACAACGGAAGCGGCAAGACCAAGGCACTGGAAGTCACCAGCCCGCTGCTACTCGACGGCATTCTCCAGGCCCGCCGCCTGGATCCCTTCGGGAACGCAGCCCGCCCCATGCGGGACAACCTGCTCTACGGCGGGCACGCCCAGCGGATCAGCTATGTGTGGACCGAATACGGACGTGTCACCAATGCCGGAGAGCACGAATTCCTGACCGTGGGCATCGGCATGCGCGCGCTGGAGACGAAGAAGGACGGCCTGCGCAGCAAGTGGTTCTTCACCACCCCGCAGCGCGTCGGTGCGGACCTCTCCCTCTACGGGCCCAACCGCCGACCCCACAACCAGGCCGAACTGACAGCCATCCTGGGCGAGGACGAGGTCCACACGTCCGCCAAGGACTACCGCATGGCCCTGGCCAGGCAACTGTTCGGCTTCTCGGCCGGCCGCCTCGCCTCCCTGGTGGAGCTCCTGCTGACGCTGCGCAGGCCCAAGCTGAGCGAAGACTTGACGACAGACAAGCTCAGCCTGCTCCTGAGGGACGGCCTGCCGCCGGTCAGTGGACTGCTCCTGGAAGACCTCGCCGGGAAGTTCGACGAGCTTGCCCGCGAACGCGAAGACCTCAAAGCCCACACTGAGGACAAACAGCATGTGGACGCGTTCCTGTCCGCCTACCGCCGGCTGGCCCGACGCGTCGTGCACCACGAAGCCCGCAATCTGGTGACGAGCGGCAAAGCCCGCGCCGGCGCAGCCCACAATCAGCACACCAAGGAGAGCGACCTCGCCTCCGCCCGCCGGCGGGCAAGCACGCACGAAGACCTGCGCCAACAGCTGGACCAGCGTCTCAAAGCCCTCGACGCACAGATCAAAGAGCTCAACTCCAGACCGGAGATGGAGGAGCACGGGCTGCTCAAAGCTCTCCAAGAACAAAAGACCCAAGCTGAACTGCTGCTGGAGCAGGCGACATCCCGTCACGCCCAAGCTCTCGCAGACCGCGACACCGCCGACGATGAACTCCAAGCGGAACAAGAAGCCCTGCAGACAGCCGCCGACCAGCTGGAGACGGCCGAGCAGGCCGTGGACAGCCGCGCGGCAGACACCGCACTCCACGTCGTGCACCATGAGCACCGCGACCAGCTGCGCACAAAGCCCCAGCAGGCCCGCAGCACGCTCACCAGCCATGTTCAGGCACGCGAGCGGCTCCTTGCCCGCGCCGCCACCCTTGCCGCCGACGTGACCCAGGCCCGCGAGAAAGGCGACGCCGCCCAAGAAGCCTGCGCCCGCATGCTCGAACGCCTCGACGAGGCCAAGACCACCAGCGACCACCACGAAGCACATCTCCAGCAGCAGATCCGCCAGCTGCAGGCCTTCCTCGTGGACTGGGCCGAGCGATGCCAACAACTACGCCTGAGCGAACCACAGCTCGCCGACCTGACCGCCGCCGTTCCGGCCTTCGGCGACGACACCGGACCCACCCTGGCCGAGCTGGTCACCGCGCACGGCCAGCACGTCGAAACGGCCCTGGCCGACATCCTTGCCCACCAGCAAGCCGCCCGCAAAGAACTGCAACGCCGCCATCAGGAAGTCAGCGAAGAACGCGATCACGTTGCCGCGCAGAGGGACGCACCACCGCCCCACCCGCTCACCCCACGCCGCACGCGTACACCCGACCTCGACGACGGCGCTCCGCTGTGGAAGCTCCTGGAGTTCCACCCGAGCCTGCCACTACAGCAGCAGGCCGACCTGGAAGCAGCCCTCCTCGCATCCGGGATCCTCGACGCCTGGGTCACCGGAGAAGGCCGCGCCCTGTCCGCCGACACTCTCGAGGCCATCCTGCCGGCTCCCGGGCCCACCGGCCGCCCGGAGCGGTCTCTGGCCAACGTCCTACGCCCCGTCGAGCACCCCCTTGTCCCGGCCGCGGTGATCCAGGACCTTCTCGCCTCCATCGCCCTGGACGGCCCCGAGGGCGGCCACCGGGCGAACATCGGCACGGACGGAACCTGGCACATCGGCCCGGTCCACGGCCGCACGCAGGGAACGACCGCGGCCTACATCGGCGCCACGGCCCGCGCAGCGGAGCGCCAACGGCGTCTGGCCGTACTGGACCACGAACTCGGCGAGCTCCACAGCCAACTCACCGCCGCGGACACCGGTATCGCCGGCACGCGCCGCCGCCGTGACGACCTGGACGCCGAACGCAGGGAGACGCGCAACAAAGACCACACCGTGCGCGAAGCCCGGAAGGCCAGAGACGGTGCGCGTGCCGCGCTCAAGCAACTTGACCAGGACATGCACCAGACCAGGGAAGAACAGCAGGCCCGGCACGACGCCTGGCAGGCGACCCAGAGGATCCTGGACGACTTCGCCTCCCCCCGCGGCATTCAGCCCGACGCGCAGGCCATCCAGAAGGAGCAGCATGCCCTGAGCCTCTACACCACCAGTCTCACCGAGCTGTTCTACCTGGCACAGGAGCACCTGCGACGCACCGAGGCCGCCGCCCGTTGCACCCGGCGCCTGACCACGGCCCAGAAACAGCTGGGTGACCGCGAGAGCGAAGTGACACAGGCCCGCACCGCCCACACCGACCTTCAGGAGCGGCTCGAGGTCCGTCAGCGGCACACCGGCGCCAGCGTGGACAAGGTTCTGGCCGAACTCCGGACCGCCACCCACGAACGCGACACCACGGCCGCCGGCCTGGACCGCAACCACGAAGAGGGCAAGAAGATCTCCGAGCACGTCGGCGCCCTGAACCAGGCCGTCACAGGCGCCCGCCAGGAGTACGACGAGGCCAACTCCGCCTTCCGCGCAGCAGTGAAGGACTACCGTCGTCTGGAAACCCACGGCTACCTCGCCCTGGCAGCAGTGAACACCATCGCAGGACAGGACGACGAGGCCGTGCACGCACAGGCACGCGTCACCATCGACCAACTGGCCGCCGAACCGTGCAGCGACACCGCCCGCAACGAAGCCCGCACCGACGCCGACAGCGCATACCGGCTCCTGCAGAACAGACTCACCGGGCCCGACTGGCGCCCACGCGCCCAGTACGACGGCACGCTGTTTCTGGTCACCCTGTTGCACAACGGGCAGAGCCACAGCGTCCCCCAGGCACAGGACATCATGGCCAATGAAATCCACAGCCGGCAGGGATTCCTCGGCGACGAAGAACGAGAACTGTTCACCGAGGTACTGCTGGGACGCCTCGGAGACCACCTGCGCCGCCGCCGCGCCGAGGCAGCCAGCCTCATCGAGCGGATGAACACCCTGCTGAAAAAGGTACCCACGTCCTCCGGGCACCTCCTCCAGCTCATCTGGGAGCCAGACCCGAAACAGGACCCGGGAGTCCTGGCGGCCCTCAAAGCCCTGGACGGCCAGTCCACCGAGCACCTCGCCGACGGAGCCCGTGAACAACTCATCCACTTCCTCGTCGACCGAGTCGAGCACGCACGCCAGAGCGAGACCAGCGCCGACTGGCGCACCCACCTCAAGGAAGCCCTGGACTACCGCGCCTGGAGCCGCATCCGCATCCGCCACAAGGCTGGCCCCGCCCAGAAGTGGACAGACCAGAGCGACCAAAAACACCGCCGCGGTTCCGGCGGCGAGCAGGCCGCCGCCCTGCAACTGCCCCTCTTCGTCGCGGCCGCAGCCCACTACGCAGGTGCCGCCCCCACTGCGCCGCGCCCCATCTACCTCGACGAAGCCTTCGCCGGCATCGACGCCGAGATGCGTGGCCGCTGCATGGCCCTGCTCACCCATCTCGACCTGGACTTCGTCCTTGCCAGCCACGACGAATGGGGATTCCACAAAGAGGTCCCCAAGGTCGCCACCTACCAGCTCTTCCGGCACAAGGGACTCCCTGGAGTCCTGACCACGCCCATCCTGTGGGACGGCGCCGAGCGCCATGCCCTGCCCGACCCCGCGTTGCGCCAAGACGCCACCGCCGAAGCCGGCCTCGACTGGGAAGACGACGACGAGGATCTCCTCGACGAGGAGTACGCCGACGACGACGGCGCCGACGAAGAGGACACCGATGACGAAGAGGCCTGAGCTGCCCGAGGCACTGGCACGCTGGGCCGACAGTCCCGGCGGCCGCGCCTTCTGTGAAGCAGCCCGCCGCCGCATCGCCAACGGCGGACAGCTCGACCGCAAAATGAGCCTCACGATGACCCCAAGACAGCGTGCCGATCTCGTCGACCTGTTTGGAACCAGCAGCCTCAGCGGGTCCGCCATCCGCCTCGACCGAGCCAACACCGCCCTGCTCAACGGCGCCTACGTACTGCCCCTGCGCCAACTGCTCATTGCGGTCGGCGGACCCCTGCACACCAACCGGGGACGTGCCCGCTACCGCCGCATCGTCAAGAAGGCCGACATCCAACGTGCCCGCTCCACCCTGGCCGTCCGCATCAGCCCGATCCCCGAACTCGCCAACGAGCTCAAACTGCTTACCGCCCTTTCTGAGCCCGCCTCATGGCTACCGCCCCAAGACTCACTCACTCAAACCCGCACCTGGGTTACGTATGCCACCGCCCTGACCGCCGCCGCGGAATGGTTCCAAGGACGCGCCCGCAACTGGAAGTTCGGCGAACGCGAGCTGGCTGTGCGCGCCCTGGGCGGCAGCAAACGCTGGACCGACGCCACCAAAACCGCCTTCAGCCATCTCGTCGGCCTGCCGTTCTCCGACGCCGTCTACACGGCCGACACCGGCATCCGCATGCTCGGCCCGGCCAGCTGGAAGCTGCAGAGCCTGGTTGCTGACGTCTCCGCCGCGCGCCCATTCGTCGACCTGCCTGGCAGGGCAGCCGCCACCCAAGGAACCCTGGACATCCAGGCCGAGGGCGTCCTCCTCATCGAGAATCAGGAGACCTTCCAGGCCCTCAGCCGCACCAGCGTCCCCGAGCAATGGCTGTGCATCTGGATGGAAGGCTACGCCTCCGATGCCCTGGCCCTGTTCCTGTCCCATCTGCCCGACATACCCCTGGCAGCATGGGGTGACCTCGACCCACCGGGCATCGACATCATTGTCAACCTCAGTAACAAGTCCGGTCGCACGATCGTCCCTGTCGCAATGAGCGAACAGCTCTATCAGACGGGCTACATGCTCGAAGAAGACCGCACGGCGCTCGACGGATGGCGCGAACACGCAGAACGACAGACCCGCACGGCACCAGAAGCGTTCCGCCCTCTGGCCCGAGCAATTGCCCGCAACAGCGGGCGCCGCTGTGAACAAGAAGGACTACATGAGCATGTTCTGCCCCACCTGCACGGCTGGCTGCAGCAATACATCGGTACATCCGCCGCGGCGCGTGCCCGCGCTCAAGCCCCCTGGCAGCCAAGGGCCAATCCGAAGACCAGCTGACCAATGCGGGACCGGTGGAGATGACCGTGCATCGCGACTGCTATCGCACCTTCAGCCGAAGTTCCTCAAGAAGCGGTGCAACACCTGACCGCCCAGATGCCTTCGAAGAGGCCGAACAGGCGCTTGATAACTACGGATTCATGCTTGGAGCTCGGTGTGATGAGCTCCAGGCAGGCCCTCTGCTGATTGGTCTCGGCGATTCCCCGCCGCAGGCGAGACCATCGACAATGAGATCCGCCATCTCATGTCCTATGGCCAGGACATCCACGGCCGCCGGCCCTCACGGACTCGGGGCCCTGGCCGAGGCCAGCGGCATGACCGACCGCTCCGTGAAAGTCGTCTCTGGGTCCCGCATCTGGCAGCAAGCGTCGTGACGAGGGCGGGCTGGCGACGGTATCAGTGCTGCACCGTAGGGTGCCGGACATGGCCCGTTTTGGGACGCGACTGCACGAGCACCTTGGCACCCCGCCCGGCCCGCTCACCTTCGACATAGTCAAGAAGGCTGCCGAGAACCGTCTTACCGAGTCCGACGACCTGGACTGGAAGGAACACCTGCCGCAGCCCCCGTGGGACGGCCAGTGGAACGAGCTGGCCAAGGACGTCACCTCGATGGCCAACACCCGCGGCGGACTGCTCATCTACGGTGTCACCGACCAGGACACCAGGCCGGTCGGCATCGACCCCTGCCGGGTCAACACCCAGCAGGACGCGCAGTGGATCCGCAACCACGTCCAGCCCTACCTGCCCGACATCGACTTCACCATCCTGTCCACGCCCGACGGCGCCACAAGCTTCCTGGTCATCGATGTGCCCGCCAGCCTCATGGCCACCCCACCACGTGTACGGCACCGCCGCCAAGGACAAGGACCGTCAGGCGGCCGTCGTCCCCTACTGCGACCGCGACCACACCGCCTGGATGGCTGAGCACCAGAGCACAGTAGGTGATCATGAGGAGTCGTTCGGGCGGTGAGTCCACTGACCGGTAAAGGCGCCGGTAGAGGGTGTCGGCGGCACTCTTCTCGTCGGCGTCCGGGCCGGTGATTGTTCGTCCACCAGGCGACCCTCTGCCGCCGGGTGAGCCCGTGCGGCGGCAGGGGATCGGTGAAGACCAGGCAGGTGTCGGCGTGACGGACGATCTTCACGTCGTTGTTCACCGCGTCGCGCAGCATGATCTGCGGTTTCGGGCCGTCGGCGGCGAAGATCAGCTTCTTGAAGGTGCCCGACGGCCCTTTGGAGAAAACGGTCCGGTATGGCGGCACCTTCTGCTTCAACGTCGATGGAGAAGTGCGGCGTTGAGGCGTATCACTGCTCGAAGGAGTCGGGGGAGATGCGTTCGAAGACGAGCGGCAGGTGGGCGATCGTCCCGTCGGGGTGCTGGTAGCGGACGCGCGTGCTCAACAGACGTCCGTAGTGGCCGTTGGCGAGGCGGGTTCGCAGGATGTCCTTGCCGATGGTCTCCAGCCAGATGATCGTCAGCTCGCGCTGCTTAAGCCAGTCCGCCAGCCAGGCGTGGTCAATGGTGAGTTCGTTTTGGCCGCCGCCGAAGACCCGGCGGACGACGGCAACGGCGTTGCCGTCGTCGTCGCGCCAGGCGCAGCGGCCGTCCCAGCGCAGCGTACCGGGCGCCGATCCGAACAGATCGGGGGCGGGGGCGAGCAGGCTCACGGTGGGAACGGGGGAGTACTCGTATTCGCCCAGGATGTCGTACGTGGTCGGGGTCGTGGGAACGCCGAACGGCTCCTCGTGCTCGTGGTCCTTGACGTGGAGTTCGGCTGCGAAGTGCTGCCCGAAGGGGTATTCGCCTACGAACCCGTCGGTGAACATGGCCCCGCTGATGCGGGCGATGATGTCGGTGAGGTCCGTGCCGTTCAGTTCTTCACGCAACGCCGGGAGATCCGCCGTCGTGACAAACCGGGACATCATGTGCACCCACAGAGACGGCCGGTCGTTCTTTGGGTCTGCATCCAGCCTCCACTCGTAGTTGCCGGAGAGGACCATCCGCGGGGTGCCCTCGCTGGTGATGAGCACGGGCACCTCGGGCAGGTCACCGTTTTCGGCGATCCAGTCGGCCGGTGATGCCGCCCGGTTGAAACCCGCCCAGTCGTATGCGGGGACGTGGGAGCGTGGCGGTGCTGCTTCATTGGGGCGGGCGTCGCACATGGTCGGGTCCATTTGGTGCAGGTGGCTCGCCTCGGGGCCGGGAATGGCGGGTTCGGGCGGGTCCCAGCGGTCGCGTCGGCGCGGTACATGGTCGCCGATGCGTCCAAGGAGACGAGCGAAGGCGATCCACTGGTACTTCTTGCCGATCCGTTCGATCCATTTCGGTTTGCTGCGTCCGCCGCCGTACGTGTCCAGCATTTCTTGGTCGAAGTCGGCGTGCAGGGCCGGGTCGTAGCCGAGGCCGATGACGTCCGTGACGACGCGGCGTGCGATGGCTGCCGGGTCGAGGTCGGGGTAGTCCCGCACTGCGGGAGTGATGACGTAGGTGAAGAAGTCGTCCGCGGTGCAGCTGAAGCGCAGCTTGGGGCAGCGCGCCGAGGCGTCCTTGTAGAGCTGGGTGTCAGCGGCGGTGGGCCAGGTGATCGGCCACGGTGTGGCGTAGGGCGGACGGGTCCGCTCGATGTCGATGCCGTCGGCCAGGGCGCCGTGCTCCCGTGCGCGGCTGATGATGCTGCGGGCCACATCACGCAAGACGGCGTTGGCGCGCGGTGCTGGTGAGAACACCATCTCCCACACGGCGTGGGCTGCGCCATTCCAGGCTGTGGCTGACCCGGCGCGCAGCAAGGCGGTGTAGGCGGCGTAGCAGGCCCGTTCAAGGATCCAGTCGTCGTCGGCGTCCGTCATCTGTTGCAGCACGGCCGGAATCTGCTCCGGATACTGGATGAGTAGACGTGCGGCCGCCACGGTGGCGTCGTCCCGCACGCGCCGATCAGAGCAGCTGGTACACCACAGCAGTGCCATCACCCACAGCTTGCAGGTTCGGGGCGTTGTGCGCGTCACGTCCGCGTGCCGGGCCCAGGAGATCAGCCGGTGCGCTGCGCCGCCGGTGTCGCGCGTGTGGTGCAGCCAGGGGGTCAGGAGCGAGTCGACGTCCGCCATGGACCGGCCGGCTAGCGACTGGTGAAGGAACTCGGCATTGAGTGGATGATCGGGCCGTGGGGAGAGCCGGAAGAGCATGTCCAGGGCCTCAGGAAACGCCGGGGTGGCGAGCGAGTCCAGGACGGCCTGGGCGGTGCGGGGGGTGATACTGCTCTGGTCACGCCAGGCAAGGCCGGCCACGACGGCCGTCAGAGACTGCTCGTCGCCGACTTCGTCGGCGAAGTCGGTCAGCTCCATGTCCCGGTCTCCCAGGATGACGGAGAGGGCTTCCAGCAGGCCGGGGTCGACCAGAGCGTTCAAGCCCAGCAGGTCACGCAGGCTTCCGGATGCCAGCGCCTGGCGGACGTCCGCCGCGGTGGTGAGTGTTTTGGTGGCTGCGTTGACCACGAGGTGCTGACCCAGCCGTTCGAAGGCCATGGCTACGACATGACGCTGCAGCCCCGCGGCCTCGGAGTCGGTGTCTTCAGCTAGCAGGCCTTCACCGACCAGCGCATCCAGGAGGGACGTCTCCGCCTGCTGATCGGCCCAGATGCTGCGCATCAGGGCGTTGGCCTGCGGACGGTCGAGCCAGGGCTGCCCGGCGGAGCTCAGGGCCTGGGCAAACGCATCCATGGCCTGATGGACGATCTGGTCCGCTTCCACGGCGCCCAGCTGCTTACTGATGCGCCGGTTGATCTGCTCGAGCAGGAGAGCGGCCAGGACATCCAGCCCCATGGATGTCTCGTTGAGCGAGCGGCGTCCCTGGCGGTTGAGGGCCTCGCACAGCAGCCGCAGAAACAGCGGGCTGCTGAACTCTGTCTGCACCGGCGGGGCAGCCGGGGGCTCCAGATGGAAGTAGTCGGCGTACTCCTGCAGCGCGTCGTGCTCCACGCCTGCAAAACCATGATGGATGATCTCCGTCAGTTCCAGGTCCTCCGGCAGGACCTGCGAGCGGTAGTGCGATCTCAGGGTGAAGACGACCCGCAGATGCGCATAGCGGTTGATCTTGGTGATGAGGGTGTCGATCTGGTCCTGCCACACGGTCCGTGGCCGGGACTCGTTGAGTGCGTCGATCACGACGAGGACAGGGTCGCCGGAGGTCCGGCCCGCCTGGTCCAGCAGGGCGAGCACGTCGTCCCCGCTGAGGTCCTGCGGTAGCCCCAGACGTTCGCGGATCTGCTGCAAGATGTCGCCCTGACGGAACGGACGACCATGTAGGAACACGCCCAAAAGGCCGCGCTCAAGGCGGCGCTGGACGGCATCGAGGGTGACGAAGGTCTTTCCTTGTCCGGCTTCGCTCGTCAGCAGCACCGCGCGAGCGGAGCGCAGGCCGGCCAGCGCATGCACGCGAGAGGCCAGCTCGGTGAGCGCCTCCTTGAGCTGGCGCAGCGCATCGACGGCGGTTGCCGGCAGGGAGACCATGTACTCGGCTTGCATTTGGCGCCAGGACGGGGTGTCCCAGCGGGGTCCGAACTGCGCATCTAGGGCGGCGGTTTCGGCTTGTTCCGCCGAGGCGACCTGCTGCTGGGCAGCGGCCAAGGCCTCGCGCAGGTGGGCTACCGCATCAAGTGAGGGATCCTTTTTCCACTGGGTGAGCGTGTCGATGAGGAGGGCGAGGCTTTGCCGAGCGGGATCGAAGTCGACCCCAACGGGGGCCCCTGCGGTTTCTGTCCCCAAGGGATCCCGGCGCACGTTATCCGTGAGGTGCCGAAGACTTTTGATGTCGCTTTCGAGGGCTACGGCTACCTCGGAGTCGCCGCATACAGCGGCCAGCGCCTGCGTTGTCGGTACCGGCACGTTCAGCGCGGGAAGGTAGCGAGGCCGGGCGGCCTGGACGGCTTCCTCCAGCCGGTCCTGCCACCACCGGCCGGCCAGGATCTCGGCGTCGAACCAGTAGCGCGTCCGCGCACCATTGATGTCGATATCCCGGAAGCGTGTGATGAGATTCGTGGCCCATTCCACCCGGAAGGTGACCTGCATGCCGCGCTGGGACGCCGCGCTCTGCCAGCCGCTGAGCCAACCGCCCGGATCGTAGATCTTCTCGTGCAGCGACTTGCCTTTTCCCTTCCGGGGGCCGGTGGGATCGACCGGGATAGCGATGAGGTACTTGACTAGCTTCGGGTGTTGTTCCAGGGCGGTACGCACGGAGTCGTCGAGCTGGGCCTTGTCGACGTCCCTATGCCGTGTCCAGTACTTCGCCTGCCAGCCGACTTCTGTGTCGTCGGCGAGGGTCCAGAAGCACTCGACTCCGCCATCGCCGCCGGCACCGGCGAGACTGACGAACACGGCACCATCCTGCGGCGGGTCCTCGGCCGCGAGCTCGCAGACGAACTGCTCGAAGCCGGACCGCTGTCCCTCAGCCCCGGCCGACCGGATACGCGAGAAGTCGATGTCCGGGTGATGCATGGTTCCCCCGTGAAATGGCAGAAGGAGGTCATACCGCCGTGGAAGGCTAACCGACTGGCTTCCTGGCTTACGTCATATCGCCGTCATCCGCGGCTCCGGCCGCTGCCTGGCCCCGGCGGTGGAACGTGGAACACCGAGGCGTGCTCCGTCAGCACCTCGTGCCGCAGCCGGGCCCGCCTGGTCAGGACGGGGGCTCCGGGCCCCTGAATGATCGGGCGGGGCGGCGTGGGGGAGTGCACGCATGCGGCCGCGGCTTCGTCAGCGGGGTTCGGGGAAGCCGGCAAGGTCCAGCGGTACGGGGGACGGTTCGGTGGCGGGCACCCGGGACTGCAGCAGGAGCCGGAAGTGTTCGCCGTCGGCGGGCCGCAGGGCCAGCCGCATACCGGCGGCCTGTCCGGCGTCGAGGGCGGCCGTCAGCCGGGGGCCGTCCTCGGTGACGGCGCGGGGGTGGAAGAAGACCACCGGGCCCAGTTCGAGATGGCGTCCGGCGACGGTGAGGGCGAAACGGCACACGCCGTGCACCGGTTGGGGTCCGCTCTCGAGGAGCGTCCGCAGGGTGGGGGAGTCATGGCCGTCGAGTGTGCAGTGGACGCTGAGCACGAACGGTGAGATGACGCAGTGCCCGTCGATCAGCAGCCGCGCGGCACGCAGGGCTATCCGCTCGCTCGCGGCGAGGTTGCTGGGGACGAGGAAGTACTGCTCGCAGTGGCGCTGCACCATCTCCAGATCCTCGACGTACAGGTGCAGTTGCTTGGCCAGGTCCAGCACCGCGGCGGGCTGGGGCGGCAGGTCGCCGCCTGTGATGTTGTGGCCGTCGGCGCGGACCTGGAACCGGCCTCCGGCCGCGAAGCGCTGGTGCATCTTCAGTACGCGTACGGCGGCGGCCGGCTCCAGGCGGTGCAGGTCGTAGGCGTAGCGCAGCGAGGCCGGCTCGCCAGCCGTGTCGGGGATCATCAACTGCATTCTGCCGCCGGGCAGTTCGACATCAACGGAGCGGCCGATGCTGCCGCGCCCCAGATGACTCAGCGTGGCCGGGTAGGAGGCTGTGGCCTGCTGATCGCTGTCGAGGAAAACGACCTCCGCGTCCCGGTCCACGGGCGGTACGGTCCGGGCCGGTGCCCACCGCACCTCCACCTGGCGGTGGTCACCGGACAGCCAGTCGGGCCCGGTCAGGGTCCCGAGTCAAGATGCCGCAGCCGGACAACGGCGGACTCTTTCCCAACCTCCCGCCGTTCCTCGGCCCCCTGATCCGCGTCCCGACACTGGTCCCAGCCGCTTACCGTCCCCTGCCCTCCACCACTCCGCACATTCAGCCGATCCCCCCGGCGATTCCTCCCGACCCGCGGTTCCCGCAGCTCACGCCCAGCCAGGGGCAGAACTTCCAGACCTGGCTCGACTCACTGCGCAAGGGCGACATCTCCGGCGGCAGGCCGGCCGAGCAGGCCTACCAGAGGCGCGTGGCGGGCTTCCCGGAGTTCGAGGTACCAATCCCAGCAGGGATCAGTCCGTCCAACACGCTGATGGTCGACGGATTCCGCAACCTCGACGGGATGGCCGTCGAGGCAAAATACGTGAACAAGCCGAACCAACGGTGCTACCGCTCGCTGGAAGACCTCCGCAAGAACCACGCGACCGGCGACAGAGACTTCCTCTACAAGGATGACCGCCTGGAACTCCGCAAGTACGCGGCCGCGCTCAACGACCCACGTAACAAGGAGATGCGGGGAGTCGAGACGGTCACCAACAACCAGGATGCCGTCCAGTACTGGCGCATCATGATGGCGGCCTACGGCGTCAAAGGCCACGCCCGCTACGTCCCCTGACCAGCCCATCCCCAGGAAAGTACCGCTATGGAACCGGAAGAGATCGCGGAACTGCGCACCCTGTTCGTCTTCACCCCACCGCGCGGGCAGAGCTGGGGCCTGACCTACGAGGGATTCGAGGCACGGCTGCGTGAGCGGAATCCGGATACATTCATCCGTATCGATGACGAAGGAGACGGCCCGGTCCGCGGCTCATCGATGATCTTCGGGATCACCTTCGACGACGAGACCCTGGAAGGCTTTGCCAGCCTGGAACCCGAGGGCGTGGCCGTCCGGGAGTGCAACGCCCACTTGGCGGCCCGGGTCGCCCTGTGGCTCCGGAACAACGTGGCACCCGATGAGGTCCCCGTCATGTTCAACACGGACTGGGGAATCGAGGAAGGCATGGAACCCACCCTCGTCCCCGATGCCACCCGCCCACGCATCGTGGCAGCACTCGTCCAGCACATCGAAGAGACCGGCGGCCTCGACTGACAGCCCCGCAATGCGGTCGCCGCAGACGCGCCCACCACCACCAATCGCCCCCGGTCGCCATGGCGTGGATGCGACTGGTGCGCCCGAGGACGGCGCGCCTCGGCCGGAGTGCCGCTGCAGCCGACCGGTAAGCGAGCCAATGTCAACTCGGTCGCCCGGAGGCAGACTTTACGGCCGTCCCCGCTGTCCGGGATCGGCTTGCTCGCGGCGCAGTGCGGTCACCAACTTGCCAAAGCAGCGCGGCCTCAGTCCGGTGAACGGTGCGATCCATGACGGCTCCGACGCTGTGAGCGCAACCTGACGTCGCGGGCGGCGCGCACCGCACATGCCGCCCGCGGAAAGGCGGAGGACGCCGACGAGTCTCGCCCTGGTCCGGCTGCGGTAGGACCAGGGCGAGGCGAGCCCGCCTGCGTTTACGCGCGCTGTGCGGGGAAAACGACCACTGAGCCGTCCTTGTTGCGGGCAATCTCGATCGCCACATCTGTCGCGCGGCTGTTGACCATGACGCCGTCGCCCAACTTGCGAATCCGGTGTGCCGCGCGCATCAGGTGATCGACTTCACCGGTCGTGAAGACGGGCCACCAACCGTCCGGGCGCGTCAACTCCAGTGCCGACAGGCGTTCCAGGACAGCGGCGATGCTCGACTCCAGTTCCTCGAGGCGCTGCTGGTCGGCCTTGAGTGCGCGGGCGAAATTCTCGAACGGGTTGCCGGGGTCGCTCTGGGCGTGATCGACGGCCTGCAGAACGATGACCCGACGCTTCAGCGCAATGGCCAAGTCAGCGAGTTCCAAGTGGGTGCGGAACGTGCCGCCGTCGTCGTCGACGCCGGGGAACGACTTGGTCAGCGTGTCGATCACGACAGCCTTGCCTTCGGGCAGCGCGTCAAGTGCGTTCTTCCACTTGGAGAGGCGCCGGTCAGCGGCGGCCAGCGCCTTGCCGATGGCATGCACCGCCGAGTCCAGTCCCAGCGAGACACCAAGTTTGCCCTGGTCGAGCAGGATAGCGGTGGCCTTGTCGATGGCATCGCGGCAGCCATCGAGTTCGCTGCGCTCGTCATCGAGCTTCTGGTCGTGCAACTGCTCCAGCAGCTCCGTGATGCGTGCAATGGCCTGCTGGCGCTGGCGGTCGGCATGCGCGCTCACCCCCACCGCTACGGCCATGAGCACGAGCGGCGCGGCCACGGTCAGCGCCGCGCCGCCGGCGACCGCGACGCCGGCTGTCGCACCGGCTCCACCGGCTGCGCCCGCCGCTGCCGCTTTACCGACGGGCACGAACGACGCCGCGTCGACGATCGCGCCCTTCGAGTTCACAAATGCGCCGCGGATGCCATTGGCCACCCCCCTCGCCGCCATCAAGCGGACGATGCCCTGCCCGAGCAGGGCGGCAGTCTTCGCCGGAACCACCATGCGATACAGATTTTCGCCGGTGGCGGTCGCCTTGGCCGCCACAGAGGAATTCTTCGCCGATTGCATGATGAGCTGCGACAGGTGCTGCGCCAGAGGACTCGCGGCATCGAGCGGGATGCCTCGGCCGCGGTCGAGCTCGGTGGACAGCGGGTGTACCTCAAGTGTGGCGATCGGCTCGTCAGCCAGGGCAGCCAGTACACCGCGCAGTTCCGCCAAGCGCTCAGCCGTCATCGGCCCGTCTCCGGCCAATGCGGGCACCCAGACGTCACCGGTCGCCAGCGTCCACACCGGAACGATCGCCTCGCGGTCGTCGGTCATCGTCTCCCCCTCGTTTTCCAGCGACAGCCTGCGGCTGACGTCCGACACGAACAGCATGAACCTTATGTATTCAACTACGGGCGTTTGCCCGTGAACTGCCGTTCCGGCAATGGAAGGATGCCCCTCAGCAGCGACACAGTCCGCAATGACCGGCTATATGCCACGCTCGTGGGCGCGAACGTACGTGTAACCCTTGGGTAGCTCGTGAGAACCGACCAGGCCGGCGCGGAGGTGGTCTTCCCGGTATGCGTCCCTCGCCTCTGGGGTGGCCTCCTTGCCGAGATGCCCTATACGCATAAGGTGCCCAGCTACCGAGTGAGCTTTGATTGTCAGTCCCAACCTCACGTCATCAGCCCTGAGCTCCTCCCTCGTAGCCAGACGGGGGGCTGGCTCCCAGACGAGAAGGTCAATGAGGCGGCCGCTCGACGAAGCTGGATAGCGAAGGTACCCCAGCTCATCTACACTTCCGGACCTTCGAGTCAGTTCCCCTCGAGACAAAAGCGTGATGATTGCGACTTCGATGGCTACCTTGGACAGCCCTTCGGGGAAGCGCTCCATCGTGTTGCGAACCAGTGCTTCCTCGGGAAGAACCGCATTCCCATGAATGTCCAGCAGCCCAAGCTCGCGAAGGGTGAGCAGAACCGCCATCTCGCCATGACTGACGCGCGCGTCAACGGCGGCAAGGTCCCGGGTCATAGCCCTGGGGTCGTAGTCATGGCGAATCACCATGCCTCCCACGACAACGGGTGCGGTGAGCAGCTCGAAGCCGATCCGAATGTGCTCTCGCAAGTCCCAGCGGGCCCTCACACGAACACCAGGGACTGTGCACACCGGCCAGTTGACCCCCGCCAGACGACCATGACCATCGACCGTTTGAGGTTGGGCAGGGTGACCAGGAGCAGAATCGAGGTTCTCCAGCCCCGTGAAAAATTCGACCTTCATCGGGGGAGTCATCATGGGGAGTCTTCGACTCACCTCGTCAGGAATAGGACACCACCGGTCCACCAGGTGTGCCGATCGTGTTGTGAAATGCCAGGAGACAGTAAGTCCTGTCTGAATGCTGTGCGGCATCCCCCAGTCTGTACCCCCCGTTTCGATCTGCACGTCAACAGGCGCCTGCTCCACCGAAGGGTCGTCAGCTGTGACACCACCCCGATGTATTTTCAGCCATCCGTAGCAGTCATTGCATAGAAGGTCGGTTGCGAAACCACCCCGGACGGTCACAAGCAGGGCGCTCTTGGTTTCAGTACATCGCACACACGTAAAGGAAGCCGGCGCTTCGAGTCGGAACTGCTGCATCCCGTCTCGTGAGACGTAGCTCTTGACAATCTTCCGACCCAGCAGCTTCTTCTGGGTAGCCAAGGAATGCCCTCTACTTACCATTGATGCCACATCCGTGAACTATAAGGTGGCCGAGGCCAGGCGAAACCCTTACGCGTACGTCAGGTCGACCGTGATGCAAATACCGTTGATCCTGCCTGCTCTCCAGCCCCGCCACCAGCCTGAGTGAGGCAGTGTGCTCGGCTCAGAAAAGCGGAGCGGCAGCCACGCCGCCACACCCCAACTGAGCCGACCACACGTTGACTGCCCCGAGCCTTATCAGCTCTCTGCGACGCCGTTTGTGGACCACTCGTTGGCGAAATGCTCCATCTGCTTCAGTACCAGGTTGACGGCCTCCGGACGCCGGTCCGGCGGGTAGTTGTGGCGGGCCAGCAGGCGCTTGATGGCGCTGCGAAGACCGGCTCGGACCGGTTCGCGGGCGATCCAGTCGGGCTTGAGCTTCTTGCGGACCTCCGCGACGAGCTCGCGGGCGATGCCGGCCAGGACTTCGTCGCCCATGAGCTCCCGCGCCGTGCCGTGGTCGGCCACCGCGTCGTAGAAGGCGAGCTCGCGCCAGTTCAGCGGCGGGTCGAACTTCTCGCCGCGCCTGGCGTCTTCGACGACCTGCTTGGCCATCTCGACCAGCTTGGCGATGAGCTCAGCGCTCGTGTACTGCTGACGCATATACCGGAGCATGAGGTCCTGCAGCTGCTCGGAGAACGTCGTGCGACGAACGATGTTGTGCCGCGTCACCTCGCGCATCTTCTTCTCGACGAGCCGCCGCAGCGCCTCCGCCGCCAGATGCGGGGTCTCGCTGTTCTGCAGCTTGGCGACAAGGGCGTCGTTGAGGTGCGTCAGGTCGGCGATCTCCAGACCGGCCTCGGCGAACAGGTCCGTTATCCCGCCGGTCTCGACGACCGACGAGGTCAGCTGCTGGAGGTACAGCTCGACGTCGCGGGCGACAGGCAGTCCGCGGGCCTCGCGGTCCATCGCGTCGAGCTTGGCCATGTACGCCCGGACCTCGACGAAGAACTGGATGTCCCGGCGCCAGGACGGGTGGTCCGGGAAGCGCTCACCGATGTTCGTGGCGCTGCCGGACAACGCGTAGAAGCGCTCCAGGCGGTGAGCGTGCTCGCGGAAGCGCCGGCCGAGGGTCTGGCGGGGGTCATCGAGCTTTTCCGGGTCGTTGCCCGGAGTACGCGGGTCCCGCAGGTAGTTGGCCGTCTTCAGGGCGGCGTCTATGAAGGCCGTCTTGGTCGGCTGGGTCAGGCGCGCCCGCCAGTCGGAGCCGCGCAGGATGTCGGTGAGGATGTCGTACTCGTTGCGCAGCTCGTCCAGGGCGCGGTCGAGGTCCTGGCCAAGCGTGCGGTCCTGCTGGTCGGCGTCGGTGTATTCGGCGATCGCCTTCTGCAGGTTCTCGGTGAGCGGCGCGTAGCCGACGAGCAGGCCGTCCTCCTTGCCGCGGAAGCGGCGGTTGACGCGGGCCAAAGCCTGCATCAGGTTGGCACCCTTGAGCGGTCGGTCAAGGTACATCGTGTGAACCGGCGGCGCGTCGAAGCCGGTCAGGAGCATGTTGTTGACGATGAGCAGCTCAAGCTCGTCGTCGGGGTCCTTGGCCCGGTTGATGACCGCCTTGCGCTGGCTGTCGCGCAGGGCGTGGGCGCGCAGGTGGTCGGCGTCCTTCCGGGAGTCCGAGGAGAAGACGATCTTCATGGCGCCTTTGTCGACCTCGTCGCTGTGCCACTCCGGCCGCAGCTCACGCAGGGCGTCGTAGACCCGGACGCAGATCTCGCGGGTCGCGCACACGACCATCGCCTTGCCGGTCGCCCCACCCTCCTCGGAAACACCGACGAAGGGCTGCATCCGCTCGCGCCGTGCCTCCCAGTGCGTCACCAGGTCCTGGGCGAGGTCCCTGATGCGGGCGGGCGCGCCGTACATGGCGTTCATCGTGGCGACGGCCTGCTCGACCCGGCGGCGCTCGGTGTCATCAAGGCCGTCGGTGATGCGGTCGGCCTCCTCGTCGATCTTCGTCGGGTCGACGTCCTCGTCTAGGACGAGCTGGATGACGCGGCCCTCGTGGAAGACCTTCACGGTCGCGCCGTCGTCAGCGGCCCGCTTGAGGTCATAGACGTCGATGTAGTCGCCGAAGACCTCGCGGGTGTTGCGGTCGGCCTCGGAGATCGGCGTACCGGTGAAGGCGAGGAGCGTAGCGTGCGGGAGGGCGTCGCGCAGATGGCGGGCGTAGCCGTCGAGGTTGTCGTAGTGGCTGCGGTGGGCCTCGTCGACGACGACCACGATGTTGCGCCGGTCGGAGAGCAGCGGGTGGTCGGCCCCCGACTCCTTCTCTTCCTTGGTCCTGTTGAACTTCTGGAGGGTGGTGAAGAGGACGCCGCCGGTCCGCTTGGCGGCCAGTTCCTCGCGGAGTTCGGCGCGGGTGAGGATCTGCTTCGGTGCCTCCGGGAGGATCTCGCTCTCCAGGAAGGTGGAGTACAGCTGGTCGTCGAGGTCGTTGCGGTCGGTGATGACGACGACGGTCGGGTTCAGCAGCGCCGGGTCGCGCATCACCATCGTCGTGGTGAGCACCATCTCCTCGGACTTGCCCGAGCCCTGGGTGTGCCAGACGACGCCGGCCTTCCCGTCGGTGGTGGCGGCCTGCCGGACGGCCTCCACGGCGCGGGTCACCGCGTGGTACTGGTGCGGCTTCGCGATGCGCTTCATCCGCTTCGACGGGACGAAGTTGATGAAGGACTGGAGGAGGGAGAGGAACCGCAGCTGGGTGAACAGGCCGTGCAGCGCCAGGTTCTGGCCCGAGTCGGCCATCCCCTCCGCGTCGAACGGGTCGACGCGGGCGCCGGACTCGTCCGTGTTCCAGGGCGCGAAGTGCTCGTAGGGAGTGAAGGGCGTGCCGTACTTCGCCGTGATGCCGTCGGAGAGCAGGACGACGGCGTTGTAGCGGAAGGCGGTTGGGAACTCCTTCACGTACCGGGCGACCTGGGAGTGCGCATCCTGGAGCGTGGCGTCCTCGTCGCCGGCGCGCTTCAACTCCATTACGGCGAGCGGGAGGCCGTTGACGTACAGGACGACGTCGAAGCGGCGGTTCTTCTCGCCATCGATGACGGTGACCTGCTTCAGAGCGCGGTAGGTGTTCGCTTCCGGATCAGCCAGGTCGATGAGTCGGATGGTCGGGTTGTGCTCGGCGCCGAAGGAGTCGGTGTACGTAACGGAGCGGATGCCGGCCGTCAGGTACGTGTGCGCGGTGCGGTTCTCCTCGTACGTGTCCTGCGAAGCCGGGGTCACAGCGGTGGCGATGGCATCACGGACGGCGTCCGGGGGCAGCCCAGGGTTGAGCCGCTCGATCGCCTCGCGGAGGTCCGGGTAGAGGATCAGGTCGTCCCACGACTTGCGGTGCCCGGAGCCGGGGGCGAACTCGTTGCCGGAGGCGGGCAACCAGGCCAGCTCGCCCAGCTCGTCGAGGGCGAGCAGCTCCCAGTCGGCCTCCAGGGGGCGGTGGTGCTCGTTTCTTCCGCTTTCGTTATCGTGCGTCACGTGTGGTCCTCGGCAATCTTCTCGGCGTCCTTGACACGAAGCCGACCGGACATGAGCTGCGGGAGGAGGGTGTCGCGGAGGTCGGCCAAGCTCTTGCATTCGAGATCTGCACGGCTGGCCCGATCGATAAGCGGGTGCACCACTTCGGCGAACTTTGATGTGGCTAGGCCTTCTGGCGGCAATTTCACGGTTAGCGCTGCTAGACGATCAGTAGCGAGCCTGCCTGTTCCGTGCCCTGCCAAGTCGACCATTTGAAGGATTTCTTGCGCCCTTGACTTAACAGCGAGAAACAGGGTGGTGGAATCGATCCCAGGATTCGCCACAAGGGCCTTGCAATCCTGACCGAACGTAATCTCACGCTGAGCAATTCCTACTCGAAATTCGTTCTTAAGACTCATCCCCCGCACAACAAAGAGGATGGAGTTAGGCGCAGCAATTCTAGTGCCATTTCGAGCCCCCAATTTGGTCACGGATCGGTCCGAATCTCGAATCCATGGGCTCTTTAGACTGGCGGCAGAGATCCAAGGGATATCACCGTTCCAGTACTCGGGAATGCTTGTTTTTGGCGTGCCACCTGAGTGCCAACGTGCCGCGCTCCCCAGAGGCAGGGATCTCCATTCAGCAAATGTAGATTTCTGACGGTAAAGCGCCACTCCAAGCTCAAGTGAAGTGGCTGCGATGCGCTCATTGACGGCAATCTTGTCATCCAACGCCCCGAGCAGGTTCCCGATTCGCCGCTGCGCCTCCACGGGAGGGTTAGAGATCCTAAATTCTTTGATTACTCGCGCACTGAGGTTTTGCTGGGCCGCACCGTTTGCGAGCCCCTTCAACTGCTCCCGCGAATTGAGCAAGGCGTAAAACAAGAAGCGCGAGTCAGCTACAGAAGGATTGACGATAAGCGCGCAACACGCTTGATTGCAGGCCATTGGGCGGCCCAGCACGCCGAGCTTCCCAGCCGTCGCCCCGTACATTGCGACGAGAATCGCTCCCCCAGGGAGAAGCTTTGCCGAAGATTCTTCGATTGCGCTTTGCGAAATATGTTCAGACGTATCCTCCAGTCGATTGTCGTTCAGTTCCTGCGTCTTAACCCATGGAATTCCTTCGGTTACGTAATAATCCGAGTTTGAGCGTCGCGGGGTCCCACCACTAGTGACACGACTGCACAGTTCAGAGATCGATGCGTTGGGCCAGCTCACTTGCCAACACCTCGCAGTTGCTCCCGGACCGTCTTCTCCAGCTCCGATGACCTGTCGAAGAGCTCGTACAGCTCGTCCGTAAGCTCGGCGATCCTCTCCGTCACCGCCTCCACGTCCTCCTCGTCCGCTTCGACGGCGCCCACGTACCGCCCCGGCGTCAGCACGTGCCCGTGCTCCCGGACCGTCGCGAGGTCAGCCGAGAGGCAGAACCCGGGCTCGTCCTCGTACGTCAGCTCTTCCTCGCGTGCCGATGCCGTACCACGCCACGCGTGGTACGCCCCGGCGATCTTCGCGAGGTCGGCCTCCGTCAGCACGCGCTCTGTCCGGTCGACCATCTTGCCCATATCCCGCGCGTCGATGAAGAGGATCTCGCCGCGCCGGTCGTCCAGCCGCCGTGCGCCCTGCGGGGACTTGTCCTTGGCCAGAAACCACAGACATGCTGGGATTTGTGTCGTGCGGAACAGCTGGGGAGGCAGAGCCACCATGCATGCCACCAGGTCGGCCTCCACCAGCGCCTGCCGGATCTCGCCCTCGCCGCTCTGCTGCGAGCTCATGGAGCCGTTGGCCAGGACGATGCCGGCCGTGCCCTTCTCGCCCAGCTTGGAGATCATGTGCTGGAGCCAGGCGTAGTTGGCGTTGTTCTTCGGCGGTACCCCGTACTTCCACCTGGGGTCGCTCTCGTCCCTCGCCCAATCTTTGATGTTGAACGGGGGGTTGGCCATGACGAAGTCGGCCTTGAGGTCCGGGTGCTTGTCGTCGGCGAACGTGTCACCCCAACGGGGGGCGAGGTTGCCGTCGATGCCGTGGATGGCGAGGTTCATCTTGCCCAGGCGCCAGGTGCGCTCGTTGAGTTCCTGGCCGTAGACCGCGATGTCGTCCTTGTGGCCGCGGCCCCGGTGGGCCTCGATGAACTTGGCCGCCTGGACGAACATGCCGCCCGAGCCGCACGCCGGGTCGTAGACCCGTCCCTCGTACGGCTCGAGGATCTCCACGATCAGCTGGACGACGGACCGGGGGGTGTAGAACTCGCCGCCTCGCTTGCCCTCGGCGCGGGCGAAGTTGCCGAGGAAGTACTCGTAGACCTCGCCGAGCACGTCCTGCGCGGGCTTGTCCTCGCTGCCGCCGAAGCGGGCGTCGCTGATGAGGTCGACGAGTTCGCCGAGGCGCTTCTGGTCGACGTTGTCCCGGTTGAAGATCTTCGGGAGGACGCCGGTCAGAGCTGCGTTCTCCCGCATGATGGCGTCCATCGCGTCGTCGAGGAGCTTGCCGACGCCCTGGCTCTTGGCGTGGGTGGCGATCCACGACCAGCGGGCGGTCTCCGGCACCCAGAAGACGTGCGCGCCGGTGTACTCGTCGCGGTCCTCCAGGAACTCGTCCAGGCGGTCCTCGTCGATGCCGTCCTCGGACAGCTCCTTGGCCAGCTCGGCGCGGCGCTCCTCGAATGCGTCGGAGACGTATTTGAGGAAGATCAGGCCGAGGACGAACTCCTTGTACTGCGCTGCATCGATGGAGCCGCGGAGCTTGTCCGCGGCCTTCCACAGGATGTCCTGGATCTCCTTGGCGGTGGAGGCGCTGAACAGCTCCGCCTGGTCGGTGGGTTTCTTCTGGCCGGGAATCATGGGGTGGAGCGTCTCCTTCAGTCGTCGGTGCCGGTGAGGTCCTGGAGGGTGAGGGTGCCGTCGGCGATGCCGGCGGCGGTGGTGCGGGCCAGGTCGTCGAGGGCGGCGGACTGTTCCCGCAGGAGGGTCGCGCGTCTGTCGAGTTCGGCGAGCACGGTGTCGAAGCGCTCGGCCTCGTCCCGACTCAGGTCGGGGATGAGTAGGTCTTCGATACCCCGCGAGGCCCGCACCGCGCCGCTGGTGCGCCTGTACTCGGTGGCCGCCGCCCGCAGCAGCGCCGCGAGGACCCGAGGCAGGACCGGCGGGTCAGCATCGGGGTGGACCCGCAGGACGCGGGCTGGGGCGGCCACGAGGGATAGGCCGGCTTCGTCGACGTACGCGCCGAAGCGGGGGCTCGTGGTGACGACGATGTCGCCCGGCTCGGTGAACTGGGCGTGTTCGTAGCCGGTGAGGAACACTCCGCGGTCGATGCGACGGCTGCCCGGGCGGGCGGTACCGAGGACCTCGTCGGGGGTGAGTACCGTGTAGTGGCCTTCGGCCGAGAGGTGTTCCTCGGCGATGCGGTGGCCGGGGCGCCGGCGCAGGCGGCGCTCGGCGAGGAGCCGGCGCACGGTGGTGCGCCGTACCGGCTGGTCTTCGGGGCGCAGCACGGCCCGAGCGCCCAGCGTCTCACGCAGGTCGGCGCGCTGCCGGGCCTGCTCGTAGAGCTCCGTCAGGCGCTGTTCCAGGTCGCTGATGCGGGCCGGACGCTCGATGACGCCGCGGGTGTAGCGGGCCGTGGTCGGGCGGTGCTGGGTCGTGAAGGCGGCACCGGGCCGGTCGTCGAGGTCCTTGGCGGGGACGATTACCGCATGGCGGGGTTCGTGCCGGCGGTCGCCGCGCCAGTCGGAGGCGCGCCAGATGGTGATGTCCTCGGCGAGCGCGTCGAGGACCGGGTCGGTGAGCGGCTGCGCGGAGTAGTCGGAGAGGAACACCAGGCCCGTACGGTTTTCCGCCGGTGTGCGAGCCAGCACCCACACGGCGGTGCGGTAGCCCGGGCGGTAGGGGAAAGCACCGTCGGGGAGGCTGACGGCTGCCTTGAGCAGGCCGTCCCGGAGGAAGGAGCGGCGCAGGCGGTCGGCCTCGCCGTGCCGGGGCAGCGGGCGGACCAGCACGTCGGCGGGGCCGAGGACGATGGCCGTCGAGCCGTCGCCGAGGTAGTCGGTGAGCGCCTGCACCCGTTCCAGGACAGCCTGCGGGCTGCGGGTCTCCGCCGCTTCGTAAGGGAGGACGCAGACCAGCAGATGGGGGTAGCCCCAGTCGTCGACGGGCAGGTCCTGTCCCTCGGTGATGCCGAGGTCGAACTCGTTCACTCCGCGGACGAGCATCCGGCGGCGTACCAGGCGGACCCGTGCCGGGTCGGGGTCGCAGGCGAGGTAGGTGTGGCCGGAGTCCTCGGCGGCCTGGGCGTGCAGGGCGGCGAGGAGGTCACCGGAGCGGGCGTGCGGGGTGGCGATGACGGAGCCCTCGTCGAGGGTGTTGACGCCGGACAGGGCCGCGAGGGCGCGTACCACCGCCGGGGTGGGCTCGTCGGCAGCAAGGTCGTGGAAGCCGAGGCGGCGGCGGGCCTCGAGGACCCAGTCGAAGGCCTCGGCAGGTGTGTAGGCAGCCTCGGTCAGCTCGTCGGCGAGGACGGCGAGCCCCGGTCCGGCGCGAACCGGGTCCGGCACTGCACGCAACTCGGTCGACAGGAACGTGTCCTCGGGATCGAGGTCGGCAGCCTGGGCGAGGACCGCGTCCCAGCTCTGGCCCGAGATTGGGGCGTCGAGCTGGTGGCGCAGGCAGATCAACGCCGTCAGCGCCCCCACGAGGACGGCGGCGGGCAGGGCGGGCGTCCGCAAGGCGGCCAGGGTGTGCAGTGCCAGTTCGGCCCGCAGATGGCGGGGGTCCGCCTTGCCGCGGCCCGTCGTCGTCAGCCAGTCCACGACCGCGCGTGCGTCAAACAGGGGCCGCCCGTCCTCGTGGGCGACGGGCGCCGGAAAGTCCGGGTGCCTGCGGCTCCACGTGGTGGGCACGGGCCGCTGAACCTGAGCGAGGGAGGCGATTTCGGCGTAAGTGATCCGCCAGGCCGGCATCTCGGGCACGATGGGCGATACGGCTTCATGCGCAGTGGTCATCGAGCCCCGCCCCCCTTTATCTCACCCCGTTGTCCTGCTGAGTCCGAGGCGGAACGCCCGGCTCGACGGCAGGTTCCAGCACTTTACAGCCTTCGAGCGAACCAATATGACGAAGGCCTGATAACCCCGGTTATCACTGTCCATTGCAACCTCCATGACCGATGCAGGGCACCTTTGCCGGCGTTGCCACACACCGGCGTGCCCGGTGCACGAAGACCTGGAGGTCCCCTGCCGTGATCAGTACGCCTTCGATGCCGTCCACTCCCCAGCAGCCCGACGGATCCGGCTGGGGTGCCGTGCCGCCGCAGACGCCCCCTGCCTACGCTCAGCCGCAGGCCGGGAAGAAGCCGTCGCGGCGCAGAGCGCGGCTCACCCGCGGAGCTGCAACACTCGTCGCGCTGATCGCAGAGCCCACGACCCGCACGCGCAAGACTGTCCTCGCCGTGGCGGCGATGGCCGTGGGCTGTTCCCTGAGCGCCTGCTCCTCCATCGGCGGCACCCAGACCGACCCCGCGTCGCCGACGGCCACCGTCAGCGCCTCGCAGGACACCCAGAGCGCCCAGGACGACTCCAACGGTGACACCATCACCGTCGCGCTGGACAAGACCGCCAAGTGGACCAACGGCGTCCAGGCGCACCTGAGCGACTTCAGCCGGGGCACCTCCGGCGAGTACGCCTTCCCGTCCGGCAAGGCCTATCTGGCCTTCTCCGTCACCATGCAGAACGGCTCCAAGTCCCCGCTCGACCTGAGCATGGTCAGCTTGTCCTGCCCCAACGGCGCCGACGAGATCTCCGACACGGAGGCGGGCCTCAACGGCACGCCGGACACCCACCTGCTGCCGGGCAAGTCACAGACCTGGAAAGAGGCGTGCGTGTTCGCCAAGACCGCCAAGAGCGCCCAGATCGAGATCACGCCGGCCGACACCTCTGGCTCCGGCTGGTACCGCACGGCCGTCTTCACCGGCCAGGTGCAGTAGCCCCGGCCGCCGGTGGGGCCCTTCTGGGCGCCCTCAACATCCGCACGCGATTTGGGGCCTCACGCCTTCGCCGCATCGGGTGCACCCGAGCCTGCGCCCACGGGTTGCCCGCACACGCCGGTCACACAACGCGCACGGTCCCACTCGACACCACTCGCGACCTGGAAGGCCATTGTGACGATCACCGGGCACACGGAGTTGGTCCGTCGCTTCTCCGAGGACTTCACCGCCCTGCAGGAAGCCGTCCTCGCGCGCATGAACGGGATCTGCGCTGCTGAGACGGCCGCAGCCTTGGAACACGCTTCACTCGCCGGCCCCATCGCCATCGCTCTCGCCCACGCTGACGTCCTCGCTCGTGGGGACGTCAGGCGCGCGGAGCTCTCAGCCCAGCCGCCAGAGCGGCTGCGACGGCTGCGAGAGCACGCGCACAAGGTGCGCCGGGCCCGCTCGCGCGCGGAGGCCGTCTGTAAGGAGCAGCGTGCCCGCCGCCTCGCCGGTCCCTCCCGGCCGATGGACATGCTGGAGCTGCGGGTGGCGCGCTCCGCGTACCCCGATGCCTACGCCTCGGCCCTGCGCGAGGAACTCCGCGACAGGGGGCTACCGGAGGGCACGCCGCAGGAGCCGGAGAGCGAACTCGCCCGGTGGGCTTGGGACCAGAGATCGGCAGGCAGCGAACTGCCAGCACCGGTGCGCGAACTGGAGGACTGCCACGACGACGCCTTCGTCCAGGCCCTCCTTCGCGACGCGCGGGAGGAAGAGAACCCGTACCTCCTGCACGAGACGGTGGTCGAACGGTGGAGCCGACATGCCCGTTCCGCGCTGGCCTGGGGCCGCTACGCCATCGGCCAGGCCGAACGGGACGTACTCGCCTGCCCTCTCTTCGCCCGGGGCCCGCGGCTCGACGCCCTGGAGGACGCCTACCAGGACGCCGCTGTTCTCGCTGCCCGTGCCCGCGAGGCCAAACTCCGGGTCGCGGATCTCCGTGACCGGATGCAGGCATGCACGGCCACGGGGCCTTTCGCGGAGCTCATCGCACAGTGTCGCGCCGCAGCTCTCGAACGTTTCGCCGCCGACGAGCCCCAGTCGTGGCACAGAGTGCGGGAGCTGACCGCCGGGCACCGGGCAGACTGCGCTGAACGGATCGACGGCTGCCCGCAGTGCCACCGCGCTCTCGCCACCGTCCTCACCGAGGACTCTCCCACCGAGACGGGCGAGGACAACGGCAGTGAAGGTTCGACGGCAACGGCCCCGGCCGACAGAGACCGTTACGCCGTGCTCGCCGACCTTCCCGACACCGCCGTCGTGGCTGTCGCCGACGCCGCGGTCGGCGACGAGTCCGCGCTGTGCGGCTATGGCTGGGCTGCCGAAGACGGGACGACCGGCTGCGGCGACTCCATGGCCTCAAGCAGTGGAGAAGCCGAAGTGATCGGCATCTGCGCGGCTGCTCTCAGCCTCCTCGACCGCCACGAGGAAGCGCCCATAGTCCTCCTGTGCGACAGTACCGAGGCAGTCGAGGCAGCGAATGCAGCCCTGGACAGCGCAGACCCGGCGGCGGCCCATCGCACCCTCCTCTTCCCGGAGGGCAGGCACCTCATGGACCGCCTGCTGCGCCACCGCCACCGCGTCCAGGTCCGCTGGCTCAAGGGGCACATCGGACATGACCTCAACGAAACCGCCGATGCCCTCGCCGGTCTCACCCTCCGTCGCGCCGCCGGCCGTATCTCTCCCTCCGCGGCCCGCAAGGAGGAAGCGCGGATTCTGCGCTCGCTCGGCTCCGAGCATCGCCCGCTCTCGGTCGCTGCCTGATCCCTGGGGCCAGAGCTGGGAGTGGTCCGGGCCACTCCGTTGTGGTCCTCGTCATGCTACGTCGACCCGCGAGCTGGTCTCTGGCCCCAGTCCCCGAGGAGCCAACGGGTCACCAGCCGGGGTAGCGGTCCCACCAATGGTCGTCCCAGCCGTCGAACCCGTCGCTGCTGGCGGAGTCGATGAGTTCGGTGACGAGGTCGCGGGCCAGGGTGTCGAGGACCCAGGCCAGTTCGTGGCGGCTGATCAGATCGATGGGCAGTGCCTCGGCGCCGTGTGCCGCTCCGAGCAGCGCACCGGTCACGCAAGCGACCGAGTCGCCGTCCGGCGCCCCGGCGGCGAAGCGTAGCGCGGCGTGCACTTGGTCCCGGTGGGGGAAGGAGGAGGCGACATACAGGCCGCCGAGCAGTGCCGAGGGCGCGGTGGCGTCCGGTGCGAGCTCTGCGAGGCGTCCCGCGTCTGCGGGGTGGTCGTCGGCCTGCCGTAGCGCCCCGATGAGCCGCTCGTGCTCGGCGGCGGTCAGGTCGGAGTCGACAGCACGAAGAGCATGAATGCCGTCCATCAGGGCTTGCTGCACCTGCGACTGGTAGGCGAACAGAGAGTCCTGCGTCTCGGGCGTGCTGGTCAGGCAGTGGCCGACCAGCACCGCCACATGGGCTGCGGCGGACTGCGCGGCCGGATCGCCGTGGGTGAAAGCGGCGATCTCCCGGGCCAACTGGACTGACTGCCCCGAGCCGTGGGCAGCGCCGACCACGGCGACAGGAAGGGTGCGGGTGAGTGCGTGGCAGCCGCGGCTGGTCGTCGGTACCCCCATGTTTCCCTGCTCGGTCTTGGACAGGGCCGCCACGGTCGCCGGTGCTGAACCGCGCCGTTCGGCCAGCATGGGCACCTGGGCTAGCCAGCCGTCCGGCCACAGCTCGTCGCCGTGGACCCAGCGCTGCCGCATCCGTTCGACCTCGATCCCCTGCAGGGCCGCCCACCGACAATAGGCGTGCCACACCACCGACGGCGGATGGCAGACGCCCTTGTGCCTGCCGCGCACCCATGCGCGGATCGTGCCCTCGGCGGTGAAGCAGGCCAACTGGGTGCTGACGCCCGCCCGCAGCGTGCCCTCTCCCGGCAGCTTGCCCCGGGCTGCGCCCAGGGTGTCCCCCAGCGCCAGGCCGAGCATCATCCCGCGCACCCGGGACTGCGCCCCTTTCCCCATCAAGACCTTGCCTCGCTGCTCCGGCTCCGTGTCACGGCCGAGGTCCACCTCCTCCTGCATCCGCTCGCCACGTGCCTCCTCGCGTTCCCGGGGTGGGGTGTCGTGGGCCCGTACCGGCGCGGCCGTGATCGGGTCAGCCGTTGGTACGCCTGGACCGGTCGGCGGCCCGTCACCGGGCACGTTGGTCAGCTCGTGCACCGCGTCGTGCATCTCGGCGTGCGCCGACAGTTGCCAGCCGTGCACCAGTACCTCGCGCAGGTCGGACAGTGCGGTCTTGGAGTCAGTGCCGGTGGCCAGGTGGCTGTAGAGGGCGGCGACGGCCGGGGTGCGGCTTTGCCCGGCCACGCAGTGGAGCAGGACCCGCTTGCCGGTGAGGCGCAGCCGCTGGACCGTGCGGGCGGCCTGGTCCAGTACGTAGTGGAGGTTGGCGTTCTCCCCCTGGCTGTCCACCAACCAGACGCGGACGTGCTCGACGTCGGCACCGGCGAGGATCGGGTCCGTGCCGATGCGGCACAGTGAGACTACGGCGTCGACAGGGACCGGCTCGCTGCCCTGGGCCAGAGCCAGGTTGCCGAGGATCACTCCGGGATCGTGGGGGTGGGGCACGGCGAAGCCGTGGGGGGTGGAGGACGAGACGGGCATGCGCGCGGCCGAGGGCCAGCCCGCGGCATCGTCCCTCCCGCCGCGCGCGGTGAGCGCCGCCAGTCGGACCAGGTCGGCGCCGGTGAGGCCGGGCCAGCCGTTGACGGCCTGCTGCCACTCGAGTGGGATGCCGGAGCAGCCCCAGCGCGCGCCGAGCAGGGCGCCCGCGATCGCCGCGACGGTGTCGGTGTCCGTCCCTGCCCGCACCGCCGCCTCCAAGGCGAGGCCGAAGTGCTGCGCGGGGAAACTGTGCTCGGCGGGGCTCAACTCGGGGACGGCAGTGCGGGTGATCGCCGACCAGGCGGCCTGGAGCGCGTGGACGACCCAGCCGTTGTTGGCGAAGTGGTGCGGCGGATTGGCCTCCGCCTCGTCCAGTCGCCGCGCCCACACCTCCCGGCGCTCCGCGGGGAGGAGGTCAAGGCCGGCGTGCACGCCGTCGAAAGTCCCGTGCAGCACCGCGGTGCGGATGCCGGAGCACCACAGTACGCAGGCGTCGGCGCAGTCGGGGTCCGGGTGGGTGAGCGCGCTGACCGCGGTGGCGGCCTCGGCCATCTCGAAGGCGTCGCCGAGATGACCGAGGGCGACTATGCCGGTGCGCATCAACGAGCCGTTCCCGGCGCTGCGTTCGTTGGCTGCGGTGAAGAGGCGGGCGGCGTCGAGCAGCGCCGCCCCCGGGGCTCCGGGGGCGCGGCGGGCGGCGCCCAGGACGGTGCGGGTCTGGGAGCCGACGTCGCTGGCGCCGCCGCTCAGCCATCCCTGGAAGTTGGCGGCGATTGCGTCGAGGGCCTCCGGGGTGCGTAGATCCGCTCCGCTGGCCGCGACCTCGGCGATGCAGACCTGCATTTGGGTGTCGTCGGAGTACTCGCCGGGCTTGTACGGTCCCAGGCCGCCGCCGATCATCAGCGGCTGCTGGTCGTCGCGCAACGTCGCCTTGAACTCGTAGGGCACTCCCAACGCGTCGCCGACGGCCGCGCCGAGCAGTACGCCGGCGGCCCGGTCGGTGGCTTGGGCGTTCAGGTGGGGTTGCGGGGCGCGGGCGTGGGCCATGGGACTCCGTATCGTGCGGCGGCGCGCGGAGGGCGGGCCGGGCGGGCGGCGGGCGGGCAACGGCGTACAAGCAGCAACCCCTGGCGGAGCAACCGGGATGGCACCGGCACGGTGAAATGCCGAAAGAGGACTACTGCTCGACAGATTGACGCCCCGGCAGCTTGGCATCGCACCAGCCTTATCGTCAATGAGACGATACGAAGTGCCTGCCCGGGTGACGCCCGGCAACCAGGACCCGTCGCGGTACCCGCGTGACGAAGACGCCCACTCTTGAACAGCACGGCGCGATTCTCCGGGTGACTCCACGAACTCACCATTGACTTGGCCGACGTGATAACCAGGGTTATCACGTCACACGAGGTAATGAAGACCCCATTGCTCCTACGGTTTCGTCTCGTCGGCATATCGGCCGCAGTAGCCACGATCCACTCGACCGAGCGCCGGTGTCCCAACCTCTCCGCACCAGCACCGGAAACTGGAGACACCTCATGACCTCGACGGAACCGCGAAGGCAGCACACCCACCATTCCACCGCTCCTACCTCACCGGACCCGGCCCTTCCGCCGGCCTCCATCGCCGAGCAGGTGGAGTCCCGCCTGGCTCAAGCAGCGCTCAGCGAGCCGGTGAAGGAACTCCTGCGGGAAGCCCTGGGTGAGGGTGCGACCCAGGAGCGGTCTGCCGTAGGCCGGATCTACCTCGACTCCGTCTCCGTCGCCGGGTTCCGCGGTATCGGCCCCCGCGCCTGGCTGAACCTCAGCCCCCGGCCCGGCGTCACCCTCGTGGTGGGCCGCAACGGCTCCGGCAAGTCCAGCATCGCCGAGGCCGTCGAGACGGCCTTCACCGGCACGAACATGCGCTGGCAGGGGCAGGACGCGACGCGTACGAGCAACTGGCGCAATCTTCACGACGGCGCCAAGCCGGAGATCGAGGTCAAGCTCGCCGTCGAAGGCGACACCGGCCGGAGCACGCTCACCCGCACCTGGAGGGGCGAGGACTTCGGCGACACCGAGGGTGAGCTCAGGCGGCCCGGACACGGCCGCATCCCCGTCGACCAGGCGGACTGGTGGAAGCAGGCCCTGACGGACTACCGCCCCTTCCTGTCGTACGTCGATCTCGGCCGCATGATCAGTGGCAAGCCCTCCCAGATGTACGACGCCATCGCCACGATCCTCGGCCTGGGGCACATCAGCGCTGCCGACAACCGCCTCCGGCAGCAGGAGAAGGAACTCAACGACGCGGTCAAGGTGGCCAAGGACGAGGTGCCGGAGCTCAAGGAGGGGCTCTACGCGCTGGAGGACGACGACCGTGCGATACAGGCGCTCGTGGCCATAGACACCACGGGGCGCCCCGACTTCGAGGCCCTCGAGGCGCTGGTGGTCGGCCTGCCTGCAGCCGACGACGGCCTTCTCGCCGAACTGCGCGCCGCGGTCGACCTGCGGGGACCCGACATGGAGCAGGTGGGCGCAGCAGTGGAGAGGCTGCGCGAGGCGCTCGCCGGCGTCGAAGACGTACGCATGACCGGTGCCGAGGACGCCCTCCAGCGCGCCGACCTCCTTGAGAAGGCCCTGGACCACAGCAACCGCCACCCCGATGAGGAGGGCTGCCCCGTGTGTGGGGCGGACCTGCTCCTCGACGAGGAGTGGGCCGCTCGTGCCAGCGCCCAGATCACCGTACTCCGGCAGGAGGCGAAGGCCGCCGAGGACGCGCACAGCGAACTGCGGTCGGCTGCGCTGGTGGTGCAGCGCCTGGTGCAGAAGCCCCAGCGGATCCCTGCCGCTCTGACCGATCCGTGGGACGCCTGGCTCGCCTGCCAGACGATCAGTGACCCGCGCGAGCTCCTCGGACGCGCCTACGAGGCCGCCGTGACTCTGGCCGATGCCTGCGCCGCGGTGAAGGAGAACGCCGCCAGGGAGCTGGAGAAGCGCGACGAGCGCTGGCGCCAGCTGGTCACGCGCTTGGCAGGCTGGGTGCGGAGGGCCCGTACGGCGGAAGAGGGTAAGCCCCGGCTGAGCCACATCAAGAAGGCCCGTGCCTGGCTGAAGGCGCTCTCCACCGAGCTGCGGGAGCAGCGCATGGAGGGCTTCACCAGCCACTCGCAGCGGATCTGGGAGCGGCTTCGCCAGGAGAGCAACATCGACCTGAAGACAGTGAGCCTGCAAGGAAGCGAGAAGGCCGTCGTCCGCAAGCTCGTCATGGACGTCTCCGTCGACGGCGAGAAGGCCTCGGCGCTCAGCGTCATGAGCCAGGGCGAGCAGCACTCCCTCGCGCTGTCCCTGTTCCTGCCCCGGGCCGCCGCCGCCGACAGCCCGTTCGGCTTCGTCGTGATCGACGACCCTGTGCAGTCCATGGACCCCGCCAAGGTCAACGGACTCGCCCAGGTCCTGCACGAACTCGGCGAGCACCGGCAGGTCGTCGTGTTCACCCACGACACCCGGCTCCAGCGTGCGTTCACCAGCCAGGAACTGCCGGTGACGGTGTTCGAGGTGGAGCGGGGCGAGTCGTCCAAGGTGAAGGTCAGACCGGTGACTGACCCGGTCCGGCAGGCACTCGACGACGCCAGAGCCGTCGCCAGCACCGCGGACCTGCCGGAGGCGGCACGGACCCATGTGCTGCCCAGTCTGTGCCGGATCGCCCTGGAGAACGCCTTCATCGAGGCCGCCTGGATCCGGCACCACCGCTCCGGCGGCCCCGAGCACGCGTTGCAGGCCGCCGTGACCGACGCCGACAAGCTCATGAAGGTCGCCGCGCTGGCCCTCTTCGGCGATATCGAGCGGACCGACGACGTCTACCGAGAGCTGCGCGCCCGCTGCGGACCGCGTGCGGTGGACCTCCTCAAGCAGTGCCAGAGCGGAGCCCACACCCCTGGGGCACGGATCACCGACCCTCACCGCTTCGTGGACGAGGTCAAGGAGCTCGCGCAGAAGGTGCGCAAGCCGGAGGTGACCGCGTGATGAGCACCTCGAGGACCTCTGTCGAAGAGCTCCTGTTGACGGCGGACCGGCTGCTTTCCGGTCTCCGTGTCGAAGCGACATCGACCGGCCGTCACCGCGGAGCCGCCCTCGCGCTGCGGACGGCTCTGGAGATCGCCGTCGACCGCACGCTCGAGGCTGCGGTGCCGGGGCTCGCCGGCACCACCATGCGGGCCAAGATGCTCTGCCTGCGCTGCTACACGGCGGCGGAGACCGCCCGTCGGACCGGCGCCGTCTGGTCGCACCTCTGCCTGGGGTGCCACTACCACCAGTACGAGATCGGTCCCACCCGCGACCAGGTCCGCGGATGGCGGACTGAGGTCTGCGAACTGGTCCAGGCTTTGACTCCCTGACTACCCATCAACAGCTGATCCCTGTGTCTGATGGTTCTTTCGCTGGGGCCGGGCATATGCCCGGCGCGGCACCTCTCTGGGTGCCGCAAGGGAGGGGATGCATGTGAGCACCACCACACGCGGCGACATCATCGCCGTGGAGCAGAACGCAGTGGACCGCGCGTACGACTGCTGCGCCGAGCGGCTGGCCGAACGGACTGGGGGGTCGGTCGCCCTCGCCTCCGCCAGTGGCAAGGACAGCGTCGCCAACCGGATCGACGCCGAAGAAAGAGCCGCGGCCTACGGTGGTCTCGGCAACGCTTCGCTGGTCGTCAGCCGCGTAGACGTGCAGGACGGGCCAGACGGGGAGCCCGAAACCTGGTACATCGGCCGGCGTGCCGTTTCCGATGTCAGCACTCGCGACACCGTCGTCGTGCTGTGGACCACCGAACAGGCCCGCAAGTGGTCCGACGCCCTTCCCGACGCCCCTGGCGAGGTCCTCCTGCGGCGGCAGCCTGTCATCGAGAGCAGTTGCGATCACTTCTGGCTGGCCCGGCGGCGCAGTTCGTCGAGGCGGGCTGTGGCTTCCCGGGGCGGCGGCGAGAGGTTGCGAAATGTGTGTGCATGGTGAAGGGATCGTGTGTAGGATGCGCGCAGACCGCGTGCGGGTGGGGTGCTTGAGGCGGTTATTCACCGCCTGTGCCGTTCGTGGTGCGGGCCCAGCACGCCGGGGGTGTGAATGTATCTGGCATGTCTGTGTGCCGAAAACTTCCTACTCTTCGGCTGCGCTCGGCAGAACGAGCGGGTCAGGCCGTACGTCTGTAGGCCGACTTCGGCTCGGCCATCCATGCTGCGGTCGGGGAGAGCGACAGCGGCGGGACCGCTTCTCGTCGACGCCATCCGCCTGTGCCCTGTGGCGCGGATAGACCGACCACGACATCACCCGTCGGCGATCAGCGACGTGCCTTCGGCCAACGCGTGGGTGGCCCGGCGTCGATGGCGGAGTGCTTCGGTGAGGGAAGTTCGCCGGCCGTGGCACGCAACGAGTTGCAACCAAAGAGCCAGAGGGACCGGTGGGCGGGACTGACAGGTACTGGCCTTGGCCGGGTTGCGCATCTGCAGGGTAAGCCGCCCCCGTGCCCGTCGGGACTGGGAACCTTAGGAGTCCCGGCAATCTGTGGAACTGCCCAGTAGTTTCGGCGCCCCGGCGTACGGTGTCCACCGCCAGCCGCCAGGGCCGCCCCGACGCACGATGAGATAGGCACAGGACCGCCGATGACCGACACCGACTCCGAAACCCCTGGCGTCGACAGCACTACCTCAGGCCGCGGTTCAGCGCCCCTGACGAGTCAGCAGCCGCCTGGAGGCCTGCCCCCCAGTGGCGGTGTCGAGCAGGAGGTCGGGAAGGTTGCAGGCACCGAGGACTCCACGCCGTTGAAGTTCCACGTCGCCCTTTCCCCCGACGCGTACCTGCAGCTCGACGACGTGGTCAGCACCCGTCGGCAGATCCCCGGCTACGGCGAGGTCGTCACCTCAGGCGTGGTGACGGAGGTGGTCGCCCGCCACGAGGGCGCCGCGTTCGGCTCGGATGTGTTCCTCATTGCGGACGGGATCTTGCCGGCGACCGTGCAGGAGATCGCCGAGGTCACCACCACCCGCGTCGAGCCCGAGTGCTACGTCCCGCCACGCCCCGGCGCAGTCGCGATTCGGGCCGCGGGTGCTGACCGGGACGCCGCCTTGTACTTCGACAAGATGGACGCGCGGATCCCCGCCGGCATCGGTCGTGACGGCGAAGCGATCTATCTCAACCTCGAGTTCCTCGACGGTACCCGAGGCGCCCACGTGTCGATCTCGGGCATCTCCGGGGTGGCGACCAAGACCAGCTTCGCGCTGTTCCTGCTGCACTCGCTGTTCACCTCGGGTGCCCTGGGAGCCCGCGCGGTCAACGCCAAGGCCTTGATCTTCTCGGTCAAGGGCGAGGACCTGCTGTTCGTCGACCAGCCCAACGCCCGCCTCGACGAGACGCTGCGCGCCGCGTACGCGCGGCTCGGCCTGCCCGCTCGCCCCTTTGCCTCCGCCGGCTTCTACGCGCCGCCGCTGCCTGGTGATACCACCGGCCGCCCCCACGTCACCGGCCGGACCAGCGGGGTGACCGCGTTCTGGTGGACGCTTGCGGAGTTCTGCGAACGCGAACTGCTCCCGTACGTGTTCGCCGACGTCGAAGACGAGAAGAACCAGTACACGATCGTCGTGCACCAGGTCACCAGCAGGCTGTACCGCGAGGCCCAGGCCGCAGGGAACGACGGCGCGGTCGCCATCGACGGAGCCACCATCCGCACCTGGGCGGAGATGATCGCGTTCATCTGCGAGAAGGTCACCGACGAGGCCACTCGCGCCCACTGGGCGGGGCCGGCTGTGGGGATGGGTACCGTCAACGCGTTCGTGCGGCGGCTGCGGTCGTCCCAAAGGCCGCTGGGCCCCCTGCTTCGTGGCGACCTGAGCATGGTCACCGACCGTCCCATCGCGCACTCCATCGACACCTCGGGGCAGCAGGTCACCGTGGTGGACCTGCACAACCTGCCGGAGCGGGCGCAACGGTTCGTCGTGGGTGTCGTGCTCGCCGCGGAGACCGACCGCAAGGAGCAAGCCGGTCCGGGCGGGCTGCTGTTCACGATGATCGATGAGCTGAACAAGTACGCGCCGCGCGAGGGCTCCTCCCCGATCAAGGACGTCCTGCTCGACATCGCCGAACGCGGCCGCTCGCTCGGCATCATCCTCATCGGCGCTCAGCAGACCGCCTCCGAGGTGGAACGGCGCATCGTGTCGAACTCCTCGATCAAGATCGTCGGCCGGCTCGACCCCGCCGAGGCCGGCCGCCCTGAGTACGGCTTCCTGCCCGCCTCGCAGCGGCAGCGCGCCACCCTCGCCAAGCCTGGCACCATGTTCGTCTCCCAGCCCGAGATCCCGGTGCCGCTGGCCGTCGAATTCCCCTTCCCCGCCTGGGCCACCCGCCTCTCCGAGGTCGCCGATCCCACCTTCACTACCGGCACCTCGCCTGCTGACTCGAACGCCGGTGGTGCGGCGCGACCGGACCCGTTCAGCAAGTTGCCCCAGACCCAGAGCGACTCGTGGTTCGACGATCCCGACGACGGGGCCATCGACGAGCCGCCCTTCTGACGTCCGCCGACGCGCTTTTGATCACGCCTGACGCAACCCGCTGCGCTGCTTCAGCCATTCGAAAAGGACCGACCCGGTGAAGTTTCTCCACACCTCCGACTGGCATGTCGGCAAGACCCTCAAGGGCCGTAACCGGCTCGAGGAGCAGGCAGGCGTACTGCGTGAGATCACCCAGATAGCCGTCGGCAACGACGTCGATGCCGTCCTCATCGCCGGCGACCTCTACGAGAACGCCGCGCCCACCGCGGACGCCCAAAGGCTTGTCGTGCGCACCCTGCTGCAACTGGCCAAGCAGGACATCGAGGTCGTCCTGATCGCCGGCAACCACGACCACGGTGCCACACTCGAGGCCTACAAGCCGCTGATGGACATCGCCGGCATCCATGTCTATGGCCAGGCCCGCCCGGCCGCAAAGGGCGGCGTGCACAGCTTCCGCGCCAAGTCCACCAACGAGCGCGTCAACGTCGCCGTTCTGCCGTTTCTCTCCCAGCGCTACGCCGTCCGCGCCGCGGAGATCATCGCCAACACCCCATCGCAGAACGTCGGCGCCTACGACCAGCTCATCCGAGATGTCCTGGACAACCTGACAGGGGCTTTCACCTCCGACGCCGTCAACATCGTCATGGCCCACCTGACGTGCACCGGCGGCGTCTTCGGCGGCGGCGAGCGGGCAGCCCAATCGATCATGGAATACCACGTGCCCGCCGCTATCTTCCCCGTCGAAGCGCACTACGTGGCCCTGGGTCACCTGCACCGCCGGCAGACGATCCCGGCCGCCTGCCCGGTGCACTACAGCGGATCCCCCTATGCGATCGACTTCGGCGAGCAGAACAACACCCACGTGGTCTGCCTCGTCGAAGCCTCTCCCGGCACCCCCGCGAAGATCACCGACATCCCGGTCACTGCCGGCCGCAGGCTGCGCACCATGGAGGGGACCGTCGCCCAGCTCACCGCCGACCCCGCCGTCTACGGCGAGGATTACCTCCGGCTCGTGATCACCCAGCCCGCCTACGCCGGCATGCGCGACGACCTGCTGGAAGCCCTCCCCAACGCCCTCGAGATCCGCATCCACCCCGACCACGCGAGCACCGGCGCCACGGCGGGCATCGCCACCCACCAGCCGACCAAGACGCCTGCGCAACTGTTCTCCGACTACTGCCACAGCGTCGGCGTCAGCGACGACCGGGTCACGGCCCTGTTCAACCACCTGCACGACGACCTGACCCGCTCGACCGCCCGCTCCTGACCCAGCGGCCCTGACACCCGCTAAAGGAATCCCTCAACATGCGTCCCGTTCGCCTGGAGCTCAACGGCTTCGCCGGTTTCCGCGCTCCCACCGTGGTCGACTTCACCGACGCCGACTACTTCGCCCTCGTCGGCCCTACCGGGTCAGGCAAGTCCACCGTTCTCGACGCCCTGACCTTCGCCCTGTACGGCTCGGCCTACCGGTGGGGCCGCAGCAACGCCATCGCCTACGCGCTCGCCCCCACGAGCAACCGCTGCACGGTCTCGCTCACCTTCGACGTCGCATCCCAGCGCTACCAAGTCGCCCGCGAAGTCCGCCGCGTCGGCCAACAGATCCAGCAAAAGACCGTCAGCCTGGTGAAGTTCGCCGACCCCACGGCGGTCGTCACCGACGCAGACGGGCCACAGCCGGAAGTACTGGCCGGAGAAATCAAGGAACTCAACGCCGCCATCGAGCAGTTGCTCGGCCTGTCCTTCGACGACTTCTGCCAGTGCGTCGTCCTGCCCCAGGGCGACTTCGCCCGCTTCCTGTCCGCCAACGCCCGCGACCGGCAGCAGATCCTGCTCAAGCTGCTCGGAGCCGCCCACTACGAAGGCATCGGCAAACGCGCCGGCGCCCAGGCGGCTGAAGCAGCCAAGGAGATCGAGGTCCTCACCGACCAGCTGAGCCGGCACGCCGACGCTACCCCGCAAGCCGAGGCCGACGCCCAGGCACGCCTCTCGGCACTGGGACAGCTGGCCGCCACCGTCGACCAGCTCGTGCCCCGCGTCGCCGAGGCACACTCCCGCGCCAGCGATGCCCACGCACGTGTCGCCACTCTGCGCACCGAACTCGCCCGGCTCACTCCCCTCCGCGCCCCAGACGGCATCGGAGAGCTGCAGCGCCGTGCCGTGGAGGCCCAGACAGCCGCCCACAAGGCCCGCGACGCCGCCGACGCGGCCGCCCAGACCCTGGCCGACGCCACCAAAGCTGCCCAATCCGGCCCGCAGCGCGCTGTCCTCAACATTGCCCGCGACCGCTACACCGAGAAGGCCGGCTTGGTCGGGCGCCGCGACGCAGTCATCGCGGCTGCGCAGCGTGCCCGCCAAGAGCTGGCGCAGAGCGAGGAGCGGCTACGGGCGCTGGCAGACGCCGTCACCGAGGCTCGCCGCACCGCCGAGGAGACCCGTGGCCGCCGCGACCGGGTACAACAGGCGTACGCGGCTTTGCAGCGTCGCCAACAGATGCTGGCTCCCGTCCAAGCCCCCCACGGTGCCAGTGATCTGACCAGCCGGGCAGCGGCTCTGGCACGGCAGGCCGACGCCGCCGCCACCCAGCTGGCCGCGGCTCGCGACCGGCACAACCAGGCCGCTTCCGCGCTCACCGCCGCCGGCGACGGCAGCCGGCTCACCGAGGCGCGCGAGGTACTCGACCAGCTCCTCCACGTCACCAGCTCCCTCACCGACGCCACCAGCGAGCTGGATGACGCCGTGGAGGCAGTCGCCCAGGCCGACAGTGCGGTCACCGGCGCGCAGGTGCGTCTCGACGCGGCCACGGCCGCCCTCGAGGAAGCCCGCACCCTCGCCGGTGCCGCCCAGCTACGCCCTCAGCTCCAGGTGGGCCACGCCTGCCCGGTCTGCGAGCAGAGCGTCACCATCCTCCCGCCGCCGCTGTCCGACCCGGCCCTGGCCGCCGCCCAGGCCGCGCGTGACGCTGCGGTCCGCGAACACCGTGACCTGCTTTCCCAGCATCAGGCCGCCACCACGACGGTTGCCGCCAAGCAGCGCGCCGCGGACACCCTGACCCAGCGGCGCACCCTGCTCGATGAGCGGCTGGGCACGCTGTTGCCCGATCGTCCTGCCGACACCGAACGCGACTGCGACGCCGACCGCGCCCATCTTGACGAACGCGCTGCAGCCCGTGACCAGTTGGTCGCCGCCGAGCAGCAGGCACGTGCCGCGGTACAGGAGGCCGAAGCCGCGCACACCTCCGCCACTGCGGCCGTCGCCACGCTGCAAAGGGAGATCGATCGCACCCGCAGCGACCTCCACACGCAGCTGGGCGCCCTGGGCGAACTCGACCCGCCCGCCGTCGACACCCATGACGTGACCTCCGCCTGGTCCGACCTGGAAGCGTGGGCCCAGGCCCAGAGATCCACGGTGGAAAACGACCTCTCAGCCGCCCAGGCCGAGGCCGCCACCTGCCATCAGGCCCACCAGGACGCGACCGCCACGCTGGAAGCAGCCGAGCAAGCACACGCCACCGCCCACAGCGTCCACACCACCGCCGTCCAGCAGAGGGCAGCCGCCGACCACGCGCAGAGCACCCTGACCGACCGCCTGAGTGAACTGCAGACGCTGCTGGACCAGGCGCCGCCCACAGATGCACTGCCGGGCCTACTGGAGGAATGCGACCGCCTCGAAGCGGCCGTGGAGACCGCCACAGCCGAGGCAAGCCAGACACGCGAGGCACTCAAGGCGGCGGAGGCCGAACAGCAGCAGTGGCAGGCTCGCACCGCGACCGCCTGGTCCGAGCTGACCGCTGCCCGGGACGCGGTGGCGGCCCTTAAACCGCCGAGCCTGGACACCGACGACCTCGCCGCCGCCTGGGCCAGCCTGGCCGCCTGGGCCACCCGCGCGGCCGACGACCGGCAGGCCGACACCCTGCGCGCGCAAGCCGACGCCCACACCGCACACAGCGAAGCCGAGCAGCTCCTGGGCCAACTGGAGGGTCTGCTGCGCGACCACGACCTGGATCCCCAAGACCTCGGCGACGGTCCTGGGCGCGCCGCCCAGGCCCCCCGGGTGGTAGCGGTCGCAGCCGAGCGGGCCCGGGGCCGGGTAGAGATGATCCAGCGCAGCCTCGCCGACGCCGCCGCCATACAGGACAAGATCGACAGCGCCCGCACCCAGCAACAGGTGGCCGCCGAGCTGGCCAGGCTGATGCGGTCCAACAAGTTCCCGCAGTGGCTGGCCGATTCAGCCCTCGACACCCTGGTCGCGGGTGCCTCGCAGTCGCTGCGCCGGTTGTCGGGTGACCGATTCGACCTCAGCCACCACAAAGGCGAGTTCTACGTCATCGACCACTCCGACGCCGACTCACAACGCTCGGTTCGCACCCTGTCCGGCGGCGAAACCTTCCAGGCCAGCCTGTCACTGGCGTTGGCCCTGTCCGACCAGCTGGCCGGCATGGGCGGCGCGACGAAGCTCGAGTCCATATTCCTCGACGAAGGATTCGGCACCCTTGATCCCGACTCGCTCGAGATGGTCGCCGACACCCTGGAGAATCTCGCCCAAGGGGAGCGGATGGTCGGGGTGATCACCCACGTCACCGGGCTCGCCGAACGGGTACCGGTCCGCTTCCAGGTACACCGCGACCCCCACACTTCCGTCGTCACCCGGGAAGGCACATGACAAGCACGGCACATGCGGCCCGGATGCGATTCCATGTCGACGGCTGGGACCCCACCTACGGCTCCAGCGTCGAAAACGCCGAGAACACCATCGGGGCCTCGACCGCCAAAGTCATCCCCGACCTCGAACTCGCCCCGGCCGACTGGAAGCCCATCTCGACCTCCCACGTGCCCGACCCCGGCGCAGTACTGTTCGTCGATGGCGTACGCCGCGTCGAGGCCCGCATCTGGATCGAGCAGCCCCTGGCCGCCGAACCGGCCCCAAGCGCCATCAACCGCGCCGACGACGCCCAGATGGCACTGTGCGCCTCCTATGCGGCGGGCACCGTGTGCTGCTGCCCCGACCGTGGCGCGCACCTGCTGACCATCGAATCCCGGCGAGGCCTGTTCACCACCGCCACCAACGCCGTCGACGTGCCCACCACGGCCGGTACCTACCAGGCCAACATCACCTTTGACGACCAGGAAGAAAACCTTGCAGTGCTGCTCTCTGCGGCGCTGCAACGCCGACTCGGCGACCTTGAAATTCTCGTCGCCGCCAACGCCCGCACTGCCCTGGCCGGCCACGGCGTCGCCGCCGGCTCGGACCTGCTGGTGGTGGACGGTCCGCTGCGCGGCCGCACCCATCTGCCGCGAGCGCTGGGGCTCATCAAGTCCCACCGCACCGCCTACCTGCCGCCCGACCTGCACGCGATGGTCAGCGCCCTGGCCGCCGGCGAGCGCACCCCGGTGTTCTTGATGGGCACCTCCTGGGACCGGCACGCCTGGTACCTACGCCTACCGTGTACGCCCGGCGCCCCGTGGGCCGGAATAGTACGGCTGGAATGCGCCGCCGACATCCCCGCCCCGGAGGCGATCGCCTTGGCCAACCTCTCGCAACTGGTACTGCCGCGGTACGCCAGTTGCGAGTACAAAGACGCCCGGGCCCCCCAGAACCTGGTGCCGGTCGCCGGGCTGGAGAGGGAACTGCGCCGCCGCCTGGGCAACCCTGCCCTGCTCAGCAGGGCCCTACGCGTGGCAGCGCTGAGCTGAGCCGCAGTTCCTCGCATTTCCGCTTCGCGCTGCAGCATCAATTTGCCAGGATGTCCCAGACAGCCCTGGACACCGATACCGCCGCGCCCCCTGTGTTGAGGTTGCCTGTATGACGCTGGTTGAGACGCCCCCACCCGGCGGCCCTAAGAAGCGCCCGTTTTCCACATCAACTCAAGGCGGTTCAACGGGCAGTCCGACACCTGAGGCGCCCCGGGACGCGAGGGCTTCTCGTGGCAGCGACAGGAACCGGTAAGACGGTGGTGTCCATCCGGGTGGCGGACGAACTCGACGCCAAACTCGTGCTGTTCGTCGTGCCCACGCTGGACTTGGCAGCCCAGACCGCTCTGGCGTGGCGTCGAGACGGCCACGGCGAGCACGTGGTGATCGTCTCCTCGATGGACACCGCCGGCCACGAGGACTCGCGGCCGCACGCGTCGACTCGACCACCAACCCGCACACACTGGCCGCCCTGATGTCGGTCGTGGGGGAGGAGCAGGACCAGATCCCGGCGACGGTCATTTGCACCTACGACTCTGGACAAAATCGAGCAGACCCGCAGCACGAAGTACACCGTGTCATTGTTCGACCTGGCCATCATGGACGAGGCGCACCGAATCGCGGGCCGTGCCGACAAGAAGTGGGCGATCGCCAACGACGCGAAGCGGATCCTCGCCGATCGCCGCCTCTACGCGGCGGATGATGACTGGGGTCACACCCCGACCGGCCACCTTCACGACAGCAGCGTCGGCAGCTGCCAGGACGTCCTGGAACAATGGCGCCATCAGCCCGGGGGAGCGGCTGGGGGGAAGAGGCAGGGATGGTGGACTTCGAGCAGCAGCTGGACCTCGAATTCGACGGCGAGTTCTTGGTACCGCGGATCAACCAGCAAGCCTACCGAGACATCTACACCTTGGAAGGGTGGCTGCGCAGACTCTGCCTGGCTTCCTGGATGCGCGCCTATGGAGCCCCGTGGCACCAGCACCTGGACCCGAAACTGCGCAAGAACCTCGAGCGCCTCGCTGAGAGAAGCCGCCAGCGCCTGCACCTTGACGCCGAGACCAGCGGTGACCTCATCTGGCAGTCCGACATCGGCCAGCTCCTGTGCATGCTGACCGACCCGCAGATCGCGGGCGACGTTCACCACTTGGCAGGGCACGATCAGCAGGCGATCGCGAGAGACTTCGACGAGATCCGCGAGATCCGCAACGTCCTCGCCCACAACCGCGCACTGTCGCCACAGACCTACGCACTCCTACGTGTCAGCATCATCCGCCTGCAGAAAGTCGTCGACCACTTCCGGTCATGCCTCCTCTACAACAGCTCGAACATCCTGGATGATGACGACGGCGACCTCGGGTCGTACCTTGCGATGCTGCTCGAGGGCAACGACTGGAGCAAGTTCCAGGCGTTCGTCGCCCGAAGCCACGGGTTCATCGAGTACGTCACCCTTCCGACTCCGCCGTTCGACAAGTGGCCCGACGCCCGACGACTTTTGGAAGTGTTCTCCGACCACCTGGACTACATCACCGCGTTCACCATGAATCGGATGGGCGACGAGTTCATCATTGTGGCCCCGGATGAGCTGGACGAGGACTCCCAGCTCGGCCTGTGTCGGGCCTTTGCCGCGAACCCCGACGTCTGGACCGATGTGCCCTATGAGGAGCAGCATCCTCGCTTCATCTGCAGTCCCAAGATGTGGATTTACGAAAACCAGTCGCCCTTCCGCAGCCAGGAAGAGCCGCCCTGGTGAAGACGCGACCCACAGAGGTCTTTCAGCGCTGCCGCTCCAGAGTGAGGACGGCCGCGGAGATTGACGACATTCGATTCGGGCTGCACCGGGATCGGCGGAAGATGCGCCAGGACTTCAAGCATGCGACGCTGCGCTCGACCGGTGCCCGTGCCGCGGACAGAGCGCGATTGACGGTTTGCTGGGTCGGCGTGAGGTCACGGCCCGGCGGGCGCCTGATGGGTGTCGTCACCCATGGGCCAGCTCCCATGTAGGCGCGGTCGGCGAGGATGGGAACGCCCTGGCGCTCGCAGATCCGGATGATCCGGTGGGCGCGGGCCGCGGTCAGATCATGGGCGCGGCCGGGCAGAGCAGGCGAGATCCACAGCAGCTGCCCGACCGGGTCGGTCACCACCTGCACGTTCACCCCGTGCCTGCGGTGCTTGTGGGAGAAGTCGGCCCGGCTGTCGCCGACCCGGTCGCACTCCGCCAGGGTGCCGTCGAGCAGGACGTAGTCCGGTTCCGCCTCGCGCAAGGCGCGCAGCAGGCCGGGGGCGCGGTCGGCGAGCAGGTCGACGACGGCTGTCGTGTAGGCGTGAGCGGTGCCGACGGATATGCCGAACCCGGCCGCGAGCTGGGCGAGGGTGTCGTGCCGGCGCAGGTACACCAGGCCGACCAGGGCACGCTGGTGCGGTGGGAGCTTGCAGCGGCGGTCACCCTCGCGGGTGACGATGAGCATGGTTACCCACTCGACCAGGCCGTGAGGCAGATCGAGTGCGGCAGAATACGGAACCAACGGGGCTCCTGTGCCTGTGGGTTGAGACGTCGAACACCTCCCCCAACGGCACGGGAGCCTCGTGCGTTGCTGGCACCGGTCCCGTCACCTGATCAGTGGCCCCGCTGAAAGACCTCAGTGAAGGCAGAACTCGTTGCCCTCCGGATCCCTTCCCTCCAGGCGAGCTACACCCACCTTCAATCTGGCTGTCCGGCTGTCCGGCTGTCCGGTGAGGCTCCTCACCTGCATAAACAGTCCGGACAGCCCAGCAGGTAGACCAGGGCGACGAGAGCACGCTGGTGAGGCGGGAGCTTGCAGCGTCGGTCACCCTCACGGGTGACGATGAGCATGGTTACCCACTCGACGAGGGCGTGAGGCAGGTCGAGTGCGGCAGGATAGGGAACCAACGAGGCTCCTGCGCTGATGAGTTGAGACGTCGAACACCTCTCTCAACGGCACGGGAGCCTCGTGCGTTGTGGGACACCGACCCGTCACCCGATCAGTGGCCACGCTGAAAGAGCTCACAGTATGACGCTGCATCGCAGCCGACCTGGCAGCCCACGGTGTACCGGGTCGCGGCCGTGGTGTTCGGATGCCCAAGGTACGGAGACGACCCGCCCGAACGCACCCGCGACTGCAACGGCAAAGAGCTATCCCCGCGGGTGCGGGGACGACGGGGAGCGCATCTCGGCGGGGATCGCCACCAGGGAGCTATCCCCGCGGGTGCGGGGCGACGCGCCGAAGCTGAGCGGGTGGGCCGGGCCGCGAGCCCGGTGCTGGTCTGCTCGGGTGACGTCAGGTTGAGGCGGCAAGGTAGAGGTCGCGGGCCCATCGCTGCCGGAAGATGGTCGCGGCGTTCGGGCGGCGGGGGTCGTCCCAGGTCCGCAAAGCGGTGCGGAGCATCAGCTCCGCCAGCTCGCCCTGACCGAAGTCGGCACCCGCCGGGCGGGCGGCGCCCGGGGAACAGCCGCGTCACGAGTCCGGCACACCTGGCGCAGCGCGTGGGCCCCGCACCGGGGGAGGGTGCGGGGCCCAGGTGTGCTTCGGGCGTCGGCGGGAGGTCAGGTGCGCCGGCGCGGGATGCGCGCCCGGTGCAGGAGGGGGATGCCCAGGCGGGCGGCCACGGTTCTCTCCAGGTTGGAGACGACGTGGTCAGGGGTGGTGCTGCTCAACGGAATCACCCAGTACTCGGCCCATTCCTCTTTCTTCGACCTGGTGCGGCTGACGTGCTGGTGGAGCCTGGTCGCGGCGGCTCCCCGGGTAAGCATTCGGCGCGGAGCGGTCCTTCCGCAGTAGCAGGCGAGGCCCTCCCGGTTGACCACGACGTAAATGGCCTTGTCCTCGTGCCCGGAGTTCTCGCCGATGGGGACTGGCTCGGGCCGTTCCTCGACGAGCCACTGGCCGGCGAGCTGGACGAGCATGGCGTACCGGGTGTCGGTGATGGCGACGACGCCGGTCCAGACGGTGTCGGTCATCCGAGCGGCTCCTCCTCGGACATGCGGAGGAGGGCCCTGTCCATGAGACGGATCTGCTTGACGGAGGCTTCGACGGTCTCCCAGGAGAGCTGGTCGGTGGTGCCGTTCTTCTTGCGCAGCTTGATCAGGTCGTCGAGGCGGTTGGCGGCCACGGTGAGGGACGCCTGGAAGTCCGTGAGGGCCCTCTCCTCGCGAGCGGTGCTGGACAGCCCGCTCGTCCCGCCCTCGGGGTTGAACCCGTGGAGGGCGGCGAAACGCAGGTGGGCGTTGAAATCGCTGCCCTTCCAGTCGTCGTGCTCGACCAGACGTCCGTCGGCCCACCAGCGCGGGCGCAGACCGCTCCGGATCCGCTTGACGGCGTCGGCGAGGACCTGCGGTCCTTCCTCCTTTTCGAGGACGGCCTTGACGACCGCCCCGACGCCGGCACGCATGACCGTGTGATTGACGATCTGCTCGGCGGAACCGCCGGGGGCGAGGAGGTTCCCGCTGGTAACGAGGGTGACCATGGCGAGCACGCCGAGGAGCAGCTTGGCGGGGATGTCGCGGTTGTCAGCGCGCTGGAGGAGGTCGTCCACGGCCTGGTCGTTGTCGACGTTCTCGACGACCCACTCGTGGTCGACGAGGTCCTTCCAAAGGCAGCCGCTCTCCAGCGCGGTGCGCACGGGCCTGATGCCCTCTCCGAGGGAGGTGGAGTACGAGCGCAGGCCTAGCTCGGTGACCAGGCCGCTGCGGCCGGCGAGCTGAAGGCTGCGCTTGTCGAGCTTGGCGGCCGTGATCGCGTTCAGCCTGGGCTCCTTGCGGGTGAGCTGCTGCGCGATGAGCGCGAACCGAAGGTCGCGGAGGGCACTGAGGCCGAGGGTTTTCATGGGGTCGGTGATGTCGACGCGGCCGAGGAGGACGTCCTTGACGGCCTGGGCATTGTCGCCGAGCTCGCCGGCGTCGAACAGGGCGGTGACGGTCTCCTCGGCGGTGATGCCGTTCTTCGAGGCCTCCGCGAACTCCTTCACCCCGACGTTCATGCGCATCAGCAGCGAGCGGAGCGCGGCGGGGAAGCGCTGCATGCCCATGCTCGGGTCGTCGTCGGTGTAGCCGATGACGACCTCCACGGGGACGGTCATGGCGTTGAGGAGCGCGGCGGCCTGGTCGCGCTTAGCGCGGGCGGCCTTGCTCGTGCCGGTGGCGGCCTTGATGTCGCGGTATGCCTTCTTGATGACCTCCCGGACGAAGTTGCGCCGGTCGGTGAGGGGGAGGCTCATGAGGTACGACGGGAGCAGCGGGGGGCGCTCCTTGTCCTTGGCCGGGCCGATCAGGCCGGTCGGGGCCGGGATGCAGGCGGTGCAGGACCCCCAGCGGCTGTTGCCGTCGACAAGACCCAGGTCTCCGGCGGGGTGGCGCCCGGGGTTGAGGAAGACGACGGGGACGGCCGTCAGAGGGCGCTCCACGATGCGCCGGCCGACTTCCTGCTTGTTCTGGTCCCTCACCTTCTTGGACGCCCGGTCGACGGAGTCGAGGAGGGCCTCCATGGGGTCGGTGTAGATGAGGGCGGCGTCGGTCTCGTGCGCGGTGGGCATGGACAGGACCTGCTGTCGGGCCACGGTGTTCGGGTCGGCCGCGTAGTGGACCTCGTCGAGGAGCCGGTCGTTTTCGACCGCGGGGGACAGCATCAGGGTGTACGCGCGGTAGTTGATGACGGTCAGCCAGCCGGTCTCGACGCGGCGGAGCTCCGGGCGGAGATCGGCGAGGAGATCCGGCTCAACCGCGCTATACGCGATCCGGAGAATGGCGTCGTCAGTGAGCTGGACGCCAGGCCGGTCCTTTTCGAGGGCCTTGATCGCCTTGGCGGTCTGGCTGACCGGTACGACGCGGTGCTCGAACGGCGTGGAACGGTCGCCGGAGCGGATGTCGATGACCTGGATGTCGGGCAGGTCATCGGGGGTTTCGATGGTGCTCACATGGCCTCAATCAGATGGGCCGGCGCGAGTTGGGCTCGCGGCCGGTGATCGGCGTACGCGAGCAGAGCGCCATCGAAGCGCAACGCACCCGTGCCCGCCCCGGTGAGGACCGCGGTCCGTCGCTGGGCTGACCCGGCGTCGCTCCGGTGGCCTGGAGGCGGATCCAGGTACCCGCCCCGTGAGGTACGGGCGGCGTACTCGGACCTTGTCGGTGGAGACCGCGGTCTCCACCGGCTGCGCAGCAGGCCGCCCTCGGCGGCGGCGATGGGCAGGAACATACACCCGTCCAGGCCTGCGACGCAGGGGAATTGCGAATTGCCGGCCTGGCCGGTTGTGACCTGTCTGTCCCCGCCTAACGGCCCGTCGGGGCGCGACACTCCCGCTTGGACGGCCTGCTGGGGGCAGGGCGACGTTGAGCAGGACATGGCCGTGCCGGTCGGGGTAGTGCGTGGTCAGGACATCGATCGGCAGGCGTGCGCCCAGCCGGCGCTGCAGCGCGTGCAGGGCGCCACCGGGACTGCGGGCGCTGCAGACCGCCATCAGCCGGGTGCGGTCCGCACTCGCGGCCAGGCACACACCGCAGCGCGCCTGGCGGGAGTTCACCCGGAGCGGCGGCCGGGTCAACAGGATCTCGACGGCGTGGTGCGACGTCACGGCCGGGCCGCCTGCTGTGCGCGGTCCGCAGGCCGGGGGCGTCGGGTAGTGGTGGGCAGGCGGGTGTGGATGTGCTCGTGGTGGCGCAGCGGGTCGAAGGGCTCCCAGTCGGCCACCGCCAGGTCGGCGGCCGTAGGTGCGGCGGCGTGCTGCGGGCAGCGCTGCGCGCGCCAGCGCAGCTGCTCGGCGTAGGGGACATGGTTGAGGTCGTAGACCGCCATGACCTCAGCGAGCAGAGCCAGTTGACCGCTTGATGCGGTGGCCGGGACCAGCGCCCAGACGCCGGCCGGAGCGCCGGGGGTGAGCAGCGGGCTGGTGCAGCGATCGCGGCGCCGGGTCTGCGCGACGCACTGGATCTCCTCCACCGGCCGGGAGGCGAGGTAGCGGAGATACAGCAACTGCACGATGGGCCGGGTCGGTCGGCAGACGGCCTGTTGGGACACAGGGCCGTCCGGCGAAGCCGGGGGAGGGGTGAAGGCGCCGGCGTCGATCAAGCAGCGGGTGTTCACGGCCAGAGACCGGCGCAGTCCGGCGAGTTCGGGGGGAGTGGGGGGCGTGTCCCGGGCGGGGCAGACGACGGCGTGGGGCAGACGGCACCAGCTGCTGCCGTCTCCGGCCGGGTGGGCCACGCCGGAGCTTACGTGCCAGCGGCACACCGCGGGCACCTGGGCGGTCGGCAGTTCCTGGGGATGGAGACGGACGGCCCGCTCAGTGCTGCGGTGGTACCACTCGATCCGGTTGCCGCAGTCGCGGCACCGGCCGCCTTGGCCGCAGCGCAGCAGTCGGCTGACGCCATCAGGGCAGACCTGCAGGGAGCGGCGCATGCGGTGGGCGATGACCGGGCTGCCGTCCCAGTGGCGGGAGGCGGGAGGTGTGGAGCGCATGCGCGCGAACCTGCCAGCCAACACGCCGCATCCACGGCAGCACAGCCGCCAGGTCACCTACCCGGCCGCACACGGTGCAACAGGAGTGCGAAAGGCCGATTGGGCGTTCGAAACCGTCTCGCTGGTTTGAGTGATCCGCAGCGGCCGCGAGAACCAGGTGTCAGCCTTCGCTCGGCCCGGGCAGATCGTGCCCTTGGCACAGCGTGCTGAAGAGCTCGTCGAGCGGGGTGTCCAGGGCGTGAGCAAGGGCGTGCCAGGTCTTCAAGGTGCCGATAGTGCGCCCCTGCTCGATTTCGATGAGAGTGCGCCTGGCCAGGCCGCTGCGGGCGGCAAGCTCGTCATAGGTCCATCCGCGCACGGCCCGCAGGCGCGCTAGTTCCAAGCGCAGCGCGTTGAGGTCCGGATCGGGCGGCAAGATCGTCACCCGTCCATCCGACGGGGCAGACCCCTGCCCTGTCAGTGCAGATCTCTGCCCTAATTCTGCAGGTCGCGGCGCCAGCGATAGGGCAGAGATCTGCCCTATGGTGAGTGGCCGCCCACAGCCCCTGATGGGCCCGGCGCGCAAGCACAGGGAGGAACACGCGCCCATGAGGCAGCGCACAACATGCCCGGCGACGCCACGCGCCTGGACCGTGGAACTGCGCTCGCACCCCGGCGGGCTCGTCCTGGTCTGCCCGCAATGCCCGCACGCCAGCGGACAGGTCGCCGCGGCCTCCGCCCGCTCGGCCGCCCTCACCCACCTCGCACGCCACGCACGCAGCGACATCCTCCCGCCCCACCTGGGGATCTGCCAGTGCCATGAACGCGGCTGCCGCTGGCACCCCCGTCACCGCGGCTGCGACGGCCCCATCCGCCTTCTCCTCGCCTGTGAACGCGGCGGACGAGTATGGCGACTCGTCGACGCCTGCAGTACCTGCGCCGCCGCGACCGCCCAGGCCGCCGTCGTGCCCGACACCACCCCCGCCCGCACGTCGCCGTAACCGTCCACCGCTCGGCGGCGAAAGCGGCGCGCCAGAGGCCCGGGTGAGCAGGCCCGCGTACGCGAAATGCTCAACTACCTGGCCGCCGCACTTCCGCCAGGTGTCTCGCCCGCCGCACGCCTGCTCGCTCTGCAGTGCGCCCTGCGCATGAACACCACCATGCACGTCCGGCTGCCCCAGGGCATCCCGCGCAGTCTCCGTCTCAACGGCCCCGGTCCGTGGCACGAGTTGGAGCGCGCGCGATGGCTGCGTATCGCCCCCGCATGCTCCGCCGGCGAGGTCGTCGCAGAACTGCTCGACATCACAGTGCTCGGCCAGGCCCCAGCCCGCCCCGACCGTGTGCAGGCTGCGGACTGGGCGCTGCGCGCCGGCTCCCCGGCCGGGGCAGAGGCCACCGGGTCACTGCTGCAACTAGCCGTCGTCTACCTCGCGGCACATACCGATCCCGAAACCGGCTCCGGCCTGACCGAACTCGACCAGATGACGCGCGCCTGCGGAACGCACCCCACGGAGCTGCCCGACATGCTCGACCGGCTGGCCCAGACCGGACTGGTCAGGTCATGGCAGGCCTGCCCGGACTCCGGGGACCTGCACTGGACCTGCCGGTGGGCCGATCCTCAGGCCGCGCGCCTGGCCGTCGCGAGGTAGGCGAACAGCTGCTCCTGGGTCACCGGGATAGCGGGCTACGCGGGACGGGGGCAAGCGGCCATTCGCTGCGCGGACTCGCGTCGACCGCGTCGAAGCCGAGCTCTTCGTAGAGACCGGCGACGAACTCGGCAGCTTCGAGAGGGGCGCTGGCGCAGGTGAGCGCGCGGCGGTTCGGCGAGCCGGCGGGCGCTCCGTCCGCGCTTCCGACCAGGTAGAGCTCGACGGGGGTGCCGCCGCGGCGTGCGCGCCCGGCCAGCTGCATGAGCCCGACGAGGATGGCCGCCAGGACCTCAGCCTTGAGGACCCGCAGGTCGGTGCGCAGCAGCAACTCCCGCTGGCGGACCGAGGCGGTTGCGCTGAGGGGCGAGCATGCCGGCGGGATCGGCGCTGACGGTGCCAGCGGCGATGCCGCAGTCGTTGATACTCGCGTACATGGCGGCCGGCTCGACGCGAGGCCCCGCTCCAGCGAGACGGACGATAGAGACCTCGGCGAGCCCGATGCGCCTGACACACGCTCACTGCTGCGGCTGGGGCTGGGGATGGATAAAGACAAGTTTTGTGGTTTCCAGGCCCTTTGAGCCCGGTAGCGGTCATGCTGGAGCAGGGACGCGCGTGATGCGGGGGCGGAGGGGGACTTGCCGGATCAGCCTGACTTGTTCTCCGTGCAGCAGGAGGACGACGCGGAGGGTCTAGAGCACATACCGCCATTCGTGGCACCGGTCGCTGCTGCACCGAGCGCAGTGACACGCGATCCGGTGGCACTGCGCATCGCCGAGGCCGTCCGGGACGTGTTCGGCGACTTCGGCTCCGAACACGGCCTGAGCCGCAGGGAGATAGCCCAGGCCTGCGCCGCGGTGGCCTCCGCCGACGAGTTCGATTCAAGATTCCGGATCTTCATCAAACTTCGTCTGCTGGAGTCGCTGCACGGCAAGTCATACGACCAGCGGTATGTGTTCAACCCGACCAGCGGTGCCGCACTGCTGGTGTACGAGCGCCTGGGGGAGGCCGGCGGTGTCCAGGAGATCACCATGCTGCTGGACCGGGCCCGCGAAGGCCTTCTGAACGGCTCCCTGACCGAGAAACAACTGGCCGCCAAGATCGCCCAGGCCCGGCGGAGCCTTGCGAACTACACCAACCACCTGCTGCGGCTGGTGCGCACCAGGCCCATCGAAGAACTGCTCGGCCAACGTCACCACCACGCCCACACCACATCGCTCGAGGAAGCGAAACACCTCGTCCATGCCGTCGCCGAGCAGTACCCCGCACTGCGTTCCGGCGGCACCCGCCTGATCCGGGAAGCCCTGCGCTACACAGGAGCCGTCCACGAGTTCCACGACCGGCTCATGCAACAAGCCACCACCCGGCGCGACTTCAGCATGCTCCTACCCGAGCAGTACCTGACTGCGGCCCTTCGCTCCTCCACGGAAACGCTCGCGCAGGTGTTCGCCACGACCGTCTTCGATCCGCCCCACGTCCAGATCACCACGGGCCAGATCCTCACCGCTGCAGCCGACCACCAGCCCCCGCCGCCGCGGCAGCGCCTGCCGCGCCCCCCGACGCAGCCGCCCGGCCCGGATCCGGTCGAGACCGCACGCGCCAAAGCCGCGCTCGCACGGCAGCGGCGAGAGGCCACCGTGACCCTACTCATGGCCGGAAAGGACGAAGCCGACGTCACCGCCCGCCTGCGTGCCCTGCCCTGGCAGGCAGCGGTCAAGCACCTGGTCGACATGCTGCGCGCCGCAGCCGACCCCGCCATCCCGCTCATGCTCGACATCTCCCGCGAGGTCATCGTGGACGCCGCAGGGCCGGTCACCTACGCCTCGCCGGTGACCGTGTACCGCATTCCCGACAGCCCACAAGACATGAACGACGACACCGAAGCCGCACCGCAGAGCCCCCATGAGTGACCCCTACCTGCTGGCACGGGCCCGAGCCCTGCGCACGGTCCCTGTCCCGGCGGACCGCGCAGAACTCACCCAGCTGCGCTGCGCCGCCGACGATGTGGAGCGCCGGCTGGTCGATGTCGTCACCCCCGACGGGACCCAGGAGCTGATGACCGGCTGGGCTCCCGATGTGGAACCGGCAAGTGGCGCGCTGGGCGACAACGACGTCCACCGAACCGCCTCGACCGTCCGCCTGCTCACGCTGGCCTGCTGCATCCGCCACTGCTGGCCTGACCCCTGCCAGCCGCTGTACCCGGGACAACCCGCCGCACAGCAGGACGTCCTCGCCGCCCTGACTCCTCTCCAGGACACCCTCGCGCCCCGCGACGGGGCGGCCGTGCTGGGGCAGACCGGGCACTTCCTGACGGCCCTGCGGTTCCTGCGCGCATGCGGACACCTCGCGGCAGACGTCGGCGACGGCATGATCCGCCTCGGACCCATGGTCGCGCTGTGGTCCGAGCGCGATGTGGCCGAACTGCGCAACGGCTACGACATCCTGCCCGCTCCGAGGAAGGGGTGAGCCCGTGGACGTACCGGCACTGCAAGCCCTGTCCCACAACCGGCGGGCCGACGTCCGAGCGGCGGTCTGCGCCGTGGAGACCGCCGTGATCCCCGTACCGTCCGTCCACTTCCGTGCCCTCGCCGAGATCCCGCTGCGCATCGTGGTGGAACAGGTTCTGGCCGCATCCGGACGCACCCTGCTCGCGGTCGGCGGCGGCTACCTCTCCGGTTACACCGACGAGATCAGACAACGTCTGGCGCACGAAGGAATCGGAGTCCTGCCGCGAGACGACCGCGCCGTCCTCACCTTGATCCTTCTGTTCAGCGTCGCCATTCCCCGAGCGTCCGGCACCGCCCTGCCCGAGCAGCTGTGGACCCAGGGCACCCCCGTGCCCAGGGACCAGCTCAAGGGCTGCCAGGTGTCCGACGTCGTTCTCACCAGCGCGCTGCAGCGCCTCACCGACGCTGACCTGGTCCGCCGGACCAGAACGGGCTACGTCCTGGGCCACCAGTTTCTGCGGCTGACGGCGGCTGTGGGCGCCGAACTGTTCGAACAGCTGATCCTGCTCGCCGATCCCGACAGCGCTCTCTCCGAATCGATCCGCCGGCGCCGCGCCCACCCCACCGCGCCGACGGCCACTGCTCTTGATCACGAGGAGCACGACAGATCATGACCACCCCGCCCACCTCCGACCCCTCCCGGGGCATCGTCGGCGACCGCCAGCTCATCGCTGTCCAGGCCTTCGACATCGCCCGGCTCACGGCACACGCCGTCCCGATCGTCCCGGAGACCTTCATCGCCGTCTCCGGTCTCGGCCCCAAAGACGACTCGAACGGCTCCGGCAAGACCAGCTTCCTCATCGCGGTCTCCCTGCTGCTGGCCGATCCGCAGTGGCGCCTGGAGACCAACGGGGGTCGGCACGCCAGCGGCATCCTGTTCCGCCCCGACGCAGCAGGCGTCGACCAGGCTCACCAGGCTTCCCCGGTCACCCACGGCTACATCGTCGGCGTCTTCGCCCACCCCGACGAACCGGCCGCGAACCCCCTGACCGTATGGGTCCGCATCGCGACCACCACCCCCTACCTGCAGGCCAACTGGACCGAAGGCCTGCACGTCGCCGACGCCCCCACCGATCACGAGCGCAGCATCCAGGCCGACGCCCTGTGGCGCGAACTGGGCACCCGCCAGCTCCTGTCCGCCCGCGCCATGGCCGAGAAGCTCTACGGCACCGCCCCGCGATGCCTCACCTACCTCGACACCGCCCTGCGCCCGCCCGTGCCCTCACTGCTCAGCCAGCAGCTGACCGAGATGGAGCCCCACGACATCGGCCGGTCCCTGATCGCCCTGTCAGGCATGACCCCCCTGCTGGAGGAGGAAGACGACCTGCGCGGCCAGGCCCTGCAGCATCGGATCAGCCTCGAGAAGGCCCAGACCGAGCACAGCCAGGCACTGCTCGCCGAAGAACAGGTGATGAGCGGTGTGCGCGCCCGCGAGGCCGCCCGCCTCGCCCTCCAGCGCGGCCGCGAGGCATGGCACCGCTACCTCGCGGCCTCCTACCGCGACGCCCACCACAATGACCAGCGCGTTGCCGCGCTCATGGAGGAGGAGAGGCAGGCCGCCGAGACAGCCGCGGTCCTGATGCAGGACGCCGAGGACCGTCTGAACTCGCTCGGCTCCGCCGAAGAACTTGCCACCCAAAGAGGCGCAGCCCACCAGGCATGGTCCGACGCACGACAACTTGTCGGCGAACTGTCCAGGAAAATGACGGAGTTGACTACGCAGCAGGCGATGCTGCGGAACCGGCGGGCCACCCTGCTGCCTGCGGCGCAGGGCTGGGACGGCAGCGACTGCACCGCCACGGCCGCCCGCCTGGACCAACGCCAACGCGAGCACGCCAAGGCAGAGCTGCAATGCGACGAGGCCGAGATCGCCGTCACCCATGCCCGCACCCACCTGCACGACGTCGAGCAGGGCCGCAGCGGTCAAGCCGGCCGCGCCATCGATCTGCTGGGCGAACACCGCATCCGTGCGCACGGCCTGCTCGACCAGCTCAACGTAGACGAGGCCGTACGCCCGGAGTGGGAACCGCGCCTCGCCCCCTGGCAGGACGCGATCGTCGTCGAACCCGAGCACGAAGACACAGCCCGGCGCCTGCTGCATGCCGCTCTGCCCGGCGCCCAGATCATCTCCTCCGACACCGGGCAGAAAGCCCTGCCCGAGGGCATTCACAGCACCCTGAACGTGACCCGCTTCCTCGCCACCCTCCAACAGCGCCTGATTCCCTCGTCCGACGGCTTGGCCGTCCGTGACCAGGCACTGGCGCTGACCGTGACGGGCGGCTTCCCCACCGCCCTGGCCGGACGCAAAGCCCAACTCCGACAGGCCCGCGCCAACCTCGCAGCCGCAGAACAAGCCTGCACCGAGGCCACCGAAGCCATGACCGCGGCCACCGCTGCCCTCACCCTGGCCCAGACCCTGCACGCAGCCGCCCAGGCGGCTGAAGAACTCGCACACCTTGGCACCCAGGAGAACGACCTCCAGGCCAAGATCGACGACCTTGCCAGCCGCTCCGCCAACGCCGCCCGCGACGAGCAGGAGTTCCAGCAGGTCTGGCAGGAGGCCGTGGCCCGGCACGCCTCCCACAAGCAGCTCCTCACCAGCGCAAAGCTCACCCTGGAAGCGGCCAGCAAGGCGCTGAAGGAACGCCAGCGCAACCTGGCCGCCCTCGAACGCCAGCGCGAGCAGGTCGCCGCATCCCAGTGGCAGCAGCAGTGGGGCGCAACCCTCGAAGACGCCACCCGCCTCCTGGACCAGACATCGGACCAGACCCGTTCCTCCCGGCCGGCAGCCCTGCGCCGACAATCGGAAGACCAACTGCGCCGGGCCTACGAGCACTACGGCGTTGACGGCACCTCAGGCGCGGACGTCAGCCAAGACCTCCGCACGGGCCAGGAAATGATGCAGTCCTTCGCCGACACCGATCCCGCCGGCCTCCCCTCCCTCACCTTCGCCGACGTAGCAGCCCCGCTGGACAACCGCCTCGCCGGCCATCGGGACCAAGACGAGGTCGCCGCAGCGCGCATCACCCACGACCAGCACGCCCGGCAGCAGGCCATCGCAGAACTCACCGACGGCGTCACCACCAGCGCCCGCAACCTGGAAACCCTCCAGGACATGATCGAAAAGCACCTCGACGGCCTCTTCGCTCAGATCAGCGCCGCATTCCACGACCTCGACCTGCGCAGCGACGGCCACGGAGCCAAACTCGAGCACATCAGCATCCGTCCCCAGGGCGCCGGGGACTGGCAGTGGCAGGTCATCCCACGATGGAAACGCTCCCGCAGCGGCGGATACGTCTCCTACCGAGAAAACGCCAACAGCGCTCAGGTCAAGGTGCACGCCATCCTGCTCGTCCTCGCGGCGCTCCTGGCCGACTCTCACACCCAGGGCAGAGTCCTGATCCTGGACGAACTCGGCAACAGCCTCGGGGAAGTCAACCGCAAGGACATGCTCGCTGCCCTGCGCGACGTCGCACGCGACCAGCACCTGACCATCCTCGGCACCTGCCAGGACAGCGTCCTCGCCGACGCCGCCGACGTCTGTGGGGAACTGCTGTGGTTCGTCCACGCATCAGCAGCCGACATCATCAACCAGCCCACCAGCGCATGGGCCTTCGACAGCAACGGCGCCCGCACCCAACTCACCGAAGACTGGATCACCGCAGGACGCTCCCATGCCTGACCTCACTCCCCGACCTCCTCTCCTCATCGGCGAGGCACACGGCCGCGAGGCCGTTCCCCTGCGCAACCTGCCGCCAGGCATCACCGCCGTCACCCTGCCGCGGATCACCAAGGACAGCGACGACACCATCCACGTGCGCGTCCCCCGAGACCGCCGACGACGCGTCAGCCCCCGGCAGGTCGACCTTGTCGCCGACCACCCCGTCAGCCCCTACGACCCGCCACCCACCCTGACCACCCGACAACTGATCAAAGTCCTGCAGACCAAGACCGCCAAACGCTGGCCCACCATCCAGGCCGACCTCGGCGACAACGCCTGGCAGATCGTGGCCGACCTCATCCGCTGTGGCGCCGTCATCCTGCGCTGCGACGTCGTCAACGCCACCGGCTACAGTCCGCGCTCATGGACCCTGACCCGGTCATGGGCCGAACTCGCCGAGGACAAACTCGCCGAACTCCAGGGCCGCCAGCATCCTGAGGACCTGCACCGCGAGCTCCTCGACATCATGTCCGGCATCCCTGAGCTCGCCCATGAGCACGCTCTGCTGGCCACGACGCCGCCCGGCCGGGTCCTGAAGATCCCCGAAGGCACCGCCACCAGGGCCGAGGACTGGCGCGTATACGAGATCGCCATCCGGGCCGCCGGCGTCTGGTGGCCCGCTCAAGGCGCACCACGCAAGATCACCGCGAAGGAGCTCGCCGGACGCAGCCTGCGCGACACCAAGAGCGCCTGGACCCCCGCCCGGCAGCAGGCCTTCTCCAACCTGATCGGCATCCCCTTCGATCAGGCCGTCGACAAGGCCGACACCGAACTACGCATCCGCGGCCCCCTGCAGTGGCGCGTCGGTACCGTTATCGCCGACGCGGCAGCCTGCCGCCCCTGGCTCGCGCTTCCCGCCCGCGGTGTCCGCGCCCTCGGCATGATCTCCTGCGACGCCCGAGGCGTCTTCCTGGTCGAGAACGAGGACACCTTCGAACAGGTCTGCAAGATCCCGGAGATCGCCGACACCTGGCTGTGCATCTGGGGCAAGGGCTATGCGACCGACGGCCTGGCCGAATTCCTCCGCGGCCTCGACGGCCTGCCCCTCGCGGCATGGGGCGACCTCGACGCCCACGGCATCCGCATCATCGGCAACCTCGCCGACCGCATCGGGCGGCCCGTCACACCCGTCGCGATGACCGTCGACCTCTACCGGGGCGGCACCAAGTACCGCCAGGAGCCCACGAAACTGAAGGAGAACCGCAAGCTCGCCGCCCAGCTGGCGTGCGACGGCATCGAGGCCCTGCGCGACCTGGCTGAAGAGATCGCCCGGACCGACGGGCACGGCTGCGAACAGGAGACGCTCTACAACGAAGTCCTCCCCGCACTCCCCGGTCTGCTGAAAGCCGTGCATGTGTCCGGCAGTTCCTGACCTCCCAGAAGCGGGTAGCGGCCAGCAGGTAGGTTCGGACTGGGCGTGCCCGGCCCCGGCCTTCCTGCTCCAGCCGGTGGCCTGATGCAAACACGGCATAAACACGCTGCCGCGTCTTTGGCGCAGGGCGAGTGCCTCGCTGCGCACGGCTCAAGGGACGAGATGCCGGCGAGCAGGGACAAGTCGAGCTGAGGCAGACGTCCGGCGTGCGCGCGCAGATGCCGGGCTTCGGCCAGCATGACAGGGGAGAACACGTCCTCCCTGGGCGAGTGGGCCATCAGACGGTGGTGGGCGCGGGCGCCGGCCAGCAGCGGGCGTGCCCAGGCAGGCACGGCATGCAAAGGGCAGTGCCGATGGCCAGCCCCGTGGAGCTTGATGACGCAGACGTCGCCGGAGATGTCGAGGTCGCGGGTGAAGCGCAGGCTGCCCAGGCCGGTCTGGGTGAAGGCCAGCACACTCAGCGCTCCAGCGATGAGTGGGTGCGCGAGAGCGGCCAGAGCGGCGGCCTCCTCGGGCGCGATCTCGAGGGCAGGGACGGCCTGGACCAGCTGCGCCGTGGCCAACGCACCGGCACAAGGGGGAGCCTGCCGCCCGGGCCTCGTCGACGCTGCTTCGGTCCCGCGCGGCTGTGGGGCGGGCGCCTGCCTCGCAGCCGTCGCCATCGCCGCCGGTCCTGTCATCGCCTGGAGAGCGGGAGGGAAGGACGGGCGCGCGGGTATCGGTCCCGGCTCGGCGAGGAGCGCCTCGAACTGGTCCCGGCCGCTGATGCGGCGCTCCACGCGGGCCAGCGACGGCGGCAGTCCGCGCGGCGGCTTCTGCCACAGCAGGGTCAGCTGAGCTCCCGTCGACTCGCGCCAGGCGAGCAGTTGGTCGATCCGCCGGAGGGTCAGCAGATGGGCCCGGGGGACCACAACGTGCCGCACCCCCATCGCGACACCCCAGGCAGCCGCGGCGAGCCAGGCCGCGTTCACCGAGTCCAGCCACACATCGGGGGAGTGGGGCCCGGGGGCCAGCCGCTTGCCCAGCGCATACAGCATGTCGTGCGCCAGCGCGGCCGGGCTGGAGCTGGCCGGCGTCGGCTGCACGGTGATGCGGCCTTCCCTGGGCCGGTGCGCCTGCAGCGCCGCCCGGGTGTAGAACAGGTCGTCCTGCTCGTCCACCACGATTGTCACGTCGCTGTACACCAGTGCCACCATTTCCTCCCGGCCGCGCCCCGCCACACCGCCCCGTATCGGCCAGGCGCCAGGCCGGTCCGTACGGCGCGCAAGGTTGTGGCAGCGGCCCGGGTCCGCCGGGCCGCCGCGCCTCGCGGCCGCTGCTACATGCCGCCCAGCTTGCTGTACACCCAGTTGACGAGGTCCTGCTTGACTTCGGTCAGGCTCTTCTTCTTCATGCCGTTGAGCATGTGCTTGGTGATGGTGGCCCAGTTGCGGAAGTTGCCGTGCGCCGCGGCCCGGTCGATGTTGCGGATCATCTGGGGGTCCACCCCGGCCCACAGGGAGTGGAACGCCGGCAGGGTGGCGACGACCTCGGCCTCGGGCATGCGCGTGAACTTCTGCCAGATGAAGATCCGTGACGCCAGCATCGGTTCGCGCTTGAGGACCTTGTAGCAGCCGTTGCCGCCGGCGAAGATCACCGTGATGTCGGTGTTGCGGTCGTCCCACAGGTGGCGCCAGTACTCGAACGAACTGCGGCCCATCCACTGCGCCTCGTCGCACACCAGCACGCGGAACGTCTGCGACAACGTCTCCTTTAGGAGCGTGTCGAATTCGATCGGCCGGGTCGGCGGTTCCCCGGGCAGCCCCAGGGCGTGAAACAGTCCGTGGCGGATGTCGCGGGGCGTTGGCCCCGAGCGCAGCTCCAGGCGGTAGGTGTTGTCGGGGGCGATCTTGCGCAGCGCCGAGTTCACCGACATGGTCTTGCCGTATCCGGCCGCTCCGTAGGCGACCATCATGGCCTTGGCGTCGATCGTCGCCTGGACGTCGTCCAGTGTCGTCATGAGCGAGTCGGTGGCCACCAGATGTGCATCGAGGCGGTGGAAGTGGTCCTCGTCCTCTGCGGGCAGCCTGCCGTAGCCCATGTCGCCGCTCACGCCTTCTCCTCTGGGGTGTCGTCTTCCGGCCCGTCCGTGGCCGGTGGGATCGGGCGGGCCCAGCCGTCCGGGACGGGCTGGTGCGGGATGTAGCCGGGATCGGCCCGCCGCAGGTTCGTGGCGTCCGATTCGGCCAGTTCTGCCTCGGCCTCCGCCTCGGTCAGCGCACCCAGACGCTCGGGCGGGGTGGCGGTGGTGACGGCCTCGAAGCGCTCGCGACGCAGCCGTGCAGCGGCCTTCATGTCCGCGCGAAGCCGCCGCGCCTTGGCGGTGCGGGCTGTGCGGACCTTGCGGACCTGCTCCTCGCTGGCCGCCTCGGCCAGGACAGCGCTGCCCAGGTATACGCCGTCCAGGCCGAAGACCTCGATGGTCATGTCGTGGTGGGGCAGGTGGCGCACCGCGACGCGGACGCCGGCCTGGCCGACCATCCAGGGGGCGATGTTGTGGCGGTTGCGCCACCGCACGCCCTGCGTGGTAATGGTGCGGGTGCGTCCGTCGTCCTCGAGCCCGAAACGGGCCAGCTGCTCAGCGGCAACGTCGTGCAGGGGAGTGGGGTCGCAAGACCAGGCCTCCATCGGGGTGCGACCGCCCAGCCCCCTGGGCTGGTGCTCGGTGTTCCACCAGTGCACCCACTTCAGCAGCAGCTCCACGAACGCCTCGAAGGAGAGCGCGGGCTCGTCCGGATCCGCGGTGCGGCCGCCGGTGAGCGTCTGCCGGTGCACGTAGCGCGGCATGGAGACGAACAGCATCTCCTCGACCGCACCGTTGAGCGCCTCGATGGTGCCCTTCAAATGCGGGCTGTAGGCCGGGAGATCGACGACGGGAACGGCGAAGGCGCCCAGGGCCGAGGCCACGGTGGCACACAGGAACTCCTTGCCGCGGTCCACCCGGATCAGTCCCGGCAGGCCGCCGGCCGGGCCGAAGGGCTCGGCACGGTCCAGGGCCATCCGCAGGGCCGCCAGCACCGCATCCGCGCTGGGCGCATGAGGCGTCACGGCCACCCCCGTGATGACTTTGGTGTGGCAGTCGATGAACCAGGTCACCCAGGGCTGCACGAGCTGCTCTTCGAGCAGCACCCGCACGGGCACACACTTGTGGTCGCCCTCCCAGGCGGCGTTGCGGTGCGCGGGAGGGCGCTGTGCGAACACGTCGAAGGCCCGCCGGGCGGCCTCCCCCTTGGCGAGCCCGGCCCGCTCCCCAAGCGTCAGGTCCCGGCGCAGCGCCCGGTGGATCGTCGACAGGGACGGGGCCGCAGGCAGCCGGGGATCGGCCAGGGCCCGCTGCTTAAGCTCGCGGTGCACGGCGGAGGCGTTGCCTCCCCACAGCGCCAGCAGCCGCCGGATCTCCGGGGTGACACTGAACCGTGTCCGGGACGCCGCGTCGACGCGGCCGGTGGCGCGCGCCGTGGCGACCCATCGCCACACCGCCCGCTCCGAGCGGCCCACGGCCGTGGCGACCAGCTTCACGTGCGCGCTGGTCAGCTCACCGCTCTGGTCCAGCGACAGCAACCGCGGCAGCGCGGCCAGCCGCCCCGAGCGGGCGGTGAAAACCGCTTTGCCGACACCCTGTGTGCCGGCTGAAGAGTCATTCATGCGGTCTGCTCCTTACATGGATACGAATCGCGGAAGGGCTACAAGTTCCATGCATCCTGGGGGTGTTGGCGGTGTCCGGGCAGGACGTTGCGGGCGTGGGCCGTCGCCAGGGCCGTGACGCGGTGTCATGCCAGGGGAGGCGGGCACGACGGAGCCGTCAGCCCGCGCCGGGTGCGAGCGTCAGCAACTTCGCTGGGAAGGGGGGCGTGTTCCTCGACGGCCCGGCTGCTCCAGGGAGCACTCGTGCGCCGGGATACCGGGGATGACCCGGCACCGGCCGTTCTGCTGCGGTGCCGTCGGGTGGACGGCTGCGGTCGGCGCTGAGCCAGTTCTTGTGAGTGCCGGCCGTGGGCATGCAGGGGCGCCTGTGATGCGCCGGGAAGGAAGCGCCGGGCCCGCCGGTCACCGCACGGGTGAGCCGCCGGCGCCCGAAGAGGCTGTTCGGGGGCCGGGAGATGGGCTTCTCGGCGACTGTGGTGCCCGGTTTGGTACTGGTACTGCTCAGGTGTTTTCCAGCAGGCGCCGGATCCCGTCGTGGATGACTGAGGTGTGTTGTTGCGGTGTGAGCCAGGCGGCCATGGAGCCCTGGTCGGTCTTGTTGACGAGCAGGACGTCGTCGACGACCTCGGCCACCGGGTACAGGTGGCTGATGACGATGACCCTCGTGTCCTGGGCCACGCTGTCGCTCAGGACGGCGAGAGTGTCGCCCAGGCGGGTGTTGTCCAGCGAGCCGAAGCCTTCGTCCAGGAACAGGCTTTCCAGCTTGTTGTGGCTGGTGTTGTGGAGTTCGACGAGCGCCAGCGCCAGCGCGAGGGAGGTCTGGAAAGTCTCTCCGCCGGAGAGGGTCTCCGGGTCGCGCGCGTGATTGGTGGCGCGTTCAAGGATCTGGAAGTCCTCGGTGAACGCGTAGTCACCCATGGAGATCTGCCGGAGGATCCTGCTGCCGTGCCTGAGCAGCGAATGGGTGCGCTGATCGGTGAGATAGGTGAGGAACTTCCCGTCGGTGAGCTGGTCGCTCACGCTCTTCCACACCGCGGCCTGCTGGTTGGCGGCTTCGAGGGCGGTGCCCAGCGCGTCGGCGTAGGGGATTTGGGACTGTGCGGTGCTCAGGTCGGACTTGGCCTTGTCGTGCGCGGCTTCGGCTTGGATTGTCTTGCGGCTGAGCGGGTCGAGAACGGCGGGGGCGAGCAGGTCGCTCTTCGCAGGCACTGAGAAGCCGGGGTCCTGGTCGGTCTCGTCGGCGGTGGCGCCAGCTTGGCGGATCAGCTCCTTTTCGAATGCGCGGACCTCGTCGGCGGCGTGCTGGGCGGCCTGCCCGAGGGTGCCGGTCAGACGCTGATGCAGCGAGGCGAGGGCCATGCAGTAGGTGTCGACGGCGGCCAGGTCGCCGGCGTCCGGGACGGGAGGCAGGTCGGGGGATGCCTCGGCCTCGAGAAGGCCTGCGGCATCGGTGGCCGTGTCCGCCCAGCGCTCCAGCTGCTTGATGAGATTGCGGGCGGGGGTCTCAACCGTGCGCCGGCGGCGTGCGTCCAGGGCCTGCAGGTTTTCGCTGTGCAGCGTGAGGGCCTGCCGGGCGTCGTCACGCTCCCGTGTCCTCTGATCGAGCCGTTCGAGGCGCTGGCCTGCCGCCTCCTTAGCGGAGGCGATGTCCTGCAGGGAGGGCAGTCGTGACGGGGAGGACTGGGTGGGGCGGATGGACGGCGGCAGTTCGCCGACCTCCGTCAGCAGACTTGCCAGCTCGGTTTCGTACTGCAGCCGGGTCTTGTCCAGCCGTTTGCGTTCACGCTGCAAGCGGCCGCGCTGGCGTTTGAGCTCGGCCTGGGCCGCCTCGTGCTCGGTCTGCGCCGCCCCCAGGTCCGCCTGGGCGCTCGTGTGTGCCGCGAGGGCCTCACCCTCCGCGTCGCGCAGCGGCTGGGTAAGTCCTTTGACCGCACCGGTGATCTCCGCCCGGCCTACTGGTTCGCCCTTGGCAAGGGCATGCGCCTGAGCCGTCGCCTGCCGGCCCAGCGTGTCCAGGGCGGTGGCGGTGGCAGGAGCACCGGCCGGGTGCACCGCGTCCACCAGCTCCTGCACCTGGAGCAGCGCCGCGTCCATGCGCTCACGGGCGGCCAGGTGTCCGCGGCGGTGCCGTTCGACCTTGCGCTCGGTTCCCTTCAGCTGGGCGGCCGCCTCGGCCTTGGCCTCCACTGCCGCTTCAACGGCGTTCGAGCGTGTGGTGACCTTGCGTCTGGCCTGAGCAAGCGCCTTGCCGTGCAACAGCGGCGGGGGAGTGAAGTTGTTAGGGACGGGCCGGGTGCACACCGTGCAGGCGTCCCCGGGCGCCAGACCGGCACCCGCCGCGTGAGCGGCCTCCCTGCGCTGCAGCGCAGCGAGGCCGTCCTGGGCTGCTTCCAAAGCGCCGCGCAGCTTCTTCAGCTCGCTCTCCAGGCCGGCGCTGTGGCCGCGCTGTTCCTCCACCATCTCGAGCGTCGTGCGCTGCGTCTGCAGATGCCCGGCCGCGGCGTTGGCCTCCTGCAGCGCTGCCCGGACGGCCTCCTGGATCTGGTCGGTGTGCGTGCGTGCCTCGCTCACCATGCGCTCGGCCCGGCCGGCGGCCTCGACGAGGGCTGCCTTGCGCTGCTCGTGCTCTTCTAGTTCCTGCCGTGCCTGCGCGTGCTCCTGTTCGTGCTCGTCGTGCTGAAGCTGCTCCTGCTTCAGCCGCTGCTCGACGGCGTCCAGGCCGGCTGCACGCTCCGGCAGGCGGGACAGGACAGCGAACGCGCTGGACAGGGATCGGAGCGTGTCACCGGCCTGTGCGGCCGTATCCAGTGCGCCCTGCGCCGCCTCCAGTTTCGCGGTCAGGTCGCGTCCGGTGGTCTCCTGTTCTGCTGCCTCGGCATCGAGGTCCCTCTTCTTCCGCGCCAGCGCGGCCAACGTGATGCTCGCATCCGCAACAGCACGCTCACGCAGCAGCCGCGCCGCTTTATCCAAGCCCGTCTTGCGATGCTTGTGCTCGACAGCCCGGCTCTGGGCGGCGCGCAGCGCATCCAGTCGCTCGCGCCGACGGGCCGCGATACCCCGGGTGCGTTCCAGATCCAGCAGCGCCTGGGAAGCGGCAGCATGAGGATCCGGCAGGAGAATCGCGCGGGCCCTGGTTCCCTCGGTGATCTGCGTATTCAGGCGCTCCAGTCGCACGCTGGCCCGCTTGCGTACACGCTCGAGCTCGTTGATGCCGAAGATGTGCCGCAGGATGTCAGCACGCATGGCCCTGGGGGCCTTGAGGAGGGCGTCGAACTTCCCCTGGCGCAGCAGGACCGTGCTGACAAAGCCGTCCCAGTCCAGCCCGATGATCCGGGTCACCGCCTGCGTCACCGCGGCCTTGCCGTCGACCCGCAAGTCGGCGCTGTCTTCGGCCAGGGGCTCGAGCACGGCCTGTGGCCCCTTCTTGCCTTCCGCATGCAGGGTGCGGCGCACACTCCACTCGCGGCCGTTCGCCGAGAACTCGAACGCCACGTCCATGCTGGGGCATCCCTTGCCGATCAGCTCGTAGGCGGCCTTGGGGTCCTTGGACCACGAACACGTCCCGTACAAGGCGAAGATGATCGCCTCGAGAATGGTGGACTTGCCCACGCCGGTGTTGCCCAGGATGGCGAGCAGGCGCTTGCCGGTGAAGTCGATGCTGCAGGTGCCGGCGTAGCTGCGCACTCCCGTGAGGGTGAGCCGCAAGGGCTTCACGGTGCCTCCATCCCGGTGTCTTCCAGCGCGGTGCGCGGCAGTTCCTCAAAGCCCCTGCTGTCCTTCGGCCATGGGCGCGCCCCGTACAGTGCGAAAGCGATCGCCTCGAGGACGGCGGACTTGCCCGCTCCGGTATCTCCGGCGCTGCCAGGCAGATGCTTGCCGGTGACGTCGATGGTGCAGGCGCCGGGGTAACTGCGCACCTCTGTGAGGGTGAGCTGCAAGGGCCTCATGATGCCTCCTTCCAGGGGTTTTCCAGCGCGGCGCGCAGCTGTTCCTCGGCCGGGACCGGGGTCAGCGTCTCGTCGTCGAGTTCGTTGAGCAGGTGGAGGAATGCGGTGACGGTCGACTCCGCGGCATCTGCGTCCACTCCCTCACGTGCCAGGTAGGCCCGGAACGCGTCGGGGAGTTCCGGCTCGTCGCCCAGGTCACCGTCCAGGACGGCGCTGGCGGCCGCTTCCCGCGCCGGGGCCGCGTTGATGAGGATCGCGTTCGGGACGATCTCGGCGATCTTCTGGCTGAGGAGCCCGTCGGGCTCCTCGCCGGTGATCACCGGTTTGAGGAAGGTCCCGTCGTACTGGTCGGCCGCGGCCTTCAGCTCCTCGAGGGTCCCGGTGAAGTGGGTCAGCCGCCGGCCACTGGAGAGCCGGCGCGGCAGCACCCGCACAGGCCGTCCCGGGTCGGCGTCGACGATCACGACGCTCTTGGTCTCGTCGGCCTCACCGAAGTCCATGGCAAGCGGACTGCCCGCGTAGCGGGCGGCGAACTTCAGGCCCTCGATGGCCTGCGGGCGGTGGATGTGTCCGAGAGCGGCGTACGACACCACCGGAAGATCCTCGGGAGGGGTCTCGAAGGCCTCGTCCACGGCCCGTTCGCTCGGGGAGGTCCTGGCGCCTTTGACGAACACATGGGCCGTGAACAGCAGGATGTCCCGGTCGGGGTCGTACCCCTCGTGCAGGGCCTCCGTCAGTTCCTGCTGCAGGCCGCGCATCGCCGCGGTGTAGTCGGCATACGACGTGCCGGTGGTGGAATCGCGCCGCCAGAACCGGTTCGGGTGCACGAACGGCATGGCAGCCAGACGGATTCGCTGCTCACCACCGCAGGCGTCGAAGGTGAAGACGCCCCCGTCGTGTGCGGGGCGGAGCCGGTCGACGAAGAACAGGCCCCGGCCCAGGGAGGGGCCGCTGACGAGGTTGAGGAACTCGAAGTACGTGGGGGAGTCGTGGTTGCCGGCCACCACCACGGTCGGGGCGATGGCGGCGAGTTCGGTCAGGGTGCGCATGGCACGGATCAGGTCCCGAGCTGTGGGACGGGAAGAATGGAACAGGTCGCCGCTGTGGACGATCAGGTCTGGCTGGCTCTCCTGGGCGATGGCCACGATCTCGGCCAAGACGGCATCGAAGTCCTCCTCCCGTGAATGCCCGTGCAAGACGTGGCCCAAATGCCAGTCGGAGGTGTGGAGCAGTCTGCTCATGCCTTCATGCGCCCTTCTGGAAGCGAGGCGTAGGAGGGCACCAGTGGTGCCTTATGAGCCCGGGACTGTACACCACAATCCCTGGAGAAAAACTGGAGTTCCCGAGCAGTCGTCGCTATCCCGTCGTGGACGGGCACCTGATCGCTCCCTAGAAGCGCATGCAACAGCTGCAGGAGGAGGTCCGGCAGGCGCTCACGCAAACACGATACTTTCCAAGTTCGCCTCGCAGGTACGGATTTGACATCCGCTCGACTCGTCTGGAACGTTCGGTGCGGGCTTAAGTGATGTCCCGGGCACGGTCTCGGCCGGGGCCTGTGCCGGCAGTCACCGGGCCCGACCAAGGTGCCCGTGGGCGGCCAGGTCCATCAGACGCAGGCTCTGGGTAATGCCTGGAATAAAGCTGGGAGCCCCGAGTGGCTGCTAGCATGCGGGCATGGATGAGCATCTGGTCGCTCTCGAGAAGCGCATGCAACAGCTCCAAGAGGCGATCCGGCAGGCGCTCACGCAACACGACAGCGCCCAAGTGAAACTACTGGGCGAGGAGTTGGCGCGCACTCGAGGCGCCTGGAACGTTCTGTGCGGGCTCAGTGATGTCCCGGACACGGCCCAGCCACAGGCCCAGCCAGAGGTCCGGCCGCAGCCCGCGCTGGCAGTCGCCGAGCCCAACCAGGGCGTGCCCGTACGCGACCAGGTCCACCAGGCGCTGGCCCTCCTCACCGTCCCCGCCTCGCCGAAACTGCTCAGCCAGGTCCACCAGGCGTTCTTCTCCAGCCCGCTGAACACGGCGCGCCTGACCACCCTGCGCCGCGACGAGGAACGCTCCTTCCGCTCCGCGCCTTACGGCCGCGCCTACTACATCTGCCCCGCGCTGACCTCCGATCTGCTCTCACCGGCCCGCGGGTTGCTCGCCCTGAGCACCTGGCCGCTGGAGCAGCGCCTGGTGGGGCCGCTCACCCAGCGAGTCCACTTCCTCACCTCGGCCCTGCGGCTCGCGGACGCCGCCGAACACCTCGCCGGCGAGACCGGGATGCCGCAGCCCGTCCAGCAGCTCCTGCTGCACTACAGCCGCAACATCCACGGCGACACCCCCCGGGGCCCGCTCGACCTGGACGCGCTGCGCCGGGCCGCCGCAGCAGAACTGGAGCTCCACGCCGACGACGACGCCGACACCCGCGCCGAAGCGGCGCACCGCGCACGCGAGCAACTCGGCGACGTGGAGCAGATCTTCGGCAATATCCTGCGCGACACCGCCCGCCTGCGCCGCACTTCGTAAACCCATCCCTGCAACCAGCACGGCTGTGCCCTGTCCCGCCAAGGAAAACAGTGAGCTCGCTCGACACACGACTGGGCGTATTACGCGGAACCGCGCCGCCCATCCCACACAATGCACGCACCCTGGCAGCACTGACCGCCAATCCGAGCTGCGACCGCCGCTCCCTGCTGGACGCGGCCGGCATCGACAAAGACGCCCTCGCCGCCCATCTAGGCCTCCCGCGGCCGCTGAGAAAATCCCAGCTCGCCCTCGACTACGGCATCGCCTTCGAACGCCAGGTCACCGCCCAAGCCGGAGCACCCCTGGTGCCGCTGCTCCGCCAAGCCCTGGGCCTGACCTTGTCGGAGGTGTCCTACGAGGACGTCAACAGCGTCGGCAGCGATGACGACAAGTCCCCCCTGAAGCTACGCCGCGCCCACACCCGCTCCCGCATCCTCAGCGCAGCACACCGCCGGTCGGACGACCCTCGCACCCTGCTCGACCACCCCGTACTGTGTCTAACCGTCGCCGGCCACCAGGTCTACCTCGAGCCCGACGTCATCGCCTTCCAGCGCGACGGCGTCTTTCACGTCGTGGAGATCAAATCCTTCCCCGTCATCCACGGACAGCCCGATCCCATCAAGGCCACCGCAGCGCTGACCCAGGCCGCAGCCTACGTCCTGGCCCTGCGTGAACTCCTCGCTGGTGACGGCCTCCCGCCGGACCGCGTCTCCGACACCGTGATCCTGGTCAACCCGCGCAACTTCACCCGCCACCCCACCGCCACGCCCTTCAGCGCCCACAAGCAGGTCAAGTACCTGAGCCGCCACCTCGGCAGACTGAGGCGCCTGCCCGAACTGCTGGACAAGCTTCCCCCCAACACCACCTTCGACCTGGCGCCTGGCCCCGACCAGAGACCGACCCGGCCCCGCGGTGAACTCGTTGCCGCACTCGCCACTGTGCGGCCGTACTACACCCCCGGCTGCCGTCACCACTGCGACCTGGCCTTCCACTGCCGCACCGAGGCCCGCAACCAGGGCAGGACCGCGGCCCTGGGCGCCGCAGTCCACGACGACCTCGCGGGAATCGACGCCATCGCCACGGCCCTGGCCCTCACCGACGGGCACCTGCACCCCTCACGGGGCCAGAAAGACATCACCCAGGCCCTGCGCCACGCACAGCGCATCCACGCAGACCTCCAGACGGACACCGCATGAGCCTTCTGACCTCACTCCTGCGGATGCGCGCCGCCCACACCGGCAACGCCCAACGCGCCAGCCAACTGCGCCACCTCCACCTCAGCGACCAGCCGCTGATGCTGCTGGCGCTGAAGCAGACCGGCCCCGCCGCACGACCGCTGGCCGTCATGCTGGGCACCGACCCGCACCGCCCCCGGCTCCTGGTCGCGCCGCCCTCAGGCAGCACCGCCCCCATGCTCGCCACCCTCGCAGACGCCGTCACCGCATATATCGACGCCTGCCAGCGGCACAGCGAACACCTGCCCGCCACCTCCAGCAAGCCGGCACGCCGCCGCTACACCGACGCCCCCCAGATCCTCGTCCCCAACCCCCAGACCGTGCAGTACCTGAAAGACCTTGGAGACGACCTGAGATTCCGCAGCGTCGACGGCCAGAATCCCGACTCCCGAGCCGTCCAGCGCCTGGGACACTGGCTCACCTATCTCACCGACCGCGCCGACCTCCCCGGCTCAGCCGCCCTCATCCCCATGACCAGCTTCCTCGGCATGCACTGGATCAGCGGCCAAAGCCCCCTAGAGGACGAGGACCTCGCCACCCTGCTGGCCTGGATCGACCCACCCCGCCACGCAGCCTCGGGACGCGACGCCGCACACACAGCAGAAGACCCGGCCACCTACCGCCCGGCGGGACCAGCCACCGACGCCGCCTTCGACAACGACCACCTGGCGCCCCTGTTCGACGCCTACGCCCGCGCCCGGCACCGGTCCCAGGGGCAGGAGCAGACCCGCACTCTGCAAGAACTCGACCGCCTGCTGGCCACCTACATGCAGCCCACCTGGGAATTGATGTGGCAGGCCTACGCGCTCCTGCAGGCCCTCCCCGAAGCCAAGGGCACCGCACGCCGCTGGGACCAGGAACGCACCGCATTCACCGACGAATGCATCTACCTGGCCCAGGACGGACGCCCCCGGCCGGCCCGCGACTACGCCGTCGCCGCCGCCGTCCGCCTGGCCCGCATGGAACACGCAGCCGCCGCCTTCGCCGCCGAACGCGCCGCCGACGATCCCTTCGTACGCGCAGAACTGCGCACCACCGGCGAAGCCTTCGGCGGCCCCGTCACCACTATCGACCCGGAACGCACTCTGCGCGGACCCACCGGACGAGCACAATGGCGGCCCCGGCTCACCGTGTCCACCCCGGACCCCGTGCCCATGGAACCCGGCCAGCTCCTGGCCTGCCACACCCACCCAAACGCCCGCTACAAGATCTGCGAGGTCACTCCGGCCGACGGCGACACCCTCGTCGAACTCGAGATCACCGCCGGCATGGGCACCGTGACCCGCCCCAACCACGCCGTCCTGCCCGAATCCGGCGCCTTCCTCGTGTTCACCATCGCACCAGACCACTACCGGATGCCGGAATTCCCCGCACGAGACCAGACCCCCTGGACCCACGGCGGGCCTCCTGCCGACCATCCGGCCGACAGCGACGAGGACGAAGGCGAGGAAGAACAGTGACACCTTCCCACCAGCCATCGCCGCAGCAGCAGATGGACACGGCCGCCCGCGCCATCCTGGAGCAACTGCCCACGCTCACCCACCGCGGACTCGTCGTGGACTCCCCGCCCGGCGCCGGCAAATCCACCCTGGTCGCCCGAGCCGCCGACGCCCTCGCGCAATCCAGCGCCCCCTGCGCCGTCATCGCCCAGACCAACAGCCAGGTCGACCATCTCGTACGGCGATTCGCCCGGCACCACCCGCATTTGCGCATCGCCCGGCTCACTGGAACGGAACATACAGTCCCAGGCGACCTGCAGGCACATCCCGGCATCCGTATCGGCACCCGCATCGAAGCCCTCGAAAAGACGGCCGACGTCATCGTGGGAACCGCCATGAAATGGGCCACGGTCACCGACCGCCGATGGCCATGGGCGATCATCGACGAGGCCTACCAGATGCGCTCCGACATGCTTTTGTGGACCGCTGGCCTCTTCGACCGGGCACTCTTCGTCGGAGATCCCGGCCAACTCGACCCCTTCTCCGCAGTCGAGACCGACCGTTTCCAAGGCCTGTCCCATGACCCCATGAACAGCGCGGTCGCCGTCCTGCTCGCCAACAACCGCGACCTGCCCGTCCACTCCCTGCCCGTGTCCTGGCGCCTGCCGCCCTCAGCCGTCCCCCTGATCAGCGACGCCTTCTACCCCTTCACGCCCTTCCACACCGGAAGCCGTGAAGCCGACCGCACCCTCACGTTCCCCATCACCGGCATGCGCACCCCTACCGACGAGGTCATCGAACACGCCGCCCGAACCGGATGGGCACTGTTCGAACTACCGGCCCGCATCACCGGCCAGCTCGACATCGAAGCCTTCCAGGCCGTCCTCGGCATCGCCGAGCGGCTGCTGGCCCGGCGCGCCCTCACCACCTGCGAGGAAAACCCCGAAGGCCACGTCCTGCTGCCGGGCGACATCGCCATCGGTACCGCCCACCGCAGCCAGGCCCACCACATCCGCGCTCTCCTGGCCCGCCAGTACCCCCAACTGCACGGCGTCACCGTCGACACCGCCAACCGACTGCAAGGCTGCGAATTCCGCGTCACCATCGTCCTGCACCCCCTCTCCGGCCGCGGCGACGCCTCCGCCTTCCACCTGGAAGCCGGCCGCCTGTGCGTCCTCACCTCACGACACCGCCACGCCTGCATCGTCGTGGCCCGCGCCGGCATTGCCGAACTCCTCGACGCCCACCCCTCCAACGACCCCGTACACCCCGGAGCCGCCTCCAAGGTTGCCGACGGCTGGGAGGCCAACCATGCAGTCCTCGCCCACATGGCTCAGCACACCATCCACGCCCAGGCACAGCCCGGTCGCCGACGCGGATGAGCAGCACGTGCCCGCAACGTGCGCGTCGGCCGGGCTGCGGGCGCTGTGCATCAGGTTCCAGCCGTGGGAAACGCCGTCAACAAGCCGGAACTGCTTGCTGACCGTCGGCAGGGAGGCTGGTTTGCACTGGCCTACCACCTCCGAAAATTAAGACAAGTGTTCTATTATCGAATTAGTGGCTACTGCGCGCCGGTCAGATGGTTGGATGCCGGTGTCCGGTGATGCGACACGTCGTTGGGGATGCAGCGACTGTGACCGGGCCGCCGGGGCGAGGCGCGGTTCGAGGGGATGGAGGGCCGGCCGGTGAGTGACCGCAGCGCGATCGAGTGGACCGAGGCGACGTGGAACCCGACGACGGGCTGCGACCGCATCTCCGCCGGATGCGATCACTGCTATGCGCTGACGCTGGCGAAGCGGCTGAAGGCGATGGGCTCGGCCAAGTACCAGGCCGACGGTGATCCGCGTACGTCCGGGCCGGGCTTCGGGCTCACGCTGCATCCGGACGCCCTGCGGGTGCCGTATGGGTGGAAGAGCCCGCGGACGGTGTTCGTGAACTCGATGAGCGACCTGTTCCATGCCCGGGTGCCACTCGACTATGTGCGGCAGGTCTTCGAGGTGATCGCTGAGACTCCGCAGCACACGTACCAGGTTCTCACCAAGCGGGCCCGGCGCCTGCGGCAGATCGCCGGGCGGCTGGAGTGGCCGACGAATTTGTGGATGGGGGTCTCGGTGGAGAGCGCGAAGGAACTGCCTCGCATCGAGGATCTGCGCCAGGTGCCGGCCGCGGTGCGATTCTTGTCGTGCGAGCCGTTGCTCGGCCCGCTGAGCGGCCTGGACCTGACCGGCATCGACTGGGTGATCGTGGGTGGCGAATCCGGACTGGGGGCCCGCCCCATGGACCTGGCCTGGGCGGCGGACGTGGTGGCCAGGTCCCGACAGTCCGGCTGCGCTGCGTTCGTGAAGCAGCTCGGGTCCCGTTGGGGCAAGGAGCACAAGGAAATCAGCCAGTTCCCGCCCGCTCTGCAGGTTCGTGAATACCCCGAGGAACGCGTCCACGTGTGATCCGCGCGGCAGGCGCCCTTGGAGGGACTGTCGAGAGGGATGCTATTTCAGGCGGGCAGGCTGACCTGGCTCTTCGCCGTGAGCTTCCCGCTGGAGAGCAGGGTCACCTGACCGTTTTGCCGCATCTCACGTATGGCTTGCAGCGCATGCTTGGGCAGCCAGCGCGAGGTCTCGGCCAGCAGCCACTCGCCCACCGTCTCCACCGTGGCCGGTCCCATCGACAGGCGCTGCGCGACCAGCTCCAGAAGTTCGGTGTCGGCGAGTCCTGCCGCCTGGAACAGGTCGATCTGGCCGTCCGGGATCGCCCCGCGCGTGCGCGGGTCGCGGAAACTTTCGCCGTCCCGGTCGTCGACCTTCCACATAGCGTCCTTCATCGCTTTCAGGCCGGCCGTGCTGCCGGTACCGAAGACGAGGTAGAGAGGCTGTCCCGTGCGGGGGACGAGTTCGAACTGCAGCTGGTAGGGGAAGCCCGACCGGCGCAGAGCGTCCCGGTAGGTCGACAGCCACACGCGCCACCGCTCGTCGGGGCGCAGCTCAGCATCCGCGGGCGTCCAGAACGCCCGGCCGCCGAAGACCTTGTCGAGGACGTCCGGGTTGAGGTTCTCGCGTCGGCTGAACCAGTTGGGGCCGAAGGTGGTGACGACCTCGCTGGAGGGATTGCGGGCGATGCGCCGCATCACGTCCAGCGGAACATTGACACTGCCCCAGCTGTCGAAGATGCCGAGGATGGGGTGGCCCCAGGCACCCAGCCGGGTCAGCAGGGGCATGCTGTCGGTGCCGGCGTCGCCGCGCTGGACTTCGATGTGGACCGGCAGGTCACGCAACGGCCCGAAGCGGGCGTGGAGTTCGCCCATCAGATGCTTGTGCCGGGCAGGGTCCTTCTCGATGAAGATCAGGTGCACGCGCCGAGGGCTGAGGTGCATGCGGTCGACTGCGCTGTGATTCAGCAGACGTTCGAGGACGAAGACGGGCGAGCCCGGCTCGCCGTCCTGGTAGCGGCCGGGACCGGCGAAAGCGTCAAGGAGCGTGACGCGGGGGCGGGCATAACCAGTGCGCTGGGACGTCTGCAGCAGAATGGGCCACCAGGCATCCAGGTAGCGCTGGTACAGGCGGTGTTTGGCGGCTGTCGCCGGTTCCAGCTTCCATAACACACCCATCCCGGCCCCCTCCAGGTCGATGGGCGGGCATGTGCCAGCCGCACCCCTAGGCCATTGATGGTGAGAGCAACCCGGTTCGGTGTAAAGAGCACGTACGAGCCGCCCGTTCCCGTTTGTGCACTGCAGACACCGAAACCAGGCGATGCCCCGATCGGTGGTTCGTGAGGGCGGCAGGACAGACCAACATGCTCTCCCTGTGCCCGGTCAAACGGCCTGTCCGGGATGCCGCCGGGCTGGTGGCCTCACCCGCGGCCGCGCATCCCACCACAAACGATCATGATCCGGCGTGCTGGCGATCGCCAGCATCAGGCGCTGGGCACGCAACCGGGCCCCGACCGCCCTCCGCACCACCGACCCGTCGTGACCATCCACGGGCCCTCCCGTTGTCAGTCCCCCTCCGTAGGCTGGCCATGAGGCACGTGAGACAGGAGGGCAACGTGGCCCGCAGCGGAATCAACAAGCGTGAGCTGGACAAGTGGGCGAGAAACTTGGTCAAGGAGACCAACAAGAGCCTGGAGCGCGCTCAACGACGAAACCCTCCTCGCGTGTCTGCCCAGCTCGATGCCACCGCCAGCGCAGTCGCCGGCGGTGACGTAACCGAGAGCAGCGGCTATCTGGCCCGGCTGCTGCTGTGGCTGGACGGCTGTGCGAAGCAGACCCCGTCGATGTACATCGATGTCGCCCCGTTCGTTGAGGAGCTCCAGCTGGAGGACGAAGATCCGGCCATCCTTGCTCTCCAGCTGGAGCAGCACGGCTTGGTAGAGATCCTCCGCGTCATGGGAGGGGCCAAGACCCACGTCCATCTCACCGACCCCGGCCGCGTCGCCGTGCGTCAGCTGAAGGACCTGCAGAAGGACCGTGCCGCCCGGATCCGGCACACGATGGACGCCTTGCTGCGGTGGCTCTTCGATACCGTCAGCGACCAGACGCCCGTCGATCCGGCTCTGTTCCTCGCGACGCCCGGATCGTACTTCGCCGGAACCGAGATCAGCGGGAACGAGCTGCACCAGGCGCTCGCCTACCTGGCAGAGCACGGCCTTATCCACCACATCGACACCGACCCGGCTACGGTCGCCATCACACCCCAGGGCGTCAGCTGCGCCCTGGTAGGAGGAAGCGTGCAGGACCACATCAATCAGCCCCGCCCCGGCACCACGTACAACAACTACATGCCGAACGCCAAGGGCGTCATCATCGGCGAGCAGCAGCACTTCACCCAGAACAACACCGACGGCGTCGACCCGACGCTGTTCGCCCAGCTTGCCGGGTACATCGGCCAGGTCAGCACCACCCTGGGCATGTCCGACGCGGACCGAGCCGAGCTGGAGCGCGTCGCCCAGGACCTCCACACCGAGGCGACCTCCGAGAACCCTGAGCCGGGCCGCCTGCGTCAGTTCGCCACCCAGCTCAAGGACAAGCTCCTGGAGGCCGGTACCACCATCGCGGCCACGATGGGCGTCCAGATGGCGGAGCAGGCCCTCGCCGCGTTGACCCAGTAGACGCGCCTGCAACACCGAAACTCCCGGGGATCAACCATCATATCCCCGGGCCTCGGCTTGGGACCGCGTGGTTCAACGGGCACCGGCGTCACGGTGCGCCAACCGGTCAGGGCGGCCGGGGCCGGAGGCCCGCTACCTCTTCGCCAGCAGCTTGGCCGTGCTCACGCGGTCCGTGTCGACGAACGGGTTGACGGTGACATCGAGGCCGAAGAGCGCATAGATGTGGCGTAGTGCTTCGTAGGCATCGCGTTCCGGATCGCCTAGGGCCTGCCAACTGTGGTTCCAGTCGTCGCTCGTGGCCCGCTGCGGAACACCCTGGAACGGGAAGGCCGGGTCATCGCCGGCGGCGAGAACGCGTCCGGGCGACTGGGTGAAGTCTGAGGCGACGATCCGATGTGTCCATGAGCCGTCGACTAGCGGCAGCACATGCCGGTCGACCAAGCGGAAGTACTCCAGCGTGATCTCGGTCAGCACGAACACGCTGATCCTGCGCGCTCCGCCGTCGTAGTAGCGCTCCATTGCCCAACCCAGCATTTCCGCAGTCGCCGACGCGGCCCCAGTGACGGTCCCGTCCGACTCGACCAGCAGCCCGCGACGGGGAGCGTCGGCCAGCAGGAAACCGCCCTCGCGAGGCTCCGGACGCCTGTACAAAGAAGCCCAGTTGAAGGCATTGGCGTCCCGGAGCGTGTCCTGCTTGCTCAGGACGTCCCGCAGTTCGCCCAAGTCACCGCGGGCCTCGTGGGTAGCCGGTCTTGCGCGTTAGCGTCGCTGCTTCTGCACCAGCCCGTCGCCGTCTCGACGCGCTGACGGGAGGGGCCTGTCAGCGGCGTGCGGCATCATCGGCAGATGGCCTCCACACCTGCCCCGCCGACGTACCTGGATCGCCTCCGGTCGGACCTGGACCTGATGGAAGCGGACTTCCTGCAGGTCCTCGCGGACTCACAGATTCGGAACGTTGATCCGAACCGCCACTCCAACGGCATTGTTCACTTCGGAGCGCCGAAGTGGGGCTGGGTACCCAGCAGTCCCGAACTCGAAGCCCGAAGGATGGAGCTGCTGGGGCGAGTTCGTGAATGGGAACCGCTGTTCCGGCTCCTGTTCCCGCACCCGACACCGGAGGTCACCAAACGCCTCGACAAGAGCCTTGCCCTGCTGCAGCGCTGGCTTGAGCGCCCCCGGGACACCAGCATTCCTGCCACCATCGAAGGGGCCGTCGACAAGATCAAGGAAGCGGTGGCCATGCTCCGGAAGCTGGGCGAACTCTTGCCCGAGGACGAATGGCCGGTGCGCGTCACGGTCGACACGAACATGCTGCTCGATGACCCCGATGTGGCGATCTACACGTCCGTGCTCGGCAAGCGGTACATGGTCCACCTGTTCCCGGTGGTGCTGCGGGAACTGGACGACAAGAAGCTCGCCGGCCGCACCCCGGACCTCCGGGACGCCGCGAAGAAGGCGGACCGCCGCCTGAAGGGGCTACGGACCAACGGCAACGTGCTTCGCGGCGTACGGGTGGCCGGCGACGTGCAAGCCATCTTCGAGCACATCGAACCCAAGGGCGACACCCTGCCGAACTGGCTCGACCTGGACGTGCCGGACGACCGCTTCGTGGCCTCCACTTTGTTGCTGCAGTCCCGGCACCCAGGTTCTGCGGTCTATGTGGCCACGAGAGACATCAATCTTCAGACGAAGCTCGCTGCCGTCGGATTGCCGTTCTTCGAGGCGCCTTGATGGAAATGGGTGGCCCCGGTCTGGGGGACCCGGGCCACCCATGGCGGTGGGCTCCGCGATCAGCTGGGCCGGGTCAGCGCTGCTGGATCCACCGGAGAATCCACCCGGTCGCGCTGGCGCCCAGGGAGCCGACGGCACCGCGGGCGATGCCCGTGGCCCGTTGTACGGGCGAGAGAGCGCAGGCGATGGCGGCGCCGCTGCCCACGAGCTGCCGCAGCCGGGTCCGGGCTTGTTCGTGTCGTCCCGGGGGCGTCTGGCCGGGCTGTGGCTCCTCGATGGTGCTCATCGGTGGCCCGATGTCCGGCCCGGGTGTCTGCCCGCCGCTGCGCCGCAGGAAGGCGGTGCGGCCGGCAGACACCCGGGCCGGAGGTGAGGTGTGGCCAGGGATCAGGTGGCGCGCAGGCGGCTCACGGTGCCGGTGAGGTCGAAGAGCTGGTTGCGGGTGCCATCGAGCCACTGCTGGGTCACGGTGCCTGTCGGGCCGAGGTGGAGCGCGTAGGCGGCCAGCGCCGTATCAGCGAGGGCCAGCTGCTCCGAGATGTTCGTCTCGTGCTGATCATTCGTGATGATCTTCCCGGGGCGCCGGTTGTGCCAGGCATGGCGCAGCCACTTGTCGGTGGCGGGCACCGGTTCGCCGTTCTTGGTGACCGGCTCGTAGCGGGTGCCGTTCGGCGGCGGGCTGTCCTGGACGACCTGGGGTGGGATGACAGCACCCTGGAACTGCCAGTAGGTGGCGACGATAGCTTCGGCTTGGCGTCGTCCCCATGCGGCTCGCGGGGTGGCGCCGTCGGTGAGCATACGGTTGACGAAGGCGCTGGCCTGGCCGCGCGGCCGGGTGCTGGCCTGGGAGCCGTAGGCGGCCTGCAGAATTCCGCTGGCGGTTGCCGCGATCAGCGTGCGGACGCGCGCCTCGGCCAGAGCCGCCGTCCGCAGCCGAGGCGTCGGATTGCCGGTGATGTCGTCGATCACTTCGTGGAACGATCGCTGCACAGGCTCCGTGGGCAGGCTGCTGGAACCGACCAGCAAGGATTGCGCCGCGGCCGCGTGGTACTCGGCCTTCGCGCGGGGCAGGCAACGCCGCACAAGGTGTGCGACGACCTCACCCCTGTTATGCACCTGCGGGCTGCCGGCGCTACCGTTCAGGCCGAGGGCATCGTAGACACGCTGGGCGGCGGCTGTCCTCCGGCTGAACGCCCACACCGCGAGCAGGGCCAGGTACTCCAGCTCTAGTCCGTCGGGGCGGTCGGAGGGAAGCTTGAGGTACCGCGCGATCCTCCGGCCGTAACCGGGGACGGCATCCAGGACTCCGGCGTCAGCGAGTTGGTCCACGGCCTGCTCCGCGAGCCGCGCCGCCCCAGTCCCGCCCGGCAGCGAGGTGGCATCGTTGTGGATCGACTCGTAGCGTCGGGTGATGGACGCGGAGAAGTCCGCGCGGTCCTGCTCCCGGTAACCGGCGACCACCACGGAGGCCGTGGTGGTCCAGCTGTTCACCGCCTCCAGAGCGAGCCTGGCCGGGATGCTGACCTCCCGGTCCCGGCCCTTGTGCCGGACGGTGAAGTCGACGGTGCCGGACGACGTATCCGTCTCGTTCAGCGCGGCTCGCGCGGCGCGTACCGCCGCGCCGAGGTGGTCCAGAATGAGGATCTGCTCCTGGGCGGGCAGGGTCGTGAATGCCAGGACGTCATAGGGGAGATCGGTTTCCTGGCAGAACCGGCACAGGGCGTCCAGCTTGGCAGCGACCCGGCCGTGGCCGTCGATCACCAGCAGGCCTCGTGCCAAGGTCTTTCCGGAGCTGTCCACGACGCGGGCCAGGGCCACGTCTGCTGGTCGGCGCTGGCCTTCGGTGGTGACCGTCGCGATGGAGCGGCCCGACATGCTGAGCCGTACCTGCTCGAGCGCCCACCGCTGCCTCGCCGCAGTCCAGTCCAGCGCCTGCGGCCCGGAGGCCAGGAGCTCCAGAACTGCGGTCTTGGCCGGTGCGGTCGCAGCGGGGAAAGGCCGTGCGCCGAGGATCTCCTCGGCACCGCTGTAGTCGCTCTGTTCCAGATCCCGGATATTGGAGACGAGTAGCAGATCGAGAGTGTAGAGACGGGTACTGGGGGCGAGGACCTGTCGGACACCGGCCAGTACACCGCCATTGAGGAAGCCCAGTTCCTCCCCGGTGCCGGCGAAGTCCGCGGGAAACAGCGGGCGTACTGCGCCCGGTTCCACGCATGCTCGGGCGAAGATCGCGCGGCCGTCGTCGTCAGGAGTCCAGTCCGCCTGGGAGACGGCAGGACAGCCGCGGATGTTCTTCTGCAGGTGCTCGGTGGCGTCCGTAGGGGCCCGCTCGGGGATCGTGGGCAGGACCATGTTGGCCGTGCTGTCCATCTGAGTTTCTACCTTCGGTCGGCAGGACCGGAGCAGCACGTGCCGCCCGGTCCGTGACATGGAAGGGCGCACAGGGTGACTCCTGGGCTCCCGGCCAGATCGGATCCCGGCCGTAGCCGGGCCTGCGCCTGGGCCGGCCGCGTACGGAGGCATCAGGGCACGATTCCGGCCTTGGCCGGACCTGGCGATCCCGAACCGTGCCCGTACGGGGCGCGATGAACGGTGAGCTTAGCGTAATAGCTGTACTCCGTACTCCATTTCGGTCAGAGGGAGTTGAGCGTCATCGCTGGGCGAGCCGGCAGAACCTGATGCCGGATCCCGGACTTTGTCCTTCCGCTAGAGCAGCAACCATGTGGCCCCGGCTTGTGGGGAAGTGGTTATGCGCGGCCGCCCAAGGCCCAGCCCCGAGCGCGCACGTCGGCTCGGGGGCGGCCGGGTCTCCAGCGTGCGCTCCTGACGATGAGCCCGAGGACGAGACCGAAAGGCAAACACAGACCGTCGAGCAGTCCGCCCTCCGCGCCCAGCTGAAGGCCATGACAGAACCTGTCCCCCCATGGAGCGGGTTGCCACTCGCCTGACGGCTCCGAGCTGACGGCCTGCTGTCCTTCACCCGTCGTCACCCTCCAGAGGCAGGACCGGACCCCGTGATCACCCGCGACTCCAACCTCGGCGTTACACAATTCCAGCGAATATTATGTAACGTCAGCTATACTGGGTGGCAGCGTTACATTTTGGTGGCACGGTCGTTTCGCAGAGGCGGTCGCTGCCGAGCTGACTGCCTGACCTTCCCCCTCGCAACCCGCTTGCCGCTTCTGCTCTTGGAGTCCCCGAGTGTCCTCGCGTTCATCCCGCACCGCCGGTGAGACGTCTTCCGGCGCTGCCGTGCCGGGCAACCCCGCCCACACTGCCCCGGCCGCAGCCTCGACGGAGCCGTCCGACCAGGCTCCGCGCTGGGCGGGCAACTGGCCCCTGAGTTTCCCGACACCTCCCACCCCATCCGCAGCGGCCAAGACGGCCTCCGAAGACGCCGGCCACCGACACGGCGAGATCAGTCAACTCGAGTCAGTTGAAGGCCCGTTGGACGAGCCGGGAACAACCTCCACCGCTCCTGACGCGGACACGCCACACGCCCTGGCGCGTACCGGCCCGGCGACGCTGCACGAGGCCCGCAGCACACTTAAGCAGCTGATCAACGCCGCCATCCAAGGGCACCCCACACCCCTGACACGTGGCCCGCACCATGCACTGCTCACCACCCCCGCCCACGCAACGGAACTGGGCTGGGACCTCACCCAAGCCCCCACCCACAGCTTCGTGGACGCCCGCAAAAAGCTCGGGGATCTGATCCAGTACGGCGCCGAGGGCCACCCCCAGGTGCTGTGCCGGCACAAGACCCCCGTCGCCGTCCTGCTCGCCGCAGCCGCGGACGGCACCCCCACCCCGCCCGCACTTCAAGCCGAGCCCGCACCCGACACAGCGGCTCCGGCTGCACCAGCAGCATCGGTCTCCGCCACAACACCCCTTGAGGGCCAGCAACCAATCCAGAACCCCCTCCCGACCACAACAGCCGAAGCCGAGGCCGCCAAAGACCTCGCATCCGCGCCGACAACTCCTCCGGCCGAAGCGGCCGCTGCACCCACCACGCCCTCGGAACCACGGCCGGAACCGGCGCCACCAGCCCAAGACACGCCTGCACCTGCCCATACGCCCCCCGCCTCACCCGGTACCACCCCAGCCACACCGGCCCCGCCGACCACCCTCACCGGCTCGCCAGCCCCTATCGCTACCGCTCCCACCCCCACCACCCCCGGCCCCCCAACACTCCAGCACCCGGTCACACCGCCGGCCGCCCTCCCGGCACCTTCCTCGGCCCCGCCCGAGCCGGGCCCGCCGGCCCCCACTCCCGCGATGCCCGGTACCGGCCACGAGACCGCCATCCCGGCCGGCGGCCCACCGGCCATCACTGCGCCGCGCACCCCGCGGCGCCTGGCCGCACTCGCGCAAGCCCTGGACACCGTCCTCCCGATCACCGTCCCCACCGGTGACACCGCCACACCCACACCCCTGATGGGCCTGTCGACGGGCATCCGCACCCTGGACGACGCCTTGGGCGGCCTGCAGCCCGGGCGCTTCTATCTCGTTGCCGCCGCCCCAGGCGCCGGATCCAGCCTGATCGCCACCGCCGCTGCACGCACCAGCGCCCTCGACCAGCACCAACCCGTCCTGTACGCCGCCTCCGGACTCACTCGAGCCGACATCGCCGCACGCATCGTCGCCGCGCACCTGCCCGTCGACTACCGCCGCCTGCGAGCCGGCCGCCTCACCCCCACCGAGCAGGACGACACCGCAGCCCTCCACCACGACCTGGCCCAAGCGCCGCTGTACATCGACGACGGCACCGACCTGACCACCGGCGCGATCGCCGAGAGCGTCCCGGACCTGCCCGGCCTGGCCCTCGTCGTGGTCGACCGCCTCCAGACCACCGAAGACCCCCGGCTGCCGCTGTCCGGCCCAGCCCAGATCACCGACGCCGCCCAGGCCCTCGCACACCTGGCCCGCACCCACGAGCTCCCCGTCCTCGCCGCCGTCGACACCGACGACCCCCACCTGATCGCCGCGCTCAGCCTCGACGTCACCATCACCCTGACCCGCGACGCCGACCAGATCCACGCCACCATCACCGAACGCGACCTAGGCCCGCAGGCCACCCTCACTCTCCACGCCGACCTCGCCCACGCCCGCATCACCGACCCCACCACCCCCTACACCAGCGCGGTCACCCCCACCTCAGCGCCACAGATGCCACCCCCGGCCGCGACCCCGCACACCCTCGCACAGACCCCGCAGACACCTCTCCAAGTCCCCACCAGCCCGCCCCCAGACCCAACGCCCACCGACCCCGCCCCCACAATCCACACCGCCGCCCCGCGCAGGCCATCGCCCCGCCGCACCGCCCCACCCCCGTCTGAAGGCGGCTACGCAAACCGGGACTACAGCTACTTCACCGGCATGATCACTCGCGCCATCGACGAAGCCCTTCACGACCACGACGGTGACATCGCCGCCGCAACCGAAGCCCTGGTGAAAAAGGCCGTACCGAACGCAATGGCCTTGTTCGAAGCAACCCGCGTCGGCGGAAATTACGAGCACACCGTCTACCCGGAAACCCTCGAATTCCTCCGAAAGAAATCCAAAGGCGGCGCCGACGAAATCTGGGAAGGCCGCCACAACTGGACCAACACCCGCCTCATGGAGGCCCTACAAAACGGCACCCACCCTCCGATCACCGTGAACGCCCTCGACACCAACGCCAGCTTCCTGTCCGCCTTCAAAACCCACCTGCCCATCGGCGCCTTGATCCACGACCCCAACGGAGGCTTCGACGCCAAGCGCTCCGGCATCTACCGCCTCCCCGCCCGCCCCACCTGGCACCACCCCCACCTGCCCGATCCCATCGGCAACCGCCGCGAAGACGGCCCTGTCCTCCTCGACGACGCCACCATCCGCCTCCTCATCCGCTGCGCCCGCCTCGGCCTGTGCGAGGCCCCGCACATCACCGAGCGCTGGACCTCCGGCGCCAGCGAAGGCCTTCTGGAAAAATTCCGCCGCGTTCTGACCGAGGCCCGCGCAAACGCCATCGAAGCCGACGACACGGTGACCGTCGAATACATCAAAGCCATGTACTCGAAATTCACCTCCACCATCGGAGAATCAAGCGTCAACCGAGACATCCGCCGACCCGACTGGATGCACATCATCCGCTCCCAGGCATTCGCTAACCTCTGGTATAAGTCCCACCGGGCCCACAGCAACGGCCTGACCGTCGTCCGCGTCCGCGGCACCGACGAACTTCACGTCGCTGGCGACTGGCGCACGGTATTCACCGAAGGCCGCCTCACCACCCAGATGAAACAAAAAGACCAGTACACCCTGCCGAGGAAGAGCGCCCGATAGATGTCGACCGACGGATGGAAGAACTTCGGCACCTACGGCGCAGACCGCGACCCCGGAAACGTCCACGGCAAAATCGCCCTCGCCCGCGCCCTCGAAGACGCCCTCGAACGCATGATCATCGACGGCGGAATCAAATCCCCAGTCGACACCCGCCGTGGCCTGAAAGCCCGCATGCGCTACCTCACCACCACCAAAGGCGGCCCCCAAGCCCTGGCTGACGCCGGCATCACCGCTACCCCCGCCACGATCCGCGCCTGGACCCGCGGCACCCAGCGCCCGCGCCCGGCCAACCTCGAAGCGATCGACACCGCCTACTGGAACCTGCGAGCCCACAACGTGCTCACCAATCCCGGCGCCCTCAAGCAGCACCTCAACCGCAACGGCCGCGGCACCCGCATCGAGATCCACCCCGTCAACCAGGCCGCCGTCGACGAGCCACGCCGCCGCGACAACCTGAGGATCCAACACCGGCAGGTCCGCTACATCTGGGACGACGCCGTCGACGCCCTCGTCGCCGGCGACCTGGACACCATGGAAGACCTCTGGGACGACATCATTGCCGAACTCGACTCCGACTGGGGCGCCTACACCTACGTCTCCTACATCGGCATCGGCGCCTGACACGACCGCCCGCAGCCGACCTGACCGGCCCAAAGCGGCGCTCGGCGCCCCGTAAGACTGATGGTCTGCGGGGGAGCGGCGGTCGCATGTCGTCGTCGGGGCGTCAGTGGCGCAGTGCGGTGACCTGGTCGTTGACGCTGACGGGTGATGCTCACTCGTTGCTGAAATGAGTGACGAAGGGCCATGTCATTCTCACGCGACCACCAGCCGCCCTGCGCTACGCCTACGCCAACGACCGGACCTTCCCCAAGCCGGTCGACAAGCGCGGCGCCGAACTCCTCTACCGCGTCGGCGACCTCAAGAAGTGGGCCTGCAACCGGCCTCGCGCCGCGTCCGGGACCACCGACCTCGAGAGGCCAGCCATCCTCGGGTCGCGGCATGACGAAGGTGACCGGGGTGTCAGTGGGGCAGGGCAGACTGGACGCTGTGACGACTTCCGACGTTCGGGGCCTGGAGCAGCTTGAGCGCGCCGTACTGGATGACACTGCCTCTCTCGCCTCTGCCCTCCGGCACTGCCTCCTGCTGGCTGGCTACGCTCACCATGAGGAACTGCGCGCCTGGGCCCTGAAGGAACTGCAGGGGTACCCGGCGGCCGATGAGCTGCCCTCCTACCGGAAGGTGCCGGCACCGCTCGAAGCGGAGTTCGTCGTTAACCTGCCGGGCTATAGCAACCAGGTCAACACCCAGCGGGTCAGTGTTCACCGGCTGCCCCAAGGCGTTGGTGAGCGCGGCATCGAGGAGAACGCACCGATCCGGCAAGGAGTCCGGGAACTCGAAGCTCTGATCGCCACCAGCGACAGGACGGTGCATCTCAGCCCACCTGGATCAGCCGAGTACGCCCTGGCAATGACACGGCAGCAGCAGCAAAGCGGTCAGGAGTTCACCAACGTCACGTCTCTGTACTGGGCGATCGCCAAACCAAGCATCGAGGGCGTCCTCGATCACATCAGAACCCGTCTGACCCAATTCGTCGCGGAAGTGAGAGCAGCCATGCCCGCCGGCCAGCCGAACCCCAACCCCAACCAGATCGACTCGGCCGCGCAACAGGCCCTCAACATCACGGGAGGTGACGGCTCCACCTTCCACATCTCCGCCCCGCACGCGAAGGCGGACCGCGGCGGCACCGCGAGCGCCAACGTCAACGAACCCGCGCCCGCGACGCCCCAGCCCTGGTGGCACCGAACCTCGGTCATTTGGACCGCCGTCGCGGCAGTCGCGGCGATCGCCGGCGTCATCGCCACCGTGATCGTGGCGAAGTGAGACTCAGCCGCAGCCGCCTGGATCGGCTGGAGGACGACGTCCTCAACGAGAGCCGCCCGCTCGCCCCGATCCTGCGCCAGGTGATCGCCCTGGGCGGGCATGCCCACTCCGAACCGCTACGCACCTGGGCACTGCGGGAACTCCAGGGCTACGAGGGCACGGATGTACCGATCCCCGACTACCGCAGGATCTCGGCACCCTTGGTGATGGACGGCCTCGCAGGGAGGTTCCAGTTCCGGGAACAGCCGGTCAGCATGTTCGACCTGCCGGACTTCGCCCGTGAGAGCCTGGGCGACGTTCTCCGCCTCGGGCAGAGTGTCGGCCAGATCGAGTCGCTCATCGCCCGGCAGCCAGGTCAGACGGTGCAACTCGCTCCGGCTCTGGCTGCCGAAGTAGCCGTATTCATGAGCCAGAACTCTCCCCGGCAGGTGCTAAGGCTGTACTGGGCTGTACACCCGTCAGCCATGGAGGGGGTCCTGGACCAGGTCCGTACCCGGCTGGTCCAGCTGGTCGGGGAGCTGCGAGCCGCCATGCCGCACGGCCAACAGGACCCGACACCGGACCAGGTCGCTCAAGCACTCCAGAACATCAACATCGTCACAGGCGACAACTCCTCCGTGACGGTCACTGCGCCCGTTGCCGTCGCGCACCGACGCGGATCAGCACGTGCCGAGATCGGCGAAACGGCGCAGCGGGCCTTCCCGTGGATGTTGGTCGTGTGGACCGCTTCGGCCGCTCTTGTGACGGCAGCCGCTGTGACCGCCTGGGTGACGTGGTTCTGGCCCAGTTGATCGACGCCGTCACTGCTGGACGGCCGGCGCCGCCCCAAATGACCGACCGCAACGCGTGCTGGGGCGCTGGCGAAGGAGGGCAGCCAGCAACCTCCCCGGGCCGGGCGGCCTGGTCGGGATCATCCGTCGGGCGTGTGGTGGCAGGTGTCGCGCTGTTGATACCTGCCCGACACGCCCGCGCCCACAGCGGCCCAGAAGGCTCGGGAGTCCTGGAAGTGGCCGCCCAGGGCGTGCCAGGACAGGCCGGGGTGCTCCAGGCCCGCGGTGGCCATCCCGCACCGCTGATACTTCTCCATAGGGCTGCTCGACTCACCCGAGCTGGCAGTGGGCGCAGACGGTGTAGTCGACGGCGAAGGCGACAGCGCCGGCGAGGTTCGTAGCACGGCTCCTGGCCTGAACTCCTCATGGTGATAACCCGGTGACGTGCGCGGTGAGTGACGGGGATGATGACCTGCCGGGACCTGTGCAGGAAGGGGGCGAGGCAATGCCGCAGATGGCGCCGGCGGAAGCGTTGGCGGCGTGCGAGCAGGCGCTGAGGAACCTCATCACCACGGTGCTCACGAGGAAGCTGGGCAAGGACTGGGTCTCCCAGGTGTTCACCGCCGAGAAGGTGGAGCGGCTGCGAGAGATCCGAGACGAAGAGACTGGTCGCCGTATGCGGCGGGGCGTCGCCGCAGTGCCGAGCAATGAGTTGGCGTACGCCCAGTTCTTCGACGTCCTCACGCTTCTGAAGAAGCACTGGGAGGACTTCAAGCCCGCGCTGGGCGACCGGAGCGAGACCATGGGATTGCTCAGCCGCTTCGAGGCCCTGCGGAACTCTGTGGCACACAGCCGAGACTTGCTGCCCTTCGAAGAAGAACTCCTCAGCGGCATCGCGGGCGAGATGCGGAACAAGGTGACCATCTACATGAGCAGCCAGGACCCCGTCGGCGACTTCTTCGCGCGCATCGACAGCGTCACGGACAGCTTCGGCAACTGCATCGACAACTTCCCGCAGGACCCGATGGAACACGGCACCTTGCTGCGCACCGGGCTGGTCCTGCACCCCGGCGACACTGTGGCATTCCGCTGCCGCGGAACCGATCCCCAGGGCCGCGAACTCACCTGGTGGATGCTGCCAAATCACGAGACCGAACTCTCCCGCCACACGGGATGCAACGTCGAGCTCACCTGGCACGTCAGCGACTTCGACGTCGCTGCCCGCACCGACATCCACATCTACATGGAGAGCTCCGGCCCTCACCACAGGGTCAACGGATTGGCGAGTTTCGATCACTGCGCATCGTTCGTCTACACCGTCCTGCCCCGCGAGAACTGCGAGCGCGAGGCGTCATAAGGACGACGGCGGAAGGCAGGAAAAAAGATGACAGAGGTGCACAGTGCCGTGCTCGCGGCGCTGGACGCCGCGTCGGCGTCCTATCCCTCGCACTCGGTCGTGGCCGAGGGACTCGCGGCCGCGGCCGACCGGCACACCTGGGCCGAGGCGCAGAGACAGCACTTGGAGGCGCTGCGCGCCGCGATGCTCTTCTTCACCCGGCCCGACGGCACGCTCCAGGGCGAATACCAAGGCGCCGGACCTGAACCCTGGCCGCGCGAACTCGGCCAGATACCGGATGAAGCACGTGAGGTCTGGGCGGCTTACGCGCAGGCCGCCGGCCACCCGACGGTACGGGCACGCCTGCACCACCTGTTGTGGGAGGCACGTCATGGCGCGCGACCGATCGAGCACCTGCGCTCGGCAGTCGACGCGTACCGCCAAGCCGCCCCCGCACTCCTGGACGAATCAGAACCACTCGCCTCGATCGGCCGGATGCAGGCCGCCGATGCGCTCGTCGCGGCATACAAGCTGGCCGTCACGACCCGACAGCCAGTACTGGAGGACGTCGTCACCGAGATGCTCGCCCTGTCCGACACCGCTCTGGGATGGGATGAGCCGGCCCCAGGAGTCATTGCGGCGTTGACCGAGCCGCTGCTTGAACACCGGGAGTACCACGACAGGGTGCGCCCGCTGCTGGAGCGGGCCGCGGACCTGTACCGATCCGACCTCCACAACCACGTGTTCTTCCTGACCGACCTCCGGCGTATTGCGGGCGACGACGAGCGGCGTGGACTCGACGAGCGCATCGTCGACGCTTACACCGACCGCGCCGAGCAGCTCGGCGGTGTGGCCCAGCTGATGTGTCTCGAGGAAGCCGCCGCTTACGCCCAGAAGATGGGCCTCGCAGCGGCGTTGGAGGAGATCCGCCGCCAGCAGCAGCGCCTCAACCGTGAGGACCTCGATATGGCCCGGATCGGCATCCCGATACACGTGTCCGCCGACTTCTTCGCTCCCGCCCTTGCGGCCGTTGACACCGCACACGACCTCAGTGAGGCGCTGTGGACGCTCGCCGCGAACGCTCCCACGCTGCCCGAGACAGCGGACACGCCCTTCCCGGACGGCACGCTCCGCGGACTCCTGCGCCTACCGACAGCAAAGATCAACATGAACGGTCCCGTCGTGACCACGCCCCCCACGCAGGACGCCACACGCCCTGTCGGGACCGACACTCGCACCCTCGCCATGGACGTGTACGGCCTTCTTGCCGAAGCCCAGCTCGACCGCATCCAGGAGCGTTTCACCCCCACCATCGACGAGCTGCTCGCCCTGTTCACCCGTCCCCCCGTGGCACCGCACGAGCGCATGCGCGGTCTCGCCCGCGCCTTTCAGGCCTACTTCGAACACGACGACGACGTCGCCATCGCCCTCTCCCTGACCCGCATCGAAGGCCTCTTGCGCCGCCATCTCAGGGCCGCAGACGTCCCCGTGATCCAACATGCCCAAGGGGAGCGGCCCGGCCAGGTCAGCCAACTCGGCGCACTCATCGCTGACATGGAAGCCGCAGGCTTCGAAGCACCGTGGCCGACCGTCTTCCGCCTCCTGCTTGCCGACCCGAACGAAGGCATGAATCTGCGCAACAACGTCCTCCACGACCTGGCCGATTGCCCGCCCCGCCACCGCATCGCCCTGGTCCTGCAGGCCGCTCTCGTTCTAGTCCAGACGATCACCGGACGCGAGCCGCGAGAGGAAGAGGGAGCCGTCGCGCCTGTATGACCCCAGACCAGACTGCCTGCCGCGGTGGCTCCCGTTGTCACAGGCACGCTCTACGGTCGGAACATGACCTCCTTACCGACCCTGCCCCCCAACGACCGCTGGCTGCTCCAGGTCACGATCCGGGCGGCGCGCCCCGATGATTCCGGTTGGTAGGAGCAGCTGGCCGTGCTGCGCCACGTGTCCGAGTACGACCCCGCCATTCAGACCTGGAACACCTTCATCGGCGCGTTCGACGTGGCAAGCATCCACACGCTCCAGACCCTCTTCGACGCGGCCCGGACATTCGGGAGCGACGTGCAACTGGAGCCGGCGCCGGTTCCAGCCACCTAGCTGGGACCGGCCTTCGCGAGCGACACCGCGGTGGCCGCGCTTCTCACGGCCCAAGCCGACAAGGGGCGGTCGCTCGGCGTGGCCCGCGACGAACTCGTCGACGCGGGCCAGTAACGCGTCCGGGACGCGAGCGTGGTCAGGGGTCAGGGGCTGGCTGATGGTGCCGTCTCATGCCGACCGCCAGACTGCTTGAAAGCACTGTTGGGCGGTACCACGGCGACGAACCGGCGGAAGACACAAAAGTCCTACAAGCCTCCCACCAGCTCCCACACACACGAAAAACGAGCCCCGAATTAGGTCCTGATATTCTGCTTCACACACAACGATTTCACCCCTTTGGAGAACACCGTCCAGAGAGAATCGATACAGAATAACCAACACCCCCAAAAACAGGAAATGTAAGAGAGTGAATGCACTCTCTCGGCGAGTGCAGGATCTTCTGGGAGCTGCCCCTTGCAGGCGTCGAATTTCCCAACAGGTCCAGACCACTGTTCCAAACACGAAGAGTAGCCGTTACATAATGTGTACCGATCTTCGAGAACGTTACATAAGTGGGTACACATTGGAGGTAGGAAGGGCGCCCGGAGGGCGCTTCAACGCATACTGGTGGCAAGGTGGAGCTGACTTCGAGCGCCCCAAGAGATTATATTCGCAGGCCAGGGCACTCAATACGAGCACCCAAAGCCAAACGATGCCGGCACTTCAATTATGTAACGGTGACGAAGGGCCGGCGCCCGTCCTCCCTACCAGCCTGTAACGTCGCGGAGCGACGTTACAAAATCGTCGCGGAGCGACGGTGCAACGTTCCGTCACGTAGTGACGGCGCGTCATGTCTCCGGAGGAGACGGCGCG
>NZ_JBEYYJ010000030.1:0-125510 GCF_040645475.1 Streptomyces sp. NPDC046759 | reverse complement strand
GTTGATTTTTGGCACGCTGTTGAGTTCTCAAGGAACGGTCGCTTCCTTTGTACTCACCCTCTCGGGCTTTCCTCCGGGCTTCCCTTCGGTGTTTCAAACTCTATCAGGGTTTTTCCGTCCCTCCGACCACCCTCCTGCGAACACGCAGAAGCGGATCCAGAGATAGGATCTGACGAGTTTGGGTTCTGCTGGGCGCGGGCGCTCTCGCAGCCCTCAGCCCCAAGCAGGAGTACGACTGTACACGGAGCCTCGAAGCCCGTGCAAATCCACGGGGTTGGTGGTCTAGACCACTTGCTGGTAGCTTCTATGCGGAACCGCCACTTCATCTGACATACCCTGCTGCTCAGGTGCCGTCCGGGACTGGCAGTGACGGCCCGTAAGCAGCTCCACTCCTTGGGAGGCTTCCCATGACCACCGTGACGTCCCCTCTTGCCGGACGTGCCATCGGACTGGCCGAAGTGCCGGATCCGGTCTTCTCCGGGGCCATGGTCGGCCCGGGCACAGCGATCGACCCCGTGCGTGAGCCGTCCGAGGCCGTTTCGCCGGTGGACGGCGTCATCGTCTCCCTGCACCCGCACGCATTCGTCGTGGTGGACGAGAGCGGGCACGGCGTGCTCACCCACCTCGGCATCGACACGGTGCAGCTCAACGGCGAGGGTTTCGAGCTGCTCGTCAACAAGGGCGACACCGTGACCCGCGGCCAGGCCGTCGTCCGTTGGAACCCGGCCGCCGTGGAGGCCGCCGGCAAGTCGCCGGTGTGCCCCGTCGTCGCGCTCGAAGCCACGGCCGAGTCCCTCTCCAGCCTCCGTGACAGTGGAGACGTGAAGGCCGGCGACAGCCTCTTCGCCTGGAACTGACGGCATTGCCGTCAGCCGGCGGCGTTCAGGACAACCACTGCGGCGGCGCGATCCGCCGCACCTATCGGAGACGGGTGAGATGGAGACAACGCTGCGAGGCGTCGGCGTGAGCCATGGCGTGGCCATCGGCGAGGTTCGGCACATGGGCACGGCGGTGCTGGAACCGCCGGCCAAGCAGATCCCGGCGGAGGAGGCCGAGCGGGAGCAGGGGCGCGCCCGCCAGGCCGTGGACGCCGTGGCCGCTGATCTGATGGCGCGCGGCAATCTGGCCGGCGGCGAGGCCCAGGCCGTGCTCGAGGCGCAGGCGATGATGGCCCAGGATCCCGAGCTGATGGCGGATGTCGATCGGCGGATCGCCGTCGGCAGCACGGCCGAGCGTGCGGTGTACGACGCGTTCGCCGCGTATCGGGAGCTGCTGGCCGGTGCCGGTGAGTACCTGGCCGGGCGTGTGGCCGATCTCGACGACGTGCGGAATCGTATCGTCGCCCGGCTTCTGGGCGTTCCCATGCCTGGTGTCCCGGACAGTGACGAGCCTTATGTACTCGTGGCGCGGGATTTGGCTCCGGCCGACACCGCGCTCCTCGATCCCTCGCTGGTGCTCGGTTTCGTGACCGAGGAGGGCGGGCCGACCAGTCACAGTGCGATCCTGGCGCGGGCGCTGGGCGTGCCGGCGGTCGTGGCGCTGCCGGGTGCGGGTGAGCTGGCCGAGGGCACGGTGATCGCCGTCGACGGCAGCACCGGCGACATCTTCGTGAACCCGAGCGAGGCGAAGAAGGCGGAGCTGGAGGCGGCGGCCGCCGAGCGCAAGGCCGCGCTGGCCGCTTCGACCGGGCCGGGCGTGACGGCGGACGGGCACAAGGTGCCGCTGCTGGCCAACGTGGGCGGGCCGGCGGACGTGCCGGCAGCCGTGGAGGCCGGGGCCGAGGGTGTCGGTCTGTTCCGTACCGAGTTCCTGTTCCTGGACGACAGCAAGAACGCTCCTTCCGAGGAGAAGCAGGTGGAGGCCTACCGGCAGGTGCTGGAGGCGTTCCCCGAGAGTCGTGTGGTCGTGCGGGTGCTGGACGCGGGCGCGGACAAGCCGCTGGACTTCCTGACTCCGGCCGACGAGCCGAACCCGGCGCTGGGTGTGCGGGGTCTGCGGACGCTGCTGGACCACCCGGAGGTCCTGCGGACCCAGCTGACCGCACTGGCCAGGGCTGCCGAGGGGCTGCCGGTCTACCTCGAGGTCATGGCGCCCATGGTGGCGGACCGTACGGATGCGAAGGCGTTCGCGGATGCCTGCCGCGAGGCGGGGCTGCAGGCGAAGTTCGGCGCGATGGTGGAGATCCCGTCGGCCGCGCTGCGGGCGCGCTCCATCCTGCAGGAGGTGGAGTTCCTGTCACTGGGGACCAACGATCTCGCGCAGTACACGTTCGCGGCCGACCGGCAGGTGGGCGCCGTGTCCCGGCTGCAGGACCCGTGGCAGCCTGCGCTGCTGGACCTGGTGGCGCTGTCGGCGGAGGCGGCGAAGGCCGAGGGCAAGAGCTGCGGCGTGTGCGGTGAGGCGGCGTCCGACCCGTTGCTGGCCTGTGTGCTGACCGGTCTGGGTGTCACCTCCCTATCCATGGGTTCGGCGTCGATTCCTTATGTCCGGGCCACGCTGGCGAAGTACACGCTGGCGCAGTGCGAGCGGGCCGCGGCGGCGGCCCGTGCCGCGGACAGTGCCGAGGATGCGCGGAACGCGGCTCAGGCGGTGCTCTCCGGCGAGTAGCCGTGTCGGCGCGCATCGCGTGCCGGGTTCAGGGGCGTCCCGCCTTCGGGTGGGGCGCCCCTGGTGCGTTTCCGTGCTGTCGACGCCGGGCAGCGCTCTCGTCCTGCCGGTGCCGGTCAGTGCGGGTGGCCCGGTGCCGGGCTCGCGTCTCCGAGGTCGGGGGGTGCGCTGTAGTCGACGCCGGGTTCCGGGGAGATGAGGTCACCGGATTCCACGTCGGTGCAGTAGGCGTCGAACACTTCGGAGGCGGTGAGTGGTTCGAGGCCGCCGGAGCGCAGCCGCCAGCCGTAGACCCGGTCGGGCCTGTCCGGGGTGCTGGCGCGCAGGACGAGACCGCCGGGACTTCGGGTGGCGAGGCCGAGCGCGAGGACGCTGGTGAATTCCAGGGCCTCGGCCTCGTCGAGCCGGCTGCCGCTGTGGCTGTCGCCGTCGCTGTGCAGGACGGAGAGGAGGGTGTCCGGTGGTCCGGAGACGCTGCACACGAGGTGCCGGTGGCCGGGTGGTGCGGTGTCGAGGATGCGGACCACGAGGTCGGAGGCGCGGGTGAAGGCCGCCCTGCCGATGTCCTCGCCGCAGGTGGGACAGGGGCCGAGGCGGGACAGCAGGGTGGTGGCGTACTCCCATGTCGCCTGTCGTACCGCTTCGTCCACGAGGGCCGGTACGAGGGCGGTGAGGGGCCGGCCGTCGTAGGGGATGGTGGGGCCGGTGGCGGCGAGCTCGGCAGTGAAGCGGCTGCGGCTGGCCGGGGCTTCCGGGTCGAGGCCGGATGCCGCGCAGTAGGCGGCGTAGTCCTCGGGGTCGAACAGGGCGAGCGTGGTGTGGGTGCCCCGGGCGGCGCGGGTCCTGAGGAGGGTCTCGACCTGCCGGAGGTAGGTGGCGTGGTCGTCGAAGGTGAAGCTGCGGTAGCGCCGCATGGTGCGGAAGTCGTGCTCGTCGGTGAGCAGGCCGATGGTGCCGGCGATCTCGCGGCTCAGGACGCGCCGCATCGTCTGGTGGTGGGTGTGCGCCATGTTTCCCCCAAAAAGTGCGCAGTGATCAATGCTCACTCACCGTAACCGGCGGCACTGACAACGGGTTCTGCCGGAGCCGGTCGCGGACCAAGCGGTGTTGAAGTGCGCAGGTCGCGGCGATGGTGGCGCCGAAGGCGGTCCAGCCGAGGGGGCCGGTGGCGATGGCGGCGGTGACGGCGAGGGGGCCGAGGCTGCGCTGACCGGACTGGGCGAGTCCGTGGACGCCGAGGTAGGCGCCCTGTGCGGTGTCCGGGGCGAGGGCGAGGGAGAGTTCCCAGGAGACAACGGCGTGCAGCATCTCGGCCAGCGTGAAGAGGGCGGCGGACGCGGTGAGCAGGCAGACGGCCTGAAGGGTGCCGCCGGTGGCGGACAGGGCCAGGGCGGCGCCGCCGGCGGCGGAGGCGGCGGAAAGGGGTGCCAGCAGTTTGCGGGCCGCCTCGCTGGTGGTGCCGTAGCGGGCGAGCGGCACCTGCAGGGCGACCACCATGACGTTGTTGAGGACGAGCAGCAGGGGGGCAAGGCCGTGCGGTACGCCCGCGCTGTGCGCGATCCACAGGGGCAGGCCGATCTGAAAGACGGAGTCGTCGAGGAAGAGGACGGTTTCGGTCGCCACGTAGGCGAGGTAGGTGCGGTCGCGCCAGGGGTTCGCCGGCTTCCCGGCGCAGGGGGTGGTGCCGGTGGCGGCGACGCGGCTGCTGCCCGGGGGTTCGGCGCAGCTGACGGTGAGCAGGGCGATCGCGAGGAAGGAGAGTGCGTCGCCGGTGAGGAGCCAGCGGTAGGCGGTGGTGGTGCCGAGGGTGAGTGCGGCTGCGGCGGCGAGACCGCCGAGGGCCCAGCCAGCGTTGGAGGCGGTGCGGTTGACGGCCTGGTAGCGGACGCGGTCGGGGCCGGCGACGCGGGCGGCGTAGAGCTTGGTGAGGACGCTGGAGGCACGGTCGCCGAGGCTGCCCACGGCCGAGATCATGAGCAGCGGCAAGTAGTGGTCGGTGGTGAGCAGGCCGAAGGAGGCGAGCGCGCGCAGGAGTTGGAGTGCGATCAGGATGCGGGTGAGGGGGAAGCGGTCGGCGATGCGTCCGCCGAGGGGTGCGCCCGCTATGCCGACGGCTCCGGAGACTGCGGCGAGCGTGCCGACCTGGGCGAGGGAGAGTCCGGAGACGTAGGTGAAGTACAGGACGGAGACCGAGGCCCACAGGCCGCTGCCGATGCGGTCGACGAAGGTGACGAGGAGCATCCGCCGTCCGTCGCGGCCTCCTGGTATGCGTGCGTGCCGGATGGTGGTCCCGGGCTGTGCGTCCACTGTTCCCCCTGGGTGGAGCCGAGCTTGATTTCCAGTTATGTATTGATACATAATTATTAACGTGGCAACACAATATGAGATCAGTGGCACGACAGCCAAGGCAATTGCCGGATCCGTCGAACGGGGCGTGGCGGAGGGGGCCTTGGCGCCGGGGGCCGCACTGCCGCCTGTGCGGGGGCTCGCGGAGAAGCTCGGAGTCAGTCCGGGCACGGTCGCCACGGCCTACAAGGAACTGCGGCGGCGTGGCATCGTCGTCACCCGCGGGCGGGGCGGCACGGTGGTCGCACCGGCTCCCGCGGTCGCCTCGCGTCGGCCGCCCAAGGTGCCCGAAGGGCTGCGGGACCTGGCGGGCGGACACCCCGATCCGGCGCTGTTGCCGGCGCTGCTCCCGCCGTCGCGGCTCTCGCCGGGCGCCCGTTCCCATCGCTCCGCGCCACGGCTGGCCCGGCTCGAGGACGCGGTGCGCGCATGGCTGGGTGCGGACGGCGTTCCCGTGGAGCACGTGACGTTCGCGCACGGGGCGCTGGACCTGATCGCCCGGGTGCTGGCGGTCGAGCTGCGTCCCGGGGACGGCGTGGCGATGGAGGATCCGGGCTATCACCATCTGCTGGACCTGGTCGCGGCGCTGGGGTTGCGCACCGTCCCGGTCGCCGTCGACGACGAGGGGATGCGCCCGGAGGCTCTGCGGGGAGCCGTCAGGACCGGGGTGCGGGCGGTGGTGTTCAGTCCGCGGGCTCAGAATCCGCACGGCGGATGTTTCTCCGCCGCCCGTCGTGATGCGCTGGCCGAGGTGCTCCGGGACGCGCCCGATGTGCTGGTGGTGGAGAACGACCACGCCTCCGAGGTGGCCGGCGCAGCCCTGCACACGGTGACCGCTGCCGGGCCGGCCCGCTGGGTCCATGTGCGGACCGTGAGCAAGTTCCTGGGCACCGATCTGCGCTGGGCGGCCGCGGCCTGCGACCCGGTGACGCTCGCGCGCCACGACGGACGGCTGCTGCTCACCTCGGGCTGGGTGAGTCACCTGCTGCAGGAGACCGTGCACGGTCTCCTGACGGACGCGGACACGCGCGCGCTGGTGGCACGCGCGCGTGAGACGTATGCGCTGCGGCGCACGGCGCTGGCCGGCGAGCTGGCCGCACGGGGTGTCGCCGCGCATGCCGCGAGCGGAATGAATCTGTGGGTGCCCGTGCGTGACGAGTCGGCGGTGGTGAACGGGCTGCGGTCGTACGGCTGGTGGGTCGCGGCCGGGGCGAGGTTCCGCCTGGCTGCCGGGCCCGGCGTGCGGATCACGGCCGCCGGGCTGGCGCCTGCCGACGCCGCGCGGCTGGCCTCGGACTTCGCCGCGGTGCTGGGCGAGTCCGAGGCCACCTATGGAGGGTGAAGCCGCAGGTGCGGGGTGAGCCCGCGAGGTTCAGCCGCGCTTGCGGGCGAGCTCCTCGTAGAAGCCGAGCAGGGCGAGGTTGTCGATGGAGCCTGGGTTGACGGCCTTCTCCATCGGTGTGCCCTGCAGGAGGCGCTTGACGGGGACCTCGATGCGCTTTCCGGTCAGGGTGTGCGGGACGCCGGGCACCTCGATGATCTCGTCGGGCACGTGCCGCGGCGAGAGCTGCTCCCGGATGGCCTCCTTGACGCGGCTGAGGAGTGCCTCGTCGAGGACAGCGCCGGGGGCCAGGTGCACGAACAGCGGCATCCAGTACCCGCCGTCGGGCTGCTCGATGCCGATGACCAGGGATTCCTTGATCTCGGGCAGGCGCTCGACCACCTCGTAGATGTCGGCCGAGCCCATGCGCACGCCCTGCCGGTTGAGGGTGGAGTCGGAGCGGCCGTGGATGATCACGGTGCCGCGCGAGGTGACCGTGATCCAGTCGCCGTGCCGCCAGACGCCGGGGTAGGTGTCGAAGTAGCTGTCGTGGTAGCGGCTGCCGTCGGGGTCGTTCCAGAAGTGGACCGGCATGGAGGGCATGGGGTTGGTGACGACCAGCTCGCCGACCTCGTCGACGACGGGCTTGCCCCCGGCGTCCCAGGCCTGCAGGTCGGTGCCGAGACCGGGCGCCTGGAGCTCGCCCGTGTACACCGGGAGCGTCGGTACGCCGCCGGCGAAGCAGGAGCAGACATCGGTGCCGCCGCTGACGGAGGCGATCCACAGGTCGTCGCGGACCTCGTCGTGCAGCCAGCGGAAGCCGTCGGGCGGCAGCGGCGAGCCGGTGGTGGCGACGCACTTCACCGTGGACAGGTCGTGGTCGCGTGCCGGGTGGACGCCGGCCTTGCGGCAGGCCATGACGTAGGCGGCGGAGGTGCCGTAGAGGGTCGCCCCGGTGCGTTCCGCGATCCGCCACTGGGCGCCGGTGTCCGGGTAGCCGGGGCTGCCGTCGTACAGGACGATCGTCGTGCCGGTGAGCAGGCCGGAGACGAGGAAGTTCCACATCATCCAGCCGGTCGAGGTGTACCAGAAGAAACGGTCCTCGGGCCCGAGGTCGCAGTGCAGGCCGAGTTGCTTGAGGTGTTCGACCAGGATGCCGCCCTGGGACTGCACGATGGCCTTGGGCAGGCCGGTGGTACCGGAGGAGTACAGCACCCACAGCGGGTGGTCGAACGGGACCTGCTCGAAGACGGGCTCGGTGTTCCCCGCCGTCAGCGCCGACCACTCCAGGCCGCCCTCGGGCGCCTGCGTACCGAGCAGCGGGATGTGGACGACGGCCCGCAGCGTGGGCAGTTCCCGGCGCAGTTCGGCGACGATGTCGCGGCGGTCGTGCTCCTTGCCGCCGTAGCGGTAGCCGTCGACGGTGAACAGCACGACGGGTTCGACCTGCTGGAAGCGGTCGAGGACGCTGCGGGCACCGAAGTCGGGGGCGCAGGAGGTCCAGACGGCGCCGACGGCCGCGGTGGCGAGGAGGGCGACGACGGCCTGCGGGATGTTGGGCAGGTAGCCGCTGACGCGGTCGCCGGGGCGAACGCCCAGGTCGCGCAGTTCGGCGGCGAGTGAGCCGACCTGGCGGCGCAGTTCGGACCAGGTCACCGGCTGTGGTTCATGGGTCTCGTCCACGTACAGGAGGGCGGGCCGGTCCGCGCGGTCGGCCGCGGCGCGCAGGGCGTGCTCGGCGTAGTTGAGGGTGGCCCCGGGGAACCACTGGGCGCCCGGCATGGCGCGGTCACCGAGTACGCGCGCGTAGGGCGTCGAGAAGCGTACGTCGAACCACTCCGTGACGGCTTTCCAGAAGGTGTCCAGCTGATCGACGGACCACTGGTGCAGGGCGGGGTAGCCGCCTGAGGCCGGGGCGCCGTGGTGTTCGGCGGCCCATGCCTGGAACTGGGTGATGCGTGCCTGGGCGATCCGCTCGGGATCGGGCTGCCAGAGCGGCTGGGGGTTCGCTGTCGACATGGGGGCGGCTCCCGGGCTGTGCGCGTCGTGGGCGTCGTTCCGCGCACGGCTGGGGTGTGCGCGTGACGCGGCTGACAGGGACGATGCCATGTGATCGACTTCTACACCAGGGTGCGCCCCACATAGTCGTTGTCGTGAAGATGTGGTCCCGGCACGGGTGAACGGCAGTTGAACGACACGCGCGCGTGGGGTGCGCAGTGGCAGGGTGAGCAGCATGGACGGTCGTGACCTGGTGCGTTCGGTGAGTGTGGTCGGTTCGGGGAGGGCGGCTCGGGGTGTGCGTACCGTCCTGGCTGCGTGGCGTCGGCGGCGGATCGACGCCGCGGGGCTGCCGCGGCGGGGGGCCGAGCGGGCGCGGGTCCCGGGGCAGGTGCGAGACGTGGAGCCGGGGCCGGGGGGCGGGCTGATCCGGTTCGGGCGGTCCGAGCTGAGGGTCACCGTCGCGGTGAACGGGGCGGTGTTCTGGGGGTGGGACGGGGCCGGCCCGCAGCCCTCGTACGCGCTCGCCGGCAACAGCCCGGATCCGGATCCGCGGGCCGTGCTCGAGCCGGACAAGGACGGTGGCTGGCGGGTGGTCGCGGAGCGGGTGACGGTCGTCGTGTCCCGGCACGGTGCGGTGGAGGTCCGTACGCCCGGCGGTGTGACCCTGCGGCGGGATCTGCCGCCGCGCTGGTGGGAGCCGGTGGGCGGGGGCCCGGCGCGGTGGATGCAGCGGTCGGAGGTGGCGGCGGACGCGCGCTTCTTCGGTCTGGGCGGCCGGGCCGGCGGCCCGCGGCTGCGGGACGGCACGTACCGGTTGTGGAACACAGATCCCGGCCGGGCGTTCGGCCCCGGCGACGATCCACTGTACCTGACCATGCCGGTGCAGCTCGTGGTGGCCGACGCCGGCACGCATCTGGTCTTCCACGACAGCACGTGGGACGGCACCGTGGTCCTGCGCGAGGGCGAGGAGGGCGCCGGGTCCGGGCACGACCGGGCGGGACGCTGTGAGCTGCGGATGGACGGCGGTCCGCTGCGCTGCTGGGTCATGGTGGGCACCCCCGCGCGCGTGCTGCGCACCTGGGCGTCACTGACCGGGGCGCCCGCGCTGCCGCCCGCATGGGCGCTGGGCCACCATCACGCGCGGTGGGGCTTCGGCAGCGAGCAGGAGGTCCGCCGGATCGTCGCGGGCTACCAGGAGCGTGGACTGCCGCTGGACGCCGTACACCTGGACATCGACCACTACGACGACCACCAGGTGTTCACCGTCGACCAGGACCGCTTCCCGAAACTGCCGCAGCTCGCCGAGGACCTGCGCCGGGAAGGCGTCCGGCTGGTGTCGATCGTCGACCCGGCCGTGAGGGCGGCGCGGGGCAACGCCGTGTACGACAGCGGTACGGCACTGGACGCGTTCGTGCGGGACGCCACCGGACGCACGGTGCACGGTGTGGTCTGGGCCGGGGAGTCGGTGTTCCCGGACTTCACGCACGCGCGCGTGCGGAAGTGGTGGGGCGGGCTCTACGAGGAGCGGCTGGGGCAGGGCTTCGCGGGCTTCTGGCACGACATGGACGAGCCGACGTCGTTCAACGCCTTCGGGGAGCCGACCCTGCCGCGTTCGGCCCGGCACGCCCTGGAGGGGCGCGGGGGCGACCACCGGGAGGCGCACAACGTGTACGCGCTGTGCATGGCCCGTGCGGGCTACGAGGGGCTTCGTGAGCTGTCGCCCCGGGAGCGGCCCTTTCTGTTCTCGCGATCCGGGTGGGCGGGGATGCAGCGGTACGGCGGCACCTGGTCCGGGGACGTGGCGACGGGCTGGCCGGGGCTGCGGGCGTCGCTGTCGATGGTGCTGGGGCTCGGGCTGTGCGGGGTGCCGTACTCCGGCCCGGACGTGGGCGGTTACGACGGCCGTCCCTCGCCGGAGCTGTATCTGAGGTGGTTCCAGCTGGCTGCGTATCTGCCGCTGTTCCGCACCCACGCGAGTTGGCGCGCCGGCCGCCGGGAGCCCTGGGAGTTCGGTGACGAGGTGCTGCGGCACGCGCGCGTGGCGCTGCACGAACGGCGGCGCCTGCTGCCGTACTTCATGACACTGGCACATCTGGCCCGGCGCACCGGCGCGCCCTACGTGCGGCCGCTGTGGTGGGGGGCGCCGGAGAACCGGGCTCTGCGCGACTGCGAGGACACGTTCCTGCTCGGTGACGGTCTGCTGGTGGCTCCGGTCCTGGAACCGGGTGCCGAGCGGCGTGCGGTGCAGCTGCCGCGTGGCCTCTGGTACGACACGGCCACGGAGAAGGCGTACGAGGGACCGGCGCAGGTGCTCGTCGACGCGCCGCTGTCACGGATACCGGTGTTCGCGCGTGCGGGTGCGGTCATCCCCGTGCGCGCCGCCGACGGTGGCCTGGAACTGGAAGTGTGGGCACCCGCGCGTGGCCGTACGGGAGGCGGTCTGGTCGTGCCGGACGCCGGCGACGCGTGGGACGAACCGGAGATCGAACGCTACGTCGCCCGCCGTCAGGGCCCCCGGGTGGTGGTCACCCGGGAGCGGGAGCACGGTTGCGCCGAGCCGCCCCGCCCGGTGCGGGTGCGGGGACTCGGCTGTTCCGCCGCTCAGACGTAACGGCCCTCGAACCAGGCCCGTACGGCGACGGTGTGCAGCGGGAAGGCGAGTTCCTCGGGCCGGCGCAGCAGCTGCCAGCCCTCGGTCTCGTCCGTGGGGTCGGACGGCGGGAGTCCTTCCGCCGGACGCTCCGGGAGGAGGCCGAACAGCAGCAGGTGCCCGTCGGGCGAGCTCATGGCGTCCACGAGCCGCACCTCGCGCGCCACCGCGTCGATGCCGGTCTCCTCCTTCAGTTCGCGTACGACGGCCTGCCTCCAGTCCTCCCGGTCGTCGATGTAGCCGCCGGGCAGTGCCGTGCCGCCGCGCGCGGGGGCCACGGTCCGGGTGATGACGACCAGGGCCGTGCCCTTGGTGTCGTACACGGGCTGGAGCGCGATCGCGACCGGCAGCGGGTTGCGGTAGGTGACGGTCCCGCAGGTCGGGCAGGTGCGCGGCCAGCCGGAAACGCCCTCTCCATAGGGCGCTCCGCAACTCGAACAGTACGAGCCCGGTGCGGAGTTGGCAGTTGGGTGCTGAGTTTCGGACACGCGCGGACTGTATCCGATCAGATGGAGGGCGTGTTCCGTCCGTATCTCAGTTGCCGCTGATGAGCGACTTGCGGGACACGGGGAAGTCGAAGTAGGTGTCCGGGTAGGGCTCGGACTTGTACGTGTAGTGCCACCATTCCTCGGCGAGGTTCACGAATCCGAGGCGCTCCATGGTGCTCTTGAGCAACAGGCGGTTGGCGCGCTGTTCGCCTTGGATCCGGGGGTCCAGCGTATGCGCGAGGGTGTCGAAGCAGTCGAATCCGGTGCGCCCATGTCGACGGAGTCGTCGGGGAAGCGTTCACCTTTGGGCGCGTAGCAGGGCACGAGCGGATGTCCGGGGTGGTACGCCGGGGTCGGCCTCGCGGGGAGCTTCACGATCGTGAGGTCCATGGTGGAGCCGCGGCTGTGGCCGGACCTCTCGGCGATGTAGCCGTCCGCGAACAGGCTGGTCTTGTCGACGTGGGGGTAGAACTCGCCCTCCATCGCCTGGTCGTCGAGGTCCTCGGCCCAGCGGACGAAGTGGTCCACGGCGCGCTGCGGCCGGTAGCAGTCGTACACCTTGAGGGTGTAGCCCTTGCGCAGCAGGCTCAGCCGGGCCCTGTGGAGCGCTTCTGCGGCGGGGCGGGTGAGGATGCAGATCGGCTGCTCGTAGCCGTCGATGCGCCGGCCGACGAAGTTGTGCGCGGTGAAGTAGCGGATCTCCTGGATGATCGCCGGGTCCACGGTGGACAGGGCCACGAAGTCCTTCGGTGCCCGGGGCTCCGTCCGCGCCTGGGCGGGGGCGGGGGTGACGGTCGGGGCCAGCAGGGCGGCGAGGGCGGTGACCAGCCCTCGGACTGCACGGGTGAGGCGTGTCATGCCCCCTGCGTCTATCAGCCGGGGGGAGGGCCGGGAAGCGACCGGCGGCGTTCCGCCCGGCGGTTCCTGCGGTGCCCTGCCCTTTTCCGGGCGCCCGTGCGAAACTCCTGACGCTCCGTCAGCAACCGAGCGGGGAGGGATCTTGCAGCACACACGCACACCCGCGGTCACCGGCTGGTTCACCGGCGAGGGGGACGACTTCCGGCTCCTGGGCACCCGCTGCCCGTCCTGCGCATCGGTGTTCTTCCCGCGCGAGGACGCCCACTGCCGCAATCCGTACTGCGACGGCGACACGATGGAAGAGGTGCCGTTGTCGCGTAAGGGGCGAATCTGGTCGTACACGGACAGTCGATACCGCCCTCCGTCACCCTATGTGAGCAATGCGGAACTTCCGTGGGATCCGTACGCGTTGATCGCGGTGGAGCTGGAGGCCGAGCGGATGGTGGTGCTGGGACAGGCGGCTCCCGGGATCACCGTCGCCGATCTGACGGTGGGCATGGAGGTCGAGGTCGTCCCCGGCGTGCTCCACGAGGACGAGGACACGGAGACGACCTGGACCACCTGGCACTGGCGGCCGACGGGGGTGAGGGCATGACGATGGACGTGGCGGTGCTCGGCGCGGGCATGCACCCCTGGGGCAAGTGGGGACGCCCCTTCGTGGAGTACGGGACGGCCGCGGCCCGCGCGGCGCTCACGGACGCCGGCATCAAGTGGCGGGACATCGGCTCGGTCGTGGGCGCGGACACGGTGCGCGGCGGGTATCCCGGGTATGTGGCGGGCGCGACGTTCGCCAAGGCCCTGGGCTGGCAGGGAGCCAGGGTCGCGAGTGTGTACGCGGCGTGCGCCTCCGGGGCACAGGCGATCGCCACGGCGCGGGCGCAGATCCTCGCCGGGCTCGCCGAGGTCGTCCTCGTCGTCGGTGCGGACGCCGCACCCAAGGGATTCTTCCGGCCCGCGGGCGGGGAGCGCCCGGACGATCCGGACTGGCTGCGCTTCCGTCTGCTGGGCGCGACCAACCCGACGTACTTCGGGCTGTACGCGCGCCGCCGGATGGCGGTGCACGGAGACACGCCGGAGGACTTCGCCCTGGTCAAGGTGAAGAACGCGGCCATGGGCGCGCTCAACCCGTACGCCCGCTACCGCAAGCGGGTCAGCGCCGACGAGGTGGCCGCGTCCGCGGTGGTCGCCGATCCCCTGCGGCTGCTCGACATCTGCGCCACCTCCGACGGCGGGGCGGCCCTCGTGCTCTCCAGCATGGACTTCGCGCGTCGGCACGGGGTGCCCCGGCCGGTCCGGATCCGGGCGGTGTCGACGGTGGCCCCGAGCTTCCCGAACACGGTGCTGGACCTGCCGGACATCGCCACGGACTCGGCGGTCGCGGTGCAGGCCGCGGGTGGGACCTTCCGCGCCTCCATAGCCCGGGCGGCGTACGAGGAGGCCGGCATCGGCCCCGAGGACCTTTCCCTGGCCGAGGTCTACGACCTGTCCACCGCGCTGGAGCTGCAGTGGTACGAAGACCTGGCGCTGTGCGGCGAAGGCGAGGGCGCGAAACTCCTGCGGGAGGGCGCGACGGCCCCGGGCGGCCGCACACCCGTCAACACCAGTGGCGGGCTGGCCTCGTTCGGGGAGGCGGTGCCGGCCCAGGCCATCGCCCAGGTCTGCGAGCTGACCTGGCAGCTGCGAGGCACGGCGGGCGACCGGCAGGTCACCGGGGCGCGGGTGGGGATCACCGCCAACCAGGGGCTGTTCGGGCACGGGTCGTCGGTGGTGGCGGTGAGATGACGGAGCCGGGGGCTCGTGTGACAGCTGGGACCACAGGGACTGGCCACGCTGTGTGACCACCCCGGAATCCTGCGTGAACGTCTCATGAACTGCCCCTGGGCGCCTGCGGGCAGCGCCAATATTCTCCCGTGCACTCCTGGACGGACACTCTCCGCTTCGCCTTCCAGCCGGTGGTCAACCTGAGGACGGGCGCGGTCACCGCACTGGAGACGCTCGCCCGCCCGGAGACCGGTGACATTCTGGCCGAGGCCCGCCGGGATCCCGAACTGGACGGAAAACTGACCGTGTTGGCGCTCCGCGCCGCGACGCACAAGGAGACCCTGCTGCCGCTGCACCTCAACGTGTTCGCGGCCACCCTCGCCGACCTCGGCGGCCTCACCCCGCTGCACGACGCCGTGCGCGGGGCCGGGCGCCTGCCCTGGGAGGTGACCCTGGACGTGGTCCCGCCCTACACGCACGTCCCGCAGCGTGCCCTGCTGGAGGCCGTGAGCGCGCTGCGCGAGCAGGGCTTCCGGATCAGCGCGGACGGCATCGGGGACGGCGACGTACCGCTGCGGCTGCTCACCGATCTCTCCCCGGACCTGGTCAAGCTCGACGCCTCACTGCTGTCGCGGCCCGCCGCGGTACGGGCCATGCGGACGCTCTGCGAGGAGCTGGGCGCCCTGGTCGCGGTCGAGGGGGTCGAGACGGAACTGCAGTGCGCGGCAGCGCTGTCGGCCGGGGCCCAGCTGGCCCAGGGCGAGCTGTTCGCCCCACCGGCCCGGATCCCCGTCGCGGACGTATACGTTCCGCCCCGCTCCCCCGGCGTCGTCGGGATGCCCAGGTCCGGGCCGTCGGTGCGGGAGTTCGTCCGCCCGGCCGCCGTGCTCCCCGTGACCGCCTCGGCCGGGCAGGTGCGGGCGCTGCTGACCGGATCGCCGGACGTCTCCGGTGTGCTGCTGGTGGACCAGGCCGGCAGGCCCGTGCGGTCGGTGCACCGCTCACGCTTCCTGCTGTCGATGTCCGGCCGCTACGGGCACGCCCTGTATGCCGACCGGCCGGCCTTCAAGCTCGGGGACGTGCCCCGCACGGTCGGCGTCGACGCCACCGCCTGGGAGGTGCTGGACGTCGTCGCGGTCGGCGGCCGGGACCGGACCTCCGACGACGTCGCGGTGGTCGACCGGCACGCCCGGTGCGTCGGTGTCGTACGGCTCGCGGACCTGGTGCGGGCGCTGGCCGAGAGCCGGGTCGAGGAGGCGGCCGGGCTCAATCCGCTGACCAGGCTGCCCGGTTCGGACGCGATCACGAGCGAGGTGGACCGGTGGATCGCGGACGGTCGCACGTTCGCGCTCAGCTGGCTGGACATCGACCACTTCAAGCAGGTCAACGACGGGGCCGGGTTCGCCACCGGCGACGAGCTGATCCGTGCGGTCGGACGCGCGCTGCAGCAGGCGGTCTCGGGGCACGCGCGCGTGGGGCACATAGGCGGGGACGACTTCCTGGTGCTGGCCGAGGAGGAGGCGCTCGATCCGCTGGTGGCCGCCGTCCTCGACGCGCCCTGGTCGGCGGGGGGCCGGCCGGTCACCCTGTCCCTCGCGACCGTGGTGTGCGCGCCGGGAAGCGTGGGCGACCACCGCCAGGCCGCCGCCCAGCTCGCTCCGCTGAAGCAGGCGGCCAAGGCGCTGCGCGGCGCCAGCTGGGTGCTCGGGCGGGCCGGGCTGCCCGGTCACGAGGTCCGGCGTGGCTCGGTGGCGACACGGGCGCAGGCCGGATACGCGACCGCCGAGCCACGGTGGTGAACGCGCTTGCCCCCTGTGACCGTTGCGGCCGGCCGGCCGCAGCCCGGCAGCCCGACACCTCACCGTCATCGGCATCGTCGGCAACCTTGACGCCCCCGTGGTGCCGGTGAACACTTCCCGGTGTCAGCCGACATCGCCGTACATTCTCGGCGTTATCAGGCACTGCGCCACAGGTCTGTCCTGCTCCACGGCCCTCCCCTCCCTGGCGATACGGCTGCGACGGCACGCTCGTCACGGACGCCGGGCGGGGCGCGGGCTCACTGCCTTCGGCTGACGTCGCCAAGGAACCTTCCTGCACGGAGAGCCGGGGCCGAGCGCCCCGACCGGCGCCAAGGGAGCCGCCATGAGCAACGGAGACATTTTCGTCGGCGAGGTCATCGGCACCGCGATCCTCGTCCTCTTCGGTGCAGGTGTCTGCGCCGCCGTCACCCTCAGATACTCCAAGGCGCGCGCCGCGGGCTGGGTCGTGATCGCGTTCGGCTGGGGCTTGGGCGTCCTCGCGGGCGCGTACACCGCCGCTCCTCTCTCCGGCGGCCAGCTCAACCCCGCGGTCACCATCGGCATCGCCATCGACACCGGCAAGTGGGGCAAGGTCTGGGTGTATCTGCTGGGCCAGCTCGTCGGCGCGATGCTCGGGGCCGTACTGGCCTATCTGGTGTATCTCGCGCAGTTCCAGGCCAACGTCCGCACACAGGGCACCACCGAGGGCACGGCCGGCGAACCGGTGCCGACGCTCGGCATCTTCTCGACCATTCCCGAGATCAGGAACCCGCTCGCCAACCTCATCACCGAGATCATCGCGACCGTCGCGCTCGTGCTGCCGATTCTCGCCTTCGGGCTGACGAAGGGGCTCGGCGAGTCCGGCACGACCGTGCTGATCGTCTCCCTGCTCGTCGTCGGCATCGGTCTCTCCCTCGGCGGCCCCACGGGCTACGCCATCAACCCGGCCCGCGACCTCGGCCCGCGCATCGTGCACACCTTTCTGCCGATCCCGCACAAGGGCACTTCCGACTGGGGCTACGCCTGGATCCCGGTCGTCGGCCCCCTGATCGGCGGGGCGCTCGCCGGCGTCATCTACAACGCGGCCTTCTGATACCTGCCGTCTCCCGCACCCGTACGCCGCTCCCAGCCACGTACGCCGCTCCCCGGCCGCGTACGCCGGTTCCCACGAACAGTGCGCCGCTCCCCGGCCGCGTACGCCGGTTCCCACGAACAGTGCGCCGCTCCCCGACCCCGTACGCCGCCTCCCCACCCCATGCGCGACCGCCCGACCCCACGCGCCGCCCCACCGGCCCCGCACGCGCCCCTCCGACCAGCGACCCGACCCAGCGACCCAGGGGACAGCCATGACGGACACCACGGACACCTACGTCGCCGCCATCGACCAGGGCACCACGTCCAGCCGCTGCATCGTCTTCGACCACGGCGGCGCCATCGTCGCCGTCGACCAGCGCGAACACCGCCAGATCTTCCCGAAGCCCGGGTGGGTGGAGCACGACGCGACCGAGATCTGGTCCAAGGTGCAGGCCGTGGTGGCCGGAGCGCTCGCGAAGGCCGGGCTGCGCGCCGACCAGCTGAGCGCGCTCGGCATCACCAATCAGCGGGAGACGACGGTCCTGTGGGACCGCGCCACCGGCAAGCCCGTGCACAACGCGATCGTCTGGCAGGACACCCGCACCGCGGCCCTGTGCAACGAACTGGGCGGTGCGGACGGCCAGGACCGCTTCCGCGAGCAGACCGGGCTGCCGCTCGCCAGCTACTTCTCCGGACCCAAGGCGGCCTGGCTGCTGGACCATGTGCCCGGTCTCAGGGAGCGGGCCGAACGCGGTGAGATCGCCTTCGGGACCATCGACTCCTGGCTGATCTGGAACCTCACCGGCGGCACCGAAGGCGGGCGGCACGTCACGGACGTCACGAACGCCGGCCGCACCATGCTCATGAACCTGGAGACCCTCCAGTGGGATCCGGCCATCCTGTCCGCCATGCGCGTGCCCGAGGCGATGCTGCCCGAGATCAGGTCCTCCGCCGAGGTGTACGGCACGGCGGTCGGGCAGCTCGCCGGGGTGCCCGTCGCTTCCGCGCTGGGCGACCAGCAGGCCGCGGTCTTCGGGCAGGCCTGCTACGACGTGGGCACAGCGAAGAACACGTACGGCACCGGCAGCTTCCTGCTGCTGAACACGGGCAGCCGGCCGGTGCCCTCCAAGAGCGGGCTGCTGACGACGATGGGGTACAAGATCGGCGGCGAGGCCCCGGTGTACTGCCTGGAGGGGTCCATAGCGATAACGGGCGCACTGGTCCAGTGGTTCCGCGACCAGCTCGGGATCATCCGCAGCGCCGACGAGATCGAGACGCTGGCGGCGAGCGTCGAGGACAACGGCGGTGCCTACATCGTGCCCGCCTTCTCGGGCCTGTTCGCGCCGTACTGGCGCTCGGACGCGCGCGGTGTCGTCACCGGCCTCACCCGGTACGTCACCAAGGCCCACCTCGCCCGCGCGGTGCTGGAGGCGACGAGCTGGCAGACCCGGGAGGTCGTGGACGCCATGTACCAGGACTCCGGGGTGCGGATCACCACCTTGAAGGTCGACGGCGGCATGACCGGGAACAACCTGCTCATGCAGCACCAGGCGGACGTCCTCGGCGTGCCCGTGATCCGGCCCCGGGTGTCGGAGACGACCTGTCTGGGCGCCGCGTACGCGGCCGGTCTGGCGACAGGGGTGTGGAACGACCTCGACGAGCTCAAGTCGCACTGGCAGCGGGACGCGGAATGGACACCGGCCATGGAGCCTTCGGTACGCGACCGCGAATACCGCAACTGGCGCAAGGCCGTGGAGAAGAGCTTCGGATGGATGGAAGAAGAGGACGGCGCATAACGGTTGCACGGCACGCGCGCGTGCGTGCGTGCTCACCGGACCACGGCCCGTACCCCGGTCGGCGGGGGTACGGGCCGTGCCCGCCGGTCAGCCGGGGACGGCCTCGCGCCGGTCCGCCGCGTACTCCATCGCATGCCGTACGACTCCGATGAGCACGTCCTTGGCCGACTCCCGGTCACGCGCGTCGCACAGCAGGACGGGTACGGCGTCGTCCAGGTCGAGGGCCTGCCGTACGGCCTCGGCGGGATAACGGGCGGATCCCTCGAAGCAGTTGACGCCGACGAGGAAGGGGATGCCACGCCGCTCGAAGTAGTCGACGGCGGCGAAGCAGTCCTCCAGCCGGCGGGTGTCGGCGAGGACGACGGCACCGAGAGCGCCCTCGGACAGCTCGTCCCACATGAACCAGAACCGTTCCTGCCCGGGCGTGCCGAAGAGGTACAGCACCAGGTCCTCGCGCAGGGTGATGCGGCCGAAGTCCATGGCCACGGTGGTGGTGTGCTTGCCCTCCACACCGCTGGTGTCGTCGACCGGGCGGCCGACCTCGGTGAGCAGCTCCTCGGTGCGCAGCGGCCTGATCTCGCTGACCGCGCCGACGAGGGTCGTCTTGCCCACCCCGAAGCCGCCGGCCACCAGGATCTTGAGCGTGACGGGCTCGACCGGGGGCTTGCCGCGCTCAGAAAGCCCGAAGATCATCGGTCTCTTCTCCTGCTTGACGGTCCTGTTTGACGGTCCTGGTCGATAGTCCTGGCCGACAGTTCTGGTCGACAGTTCTGGTCGACGGTTCTGGTGGCGGTTCTGGTCGACGGTTCTGGTGGCGGTTCTGGTCGACGGTTCTCTTCGACGGTTCTGCTTTGTTCTCTCCGGTCACAGCGCCCGCAGGCCGTTGATCACGTCGCGCAGGATGCTCTCGTCCGGCAGCTCGGCCGGTGGCACCGGACGGGTGACATGGATGAGTTCCGCGTGCACGAGGTCGCCGATGAGGACCCGGACCACGCCGATCGGCAGATCGAGCCCGGCGGCCAGTTCGGCGAGCGACTGGGGTGCGGCGCGGCAGAGCCCGACGATCTCCACATGCTCCGGTGACAGGGTCGGATCCGCCTCCGGGTCACCCGCGTCCGGTTCCGTCACGACAACCGCGATCAGGTCGAGCCGGTGCTGGGCCGGACTGGTGGTACGGCCTCCTGTCATGGCGTACGGACGGACGACCGGTCCGGCCTCGTCGTCGAACCAGTGGTTTCTTCCCTGACCCTCTCCGCTCATGCCATCCCACTACCCACCTGCGGACAGATCGGTGCGCGGGGCGGTGCCCAGATGCACGCCGACCCGCTTGACCAGGAGCGTCATCTCGTAGGCGACCTGTCCGACATCGGAGTCGGCGTCGGAGAGGACGGCGAGGCAGCTGCCGTCCCCCGCGGCCGTGACGAACAGGAAGGCGTCGTCCAGCTCGACCACGGTCTGCCGGACGCTGCCCGCGTCGAAATGGCGGCCTACGCCCTTGGCGAGGCTGTGGAAGCCGGATGCGACGGCGGCCAGGTGCTCGCCGTCCTCCCGGGTCAGGTCCTTGGACACCCCCGTGGGCAGTCCGTCGCCGGACAGGACGACGGCCTTGCGGATGCTGGCGACCCGGTCGACCAGTTCGTCCAGGAGCCAGTTCAGCTCCCCGTTGCTGGTCGCCGTGTGGCCGGTCGCCTTCGGTGCGGTCATCGACCGTCCCCCTTAGTCGTTCCTTGTGCTGTGCCGTTGTGGGCGCCATCGCCCGCGGCATTCTCCTCCCGGCCGCGCTGCCAGCCGCGCTGCAGCGAGGCCATCCGGCTGCGGACCTCATCGGCGTCGCGGTCGGCGGGCTGCGCCGCGCGGTCGGCGCGCCGGGCGGTGTCCTGCTTGAGCTGGGGGGCCAGACTGGCCTGCCGTATTCGCCGGGGCAGGGCCCCGGTGACCGGCTCGTCGCCCGCCGATCCCGTGGCCGGGCGGCCGCCGGTGTCACTGACGCCGGTCGGCGGGACCGTGCCCCGGGTGGCCGGGGTCGCGTCTGCGGGCCGGTCCACGTCGCCGCGAGCGGGGGCGGACTCGGCGAACCGGGCGACCTCACCGGAGGGCTGGGCCATAGCGCCGCCCGCGGGGAATTCCTCGCCTGCCGACTCCGACAGGTCAGCGCCAGAGCCGGCCCACTCGCCGGGCACCTCACCCGCACCGCCACCCGCAGTGAACGCGCCGCCCGCAGGCTCGGAAACGCCACCACCTGAACCGGCCCGCCCGCCCATGAACTCGGCCGCACCGGAGCGGAATTCCCCACCGGTCACCTCACCCGCACCGCCACCGGCACGGAGCTCCCCACCGGGCGCCGCGCCCGCACTCCCACCAGCAGGGAACTCCCCGCCCGTGGACCCGGACGGGCCGCGACTCGGGTGGACCTCGCCGGCGGTGAAATCGTGCTCGGTGCCACCGGTCCGGCCGGCGCCCCGGGCGCGGTCGTCCGCGGGCAACTCGGGGCGGGTGCGCCGGGGCAGGGCCGGGATGCCGGACGTCGCGGCGGGACCGTCGGCGGGACCCACGCCGGGTTCCTCGGGCCGGTCGGTGAGGTCCGCGGGACGGCGGGAGGCCGAGGTGCGCCGGCGGGAGGGCAGCGGGGCCAGTGCATCCCCGTCGGGGCGGCGGGAAGCGTCGGAGGGCTGCTGGTCCGGCTCGTCGTGGCGGGAGCGCTGGTCGATGACCGGCTTGCCGTGCGAGCTGACGAGTTTGGGGGTCTGACGGCGCGGCAGTGGTACGGGCCCGCGGTCGCCGGCCTCTTCGCGTGACCCGTGCTCGGCAGACGGGGAGGGCGCCTGGTCGTCGGCGCGGGAACGGGGGCGGCGGGGCCGGAACAGTCCGCCACGCTCGCTCTCCTCGTCCCGCAGGACGCCGGGGAATTCGTCGACGGCATCGAGGTCCACCGGCGACTCCAGCTCGACCGGGCCGTCCAGCAGGGAGGTCGGCAGGCCGGGCAGCTGCACCGGCGCCACGGAAGGTCCCACGGCACGGCCCGCCTGCCCGCTCCCCCGCGCCGGGCGGTCCCGGTCGAGGCGGAAGCCGAGGCCGTTGGTGTCCGGCACGTCGTCGCTCAGCAGCGCGTCGGGGATGAAGACGACGGCGGTGGTGCCGCCGTAGGGCGACGGCTGGAGGGAGACCCGCACGTTCTGACGCTGGGCGAGGCGGCTGACCACGAACAGACCCAGCCGGTCGGTGTCGGACAGCTCGAACTCGGGGGTCTCGGCGAGGCGCAGGTTGGCGTCCAGGAGGGCCTCGGCCGTCATGCCGAGACCCCGGTCGTGGATCTCCAGCGTGAAGCCGTTGGCGACCCGCTCTCCGAGGACCTGTACGGCGGTGTGCGGGGGCGAGAAGACCGTGGCGTTCTCCAGGAGTTCTGCCACGAGATGAGTGAGGTCGGCGACGGCGGGCCCGGTGACGGCGACCCGGGGCAGGCGCCGTACCTCGACGCGTTCGTAGTCCTCGACCTCGGCGACGGCGGCACGTACGACGTCCATCAGCTGCACCGGACGGCGCCACTGCCGGGAGGGTGCGGCTCCGGAGAGGATCACCAGGCCCTCGGCGTGCCGTCGCATGCGGGTGGTGAGGTGGTCCAGGCGAAAGAGGTCGGCGAGTTCGTCGGTGTCCTCGGTGCGGCGTTCCATGGTGTCGAGGAGGGTGAGCTGCTTGTGCAGCAGCACCTGGCTGCGGCGGGCGAGGTTGACGAAGACCTCGGAGACGCCGGACCGCAGTTCGGCCTGTTTGACGGCGGCCTCCACGGCGGCGCGCTGGAGGGTGTTGAGGGCCTGGCCGACCTCGCCGATCTCGTTCTTGTCGAACTCCAGTCGCGGCACCTCGGTCTCGACGTCGACGTGTTCGCCGGCGGACAGGCGGCGCATCACGCCGGGCAGCCGGACACCGGAGGCCTCGTGCGCCTCCAGGCGCAGCTGGCGCAGGTCGCGGATGAGCCGGCGGCCGATCCGGACGGAGAGGACGACGGAGAGCACGAGCGCGACCAGGCCGAGCAGGCCCGCGACGGCCGCCTGCAGGATGACGCCGACGGCGACGGGGCGGGTACGGCTCTGGAAGCGGTCGCCCACCTGGTCGTCGAGTGTGCCGAGTCCGTTCAGGACGCTCGCGGCCGAGGCGTCCCAGCTCTGTGCGGTGACATCGCGCGGGGTGCCGGAATCCGTGTTGATGACGGATTCCTCCGCCGTGCGCAGCTGGGCGCCGGTGGGGTTCTTCCAGAAGCGTTCGTAGCGTTCGCGCTCGGCGGCGGGCAGCAGCGGCAGGCTGACGTCGTACAGAACGGTGCGCTGGGCGGCGAGGTCGGAGATGGCGCGGGTCTCGGCGGGGGTCAGCCGGCCGACGACGAGGGAGGAGCCGAGCAGGGCGTCCTCGCGGGAGAGCAGTTCGCGGGCGCGGCCGACGTTGACCATCGCGCGGGCCTGGGCGTCCAGTTCGACGTCGTCGATGCCCTCGAGGGAGGCGAGCAGGGTGAAGCAGGGGTCGACGAGGCGGTTGTAGAGACCGAAGGCCTGGGTGCGGGTGACCGTGCCCTGCTCGACGCTGCGGCGCAGGGCGTCGAGGCCGTCGAAGGCGTTCAGGACGGCGGTGAGGCGTTCGTCGTCGTCCGCGTCCATGCTGTCGAGGACGTCGTGGTCGTCGGCGTTCTTCCGGATCCTGGCGATCGCACGGTCGGTGGCGGTGCGGGTGCGCTGCAGTGCGGAGAGGGCGTCGGCGGTTCGCGGGTCGGCGAGGTAGACGAGGGTCTGGCGGCGCTCCTGCTGCAGCACGCGCACCGTGTCCTCGGCGGGGTAGCCGATGTCCTTCTTGAGGTCCGACACGTGGAACAGCCGGGCGACTTCGCGCCCTGTGAGTACCGTCGCGAAGCCCCAGACGGCGGTCAGGGACACCAGCGGCACGAGAAGCAGCGCCACGATCTTCCGGCGGATCGACTTCCCGCGAAAGCGCATGGCCTCCCCCAGCTCGACCCCCACAGGCCGGGGGTGCACATGTCGGTCAACAAACGGCGCGAGCCTACTACCGCCCCACAGATAACTCGAAGACATGTCCGGAGGGTGAACTTCCGCTCCGGCGGCGAGACATGGCGAGTTGTCCGGCCATTGCGGGAGATTGCCACCGCGATCCGGCACCCGCGCCCGGTGGGACTGCGGGGCCGCGGCCGGGCGGTTGGCCGGATTTTTTCGCCGGTTGGGAATCTTCGGGGGATGTTCTTCGTCCTTCTCTACGGGAAATGGGGGCGGAATGGGCCACAGGAGCCGCATCCCGCACCCCGGCGGCGTAAAACAGCGCAAGCCGGGCAGCCACTGGGGAGTCGGAGTCTCGTGAGACCAGGGCGAGCGGTCTGCTGGCGGTGGGGAGTGACACGGTGATGGGCACGGTGGAGCGGCGCGAAGCGCCCGAGGAGAGCGTGGCGGGGCGTTCGGCGGCGCGGCGGAGCCAGAAAGCATCGGATCGCGACATTCCGGCGCGTGGGCGTGCCGGGGAGTCCGCCGGCGAACGGAGGCAGGACTTCCGGCCGTTGTGGGTGGAGGAGCCCGCCCGCCGGCACCCGCTGCCGGATCCGGTGCGTACGGCGGCGGTTCGGGCGCTCCTGGTCATCGCGGTGACGCTGATACAGGCGATGGTGGCGTTCCTGTGCACGATGGCCGGGTCCTGGCTGGCGTTCCCCATGGTGATCAGCAGCGTGGTGAGCACGGTGGTGGCCACCTGGGCCGTGGTCGACGTGTGGGTGACCCGCCAGGTCTGGAACCAGCGGTACGGCGTCGTCTCCGAGCCGAGCAGCACGGCACGGGCACTGCGTCGCGAGCGGCGTGTCCGCCGGCGCGAGGAGCGCGCGGCCCTGCGCGAAGAGGAGCGGATACGCCGCCGGGGCGGCGCCGGGCAGCTGTCCCACCCCTGAGCTGCCCGGGCCCTCGCCGCTACGGCGTGTTCGGCACCGGCTTCCTGAACATCCGTGTCGCCGTGATCTCGCTGTGCACGGCCTCACCGGTCTGAGGCTGCTCGGGCAGTCCGGGCCTCAGATGTTCCTCCACGCTGATGTACTTCAGGCCCGCCCTGAGGTCGGCGTCATTGCGGAGACGGATGACCAGCGGGAACTCGGCCAGCGCGGTCGTGTCGAACAGGCCGGTGGTGTACAGCAGCTGCACGCCGAGCGCATCCGACACGGCCCGCTGCAGCTCCAGCAGATAGGTGGCGTTGGCGCGGCCGATCGGGTTGTCCAGGAACAGCGTGCCGGCGTGCCGGTGCTTGTCCCGGCCCCGGTCGTTCGAGCGGAGGGCGGCCATCGTGCAGTACAGCGCGATCGCGGCGGTGAGCAGCTGGCCGCCGGAGAAGACGTCGCCCATCTGCCCGACGGGGACACGCTCGGCGCGCAGGACGGCATCGGGCTTGAGGATCTCGACGGCCACGCCCTTGGGCTGCAGCGCCGCCCCGACTCCGCGCAGCAGCAGCGACATGCCGTCCCGGCGCAGGTCGGAGTTCTTCCTCACGGCCGCGCGCGTGGCGTCGTCGATCACTTCCCCGAGCCGTTCGGTGAGGGTGGCCTGGTCCGGCTCCTCGAAGCGGATCCGCAGGAACTCCTGCCCGGACCACTCGCCGAGCCCTTCCGGAAGGCGGGAGAGCCGCTGGGCGGAGCGCAGCGTCGCAAGTGCCGACTCCACGAGCCCGCGGAGACGGTCCACGATGGAGTCGCGGTTGCGCTCGAGCTGCGCCAACTCGTCGGTGAGGACACGCAGTCGGGGCGCGAAGGCGTCCGCCCACTTCTGTGCGTGCTCCGGCAGCGCGGATGCGGGCAGTTCCCGGATCTGCTGCCGGGCGGGGGTGCGGACCTGTTCGTAGCGCGTGGAGTTGGCGTGCCGGACGAGGACGTCGCTCGCCTCGCGCACCGCCGCCTCGGCAGCGGACAGGTCTGCGGCGCAGCCGCGCAGCGAGCGGCGCGCCTCGGCCGCGGAGTGCCGGGCCTCTTCCAGGCTGCCGGGGTAGGGCTCCGGCTCCTCCTGCTCCTCCTCCGGGGTGTGTTCGCGCAGCAGGTCGCGGAGCATCGCGGCGATCTCGTCGAAGCCGCCGGCGGCGTCCTCGGCCGCCCGGTGCGCCTCCAGCAGCTCGGCGTGCGCCTCGCGGGCCCCGGCGAGCGCCTCGGTACGGGTGGCGAGTTCGCCCGTCGCTGTGCGCAGCAACACCTGGGCGTGCTCGGCGTCGCGCGGGACGAGTTCCCCGGGAAGTCCGGTGTGTGCCTCGCCGTCCTCGGGGGCGTGCCGTTCGGCCTCGCCGCGCAGCCGGCCGAGCTGCTCGCTCGCGCTGGACATGCGCGTCTCCAGCAGCTGCACCAGCTCCTCCGCGCGCGCGGCGGCGGCCTGCCGGGAGGGCCCGTCGGAGCCGTCGGGTGACTGCAGCAGCTGCTCGGCCCGGGTGCGGACCTTGTTGCTGAGCCGGTCGAGTTCGGCGCGGGCGGCGCTCTCGTCACTCTCCGCGCGGGCCTGCTCGGCGCGCAGGTCGGCGCCGACGCCGACCTTCTCGTACACCTGGGAGGCGGCCCGGTAGGCCTCGCGGAGGGCGGGCAGCGACGCCTTGGGGGCGTCCGCGTCCTGGACCGGTTCGTCGTCGGGCGCGCCGGCGATCTCGGAGCGCTCGGCGCGCAGAGCGCGCGCGGTACGGCGTGCGTCGTCGGCGGCGCGCTGGGCGGCGCGGCGGTCCTCGTCGGCGGCCCGGGCGCGCTCCAGGCAGGTCTGGGCGCGGGCCTCGGACTCGGCGGCCTCATCGGCGAGTTCGCGCAGGCGGGCCTGCCAGCCGGCGCGCTCGCGGAGCCGGTGGGCGAGTCCCGCGAGGGCGTCGGCGGCGCGGCGGGCCTTCTGTGCGCTCTCCTGCCGTTCGTCGCGGACCTGGACGGCCTCCGCCGCGGCCTGGTCGGCCTCCGCGCGCACGGTGCGCGCCTCGGCCAGCTCGGCTTCCGTCTCCTCGGCGAAGGCGCGGGCCTCCTGGGCGGCCGCGGCCAGTTCGGTGAGGCGGCCGGCGGGGCAGCCGGTGCGCCAGGAGGCGAGCCGGGCGGCCAGTTCCCGGTCCTTGCCGAGCCGGGCGGCGAGGGTGCGGATCTCCTCGTCGCGCTCGGTGGTCCGGGCGCGCAGCGCCTGCCGTTCCTCGTCGGCGGCGTGCTCGTCGTGCATGGCGGGGTTCGGCGGCACGAGGAAGACGTCCGCAGAGGCGGCGCTGTCGGCGGGGGGCGGTGCGAGCAGGGCGGCGGCGGTGCCGACGGCGACGGCTGAGCGGGGGAGCAGGGCGGCGTCGCCGAGCGCCTCGCGGGCACGCGCGTGGGTGTCCGGGTCGGTGATGATCACGCCGTCGACCAGTTCCGGGCGGGCCGCGAGGACGCGCGCGTGGTCGGCGGGGTCGACGGCCTGGGCGAGATAGCGCCAGCCGGGCAGCGCCGGGATGCCGTGCTCGCCGAGGAACTCCACCGTGGCCAGCACGTCCGGGCCCGGCGGCAGCAGTCCCCCGTCACCGAGCGCGCCCAGGATCCGGGAGTCGTCGGCGGCGGCGGTGCGCAGCTCGAAGAGGTGCCGTTCGGCGGTCGAGACGGCGTCGTCGAGGAGTTCGCGCAATTCGTCGGCGAAGCGGTCGAGTTCCTCGGGGCCGAGCTGCTGCCCCTCGGCGGAGTCAGCGGAGTCCGGGGCCGATCCCGCGCGCGTGTCGTCGTCCGGTTCCGTCCTCGGGGCGGGCACCCGCGCCCTGTTCGGGGCGCCGGGCAGGCTGAGCAGTTCCGCGAGCCGTTCCTCGGCGGCCAGGGACTCGGCGAGGCGCCGCTCGGCCTCGTAGGCCCGCTCGGCCGCCGTCGCGGCATCGGCGGCGCGGGCGGCGGTCAGTTCCGCACGGGACTCGGCGCCGGCCGCCTCGCGTGCGTGCTCGGTGACCTTGCGGGCGGCCTCTCGAGCCGCGTCCCAGGCGGCGACGGCGGTCTTCTCGGCGTCGCTGGCGGTGAGCGCTGCACGTGCCGGGTCGGCGTCCGAGGCGCTGTCGTCGAGCCAGCCCGCCCGGACCGCCTCGGCGGTCTCCTGCTCGACCTCGGCGAGCCGCTGGCGCAGGTGCCCGGCCTCGCTGCGGGCGCGCTGTGCCTCGGTCGCGGCGGTGGTGGAGTCCCGGTAAGCGGAGTCGCCCACCTCCTGGAGGGCGGCGGAGCGCTCCTCCTCCTCGTTGGCGAGGGTCTCGGCGCTGTCGGCGGCCGCGTGCAGGGCCCGTACGAGGTCCACGGCGGCCTTGGCACGGGCGGCGAGCGCGGGCGCGGCGTCCCGCTCGGCCTCCTGGATGGCGGCGGACACACGGGCCACGCGGTCGGAGGCGGCGCGGTGCCGCAGCACCGCCTCGGCGGCCTGCCAGGCGGAGTGCAGGGTGCGGGCGTCGGCCAGTTCGCGCTTCTGCGCGGCGGCGGACTTCTCCGCGGCGGCGAGCGCCAGGGAGGCGTGCCGGTAGGCGAGTTCGGCCGCGATCAGGGCGCTGCGCTCCCGAGCGCCCTCGGAGTGCGTGACGGCGTACGCGGCGGCCGTGACCCGCTGGGCGAGGTCGGCGGCCCGCACCCGCTCCTGCACCGCCCGCGCCGACAGCCGCCGGGCGAGGGCGCGGGTACGGCGCTCGGCGCCGGTGTGGATGTCACGCGCGCGTGCGCGTGTTTCGGCGGCCTCCACGATCCGCCCGAGCAGATCGACCGACCCGGCGGTGAAGTCCCGTTCGGCGATGAGTTCGGCGCGCCGGCCGAGCTTGTTGCCGAAACCGCCGACGAGATCGGCGAGGCCGTCGGTGTCGCGGGTGTCGGTGACGGCGCGCAGCAGCAGGTCGGTGAAGTCGGAGTCCTTCTTGACCGCGAAGAGACCGGCCGCCTCGCCCTCGTCGGCGTTCATCTCCCGCTGGTAGCGGAAGAGTTCGGGGTCCAGGCCGAGGTCGCCGAGGTGTTCGATCCAGCGGTCGTGGATCTCCTCCCAGTGCACCTCCAGATGCGGGTAGGTCTTGCCCGCCTCCGTCAGGGCGTCACGGAAGCCCTTCATGGTGCGGCGCCGGCCCTGGGCGCCCGAGGTGCCCTCGACGGGCGGTCGTACGGCGGTGGACTCGGCGACCGGCAGGTTGTCCAGGCTGAGCCCCGGACCGGGCCGGAACGAGTACCAGGCCTCGGCGAACTTGCGCGGGTCGCTGGAGACCTGCCGTCCGCGCCACTCGCTGACCTTGCCGACGACGACGCACTCGCCGGTCTGCACATGCTGCCACTCCAGCGCCACGTGCCCGCAGTCGTCGGCGAGCAGGAACTTGCGCAGCACGCCGGAGCTGGCGCCGCCGAGGGTGTTGCGGTGGCCCGGCAGCATCACCGAGAAGATCAGTTTGAGCAGGACGGACTTGCCGCCGCCGTTCTCCAGGAAGAGCACGCCGGCGGGGGCGGGCCGGCGCGGCGGGCCGGCCGGCTCCTCCTCGAAGAACTCCGCCTGCGTGGGCGCCGGGTCGGGCACGGGCTCGCCGACACCCCGCAGGTCAAGCACGGTGTCGGCGTAGCGCGCACCGGCGGGACCGATGGAGTAGAGGCGGACCCGGGACAGCTCGTACATGGCGGACTCTCGTAAGTCTGGTGAAAGGTGCGGTGGTTCTGGATCTTCGGGAGCCGGTCGGCTTTCAGGAGTGGAACGGCAGCCCGGCGTCGGCCACCAGCTCCAGGTCCTCGGTGTCCTCGGCCGGCAGCAGGCTTGCGGTGCCGTCGGTCACCGGTACGACTCCCAGCTCCAGCAGTTCGGCCATGGCGGCGCTGCCGGCCATGTCACGGACCTGGAGCTGGTAGCGGGCCGTGGTGCGGTAGGTGCCGCCGCTGTCGTCGCCGGTGCGCTGGAGGAAGCCCGAGTCGGTGAGGAAGGCCAGGGCCTTGGCCACGATTCCGGTGGTGGAGGCGGCGGGGCGGCGGGCGTCCTTGGTGGCACCGGTGGCGCTGCGTCTGGCCCAGATCCGCCAGGCGGCCTCCAGGCCGGGCGCGTCGGTCGCCGGGTCGGTGTTCTCGCCCAGTTCCTCGGCGCGCTCCTCCAGACGCCGGCAGGCCTGCCGTACGAAGGCGTCGACGCCGTTGACGGTGACGCGGCCGATGTAGGAGTCGTCGGCCAGGTCCTCGGGGCGCGGGAACGCCAGGGCGGCGGCGGCGAGATGGGCGAGCCCGTGCAGGAAGCGGTCACCGGAGTCGGCGGCGGTGCGACGCGCGTAGTCGCCCATGCGGACGGCGAACACCGAGTCCTCGGCGGCCGTCACGGCCATCCCCGCGCGTGGGGACACCTCCAGCACCACGAGTCCGAGACCGGCGGCGACGGCGTCGGCGAGCCGGGCGAAGGCCGAGTCCTCGCGGTACCGGCGCAGCAGCTCGGTGTACTCCTGGTCCCGTGCGGGCTGGAGCTTGGGCTGCAGTCCGAAGGCGACGAGCCGCGCCGCGTCGGCTGCGTCGGCGGGGGTGACGGCGGTACCGGCCGGCGCGGCGGCGGGCTCCGGCTCACTCCAGTCGACGTGCTCGGTCACGGCTTGGGCTCCTTGTCGCGTCGTCGCTCACTCATGCTGCTTCGGTCCTGTCGGCTGCCATCCCCGCCGCGTCCAGCAGGGCGGTCCCCACGATCAGGTCCGCACCGCCGAACTCGGGATCGTCCAGCTCGGTCCCGTCGTCCACGGCGAACAGCAGCTTCTCCTCGCCCTGCCGGTATGCGGTGCCGACGGCGGGGCTGGCCGCGTGGATCGCCAGCAGGGCCACCAGATAGGACAGATCGGGGTCACCGGTGCGCCGGGCCTCGGCCAGCAGCCCGGACAGCCTCCTCGGCGCGTCGGCCGGCAGATCCAGCAGCTCCGTGGCGGCGGCCAACTGCTCCTCGCTGAACCGGCTGTCGTCCGGTGTGGCGATCAGATCGGGTTCGGGCATCTCGGCGCCCAGGTGTTCCCGCTCGACGGGCGGCGTCAGCAGTATGTCGACGAGGTCCGCCACCCGCACGGACACCGGTGTGCGCAACCCCGTGCCGTGCGCGAAGAACGCGTCCGTGACCCGGATCGCCTGCTCCAGGGGCAACGGCAGGACGGGAGCGACGAGATGGCCGTAGAGGTCTATCCCCGACGTGCTCGCCGGCGTGGCGAAGGCCTGCCGGTCCTGCTCGGCGCGGAACAGCGGGCCCGCCTCGAGCAGGCGCGACTGGAGCTGGGTGTGCCGCCGGATGCAGTCCTTGACGATGTCGACCAGCTCGGCGGCGCGGCGCTTGTGCTCGGGCTCCTCGGTCTCGTCGCGGGCCTTGCGGATGTTGGTGAGGATCGCGTTCTCGTGGCGGTAGCGGTCGGCGACGTGGTCCAGGGCCTCGGCGATCATGTCGGGCACGGTGTTGAGCCAGTCGACCGCGCGGACGTTGCGCCGGGTGGCCTCCAGGGCGCGGCGCAGGGTCTCCGAGTACTGCACCGTGCGGTAGCGGGCCTGCTCCGCGGCGAGCTGGGCGTCGGCGAGCCGGCCGCGGCTGATCAGCACCTCCAGCTTGACCTCGGCGGCGATCTGGGCGCTGGTGACGTCGGTGTCGAGGGCACCGACCAGGACGTTGACCGCCTCGTCCGTGGTGCGCAGATAGACCGTGCCGCCGGGGCCGGGGACCTCCTCGATCAGCTTGAAGTCGTAGTCCCGGCGTACGTACGTGCCGTCCGGCGCGAAGGTGCCGTACACGGCGCGGAAGCCTCGGTCGACGCTGCCGACGTTGATCAGGTTCTCCAGGACCCAGCGGGCCACGCGCTCGTGCTCGGCGGTGGGCCGGTGCGGGGCCTGCGCGGCGATGCGCGGGACGAGCCGGGCCACGATCTGCTCGTGGTCGGCGCCGGTGTCGAAGTCCATGTTGAGCGTGACCAGGTCGATGGCGGCGAGGGCCACCTCGGCCATGCCGTACACCGAGTACTCACCGGCCAGGTTGGCCTTGCGTGCGTCGAGGTCGTGCAGCGGCGCGGTGCAAGCGAGCGCACGCAGCCGACGCGCCAGCCCCTCGTCGGCGGCCGGGCCCGTAGCCGGGCGCGGCCCCGCGCTGAGCTGGGGCGGAACGCTGTCCGTCGATGCAGGCGAAGTCACGGTGCACAGACTAGGTCCTCGGTCTGACATCGACCCAAACGACCGGCTCCGCCGGTTTGACGCCCAGGGCCGCCGGTCGTTGTCCGAGCGCGGGCCGCGTGCCGCCGGCCCTACGGGGCGACCCGCCTCCGGTACGCCTCGACCACCCGCTCCAGCGAGTCCGTGAGGTACGTCTGCAGCAGTCGCTCGGCCTCGCGCTTGTCCCCGCTCCGCAGCGCCTGCAGGATCCGGCGGTTGCGCGCGAGGTAGGGCTCGTGCAGCCGGCGCGGGTCGTCGACGACGTGGAAGGCCAGCCGCAGCTCGGCGAAGACGCTGCGCATCAGTTCGTCGGTGCGTTCGCTGCCGGCGAGGGCGACCAGTTCCCGATGGAAGTGGATGTTGGACGTACCCAGGGCCTTCCAGTCGCGCTCCGCGGTCGCCGCCTCTCCTTCGGCGACCGCCTCGGCCACCCCGTCCAGCCGGTACGGCGGCTCGCCGAGCCCGCGGACGACGGCGCACTCGACCAGGGACCGCGTGCGGTAGATGTCCTCGACGTCCTCGACGGTCAGGACCCGCACGAACACACCGCGGTTGAGTTCATGGACCAGCAGGCGTTCGTGCGTGAGCAGCCGGAACGCCTCGCGCAGGGTGTTGCGGGAGACCCCGAGCGCCCCGCCGATGCCGTCCTCCGACAGTCGGGTGCCGGGTGGGAAGTACCCGTCGGCGATACGGCTCCGGAGGATGTCCGAGACCCGCTCCGCCGTGCTCGTACGCCCCAGGAGCGCACGGTCGTCGGCCAGTGCCGTCAGCTGCTCTGCCATGCCGGAATTCAATCGCACGCAACGGAACGAGACAACATGGGTATTGAAGGATCGTTGAACAATCCTCTACTGTGCTCAGGAGGGCCATGCTCACGTCCCCGAGGAGCCGGCATGACGCGCACGTCCCGTACCGAGGATCCGACCGAGTACCTGCCCGTCGCCGTTGTCGACGAACACGCGCGCGCGTGGAGCCCGAAAACCGCGCGGGCCCGCTTCCGGAAGGGCCTCACGGGCCCCACGGCCGGGGTCGCGACGGGCCACACGCAGGCCAACCTGATCTCCGTGCCCGCCGACTGGGCCTACGACATGCTGCTGTTCTGCCAGCGCAATCCGAAGCCCTGCCCAGTGCTGGACGTCACCGACGCCGGCTCCCCCTCGACGGTCCTCGCCGAGGGCGCCGACCTGCGGACCGACCTGCCGCGCTACCGGGTGTGGCAGGACGGCGAGCTGGTCGACGAGCCCACGGATGTGCGGGCCCACTGGCGCGACGACATGGTGTCGTTCCTGCTCGGGTGCAGCTTCACCTTCGAGTGGGCGCTGGCCCGGGCGGGCGTGCCGCTCCGGCATGTCGAGCAGGGCCGCAACGTGCCGATGTACGTGACCACGCGCGCGTGCCGGGCGGCGGGCAGGCTGCGCGGGCCGATGGTGGTGTCCATGCGGCCGGTGCCGCCGGAGCGCATCCGCGCCGCGATCCGGGAGAGCGCCCTGCTGCCGGCCGTGCACGGCGGTCCCGTGCACTGCGGGGACCCGGCAGCGCTCGGCATCGAGGACCTGGCCCGGCCCGACTTCGGTGATCCGGTGACCCCGGCGCCCGGTGACATCCCGGTGTTCTGGGCCTGCGGAGTGACCCCGCAGGCGGCGGTGATGGCGTCCCGGCCGCCGTTCGCCATCACCCACGCCCCGGGCCAGATGTTCCTGACCGACGCCCGCGACGAGCAGTACCGGCTGGTCGGCGTCGTCTGAGGCCGTGGGCGGACGCAGCATCGCCGTGCCGCTCCGAGGACCCGCGCGTGTGCCGGTGGCCGATCGGGGGAGCGGCCGGCGTCCGCTACGCGCCCCTACGCGGGTCGCCGGTACAGGCGAACCCACCAGCCGACTGCCCGGGTCCGGTGCGGGAGCGGGCCGGACCCCGCCGACCGCACAGGAGCCTGCGCCAAAGCGGCCCCGCCCGGTGCACTCCCGGCGGAGCCGCTCATCGGCCCGATCCACGCCCGTGGGCAGCGCCCGGCGCTCCGTCGGGCAGGCCGTGTCCGGCACCGTGGCCTCGGAGGCGGTTCCTACCGCACCGCGGCCTCGGAGGCGGTTCCCACCGCCGGGGCCGCACAGATCACAGCAGGCGCTGCGGCCTCACCGGCCGTATCTGCCCCCCAGGCCGCGCGCACCACCGACGACCGGGCCTCGCCGCCCACACCGCGCACCGCCGACGTCTCCTCACCGGCGGCGCCCTCCATCAAGCCCACACCGCGCACCGCCGACGTCTCCTCACCGACGGCGCCCTCCATCAAGCCCACACCGCGCGCCGCCGACGTCTCCTCGCCGGCGGCACCCCCCGCCGTGGTCACACCGGCGGCCACCACCGACCTGCCCGGGCCGACCGGCCCGGTGGCCACACCGGCGGCCGGCGCCGCAGCCCCAGCCGCGGCGCCGGTCACCCGTGCCCGGCCCGGTACGCCCGTCGGCTTCGTGGCGCCGGCGGGGCGCCGCTGAGCCCCGGCGTCCTCTCCGGGGACCTCCGCCAGGGCCGCCAGGGCCGCGGACACCGCCGCCGAGGCACGCAGGTCGAGGCGCGTGCTGGTGCCCCGGGCCCGGTGGTGCAGCTCGTCGGCGGCGAGACGCAGCAGCTGCGGCAACAGGTCCTTGCACCGCCGGACCACCCAGCCGGTGCCGGCGGTGGCCAGCCACAGCAGGCTCGCCGCGCGGGTCGGCGCGGGGAACTCCGGTTCGGCGGACGGCGGTCGGCCCGACGCTTGTCCAGCCTCGGTGAGCAGGGCGTGGAAGCGCACGGCGAGCTGCCGGTGCCCGCGCTCGCCCGGGTGCAGCCGGTCGGCGCTCCACAGCTCCCGGTCGGTGATCCAGGCACCGTCCGCGGCGTGCAGGTGGACGGCTCCGTAGCGCTCGGACAGCGCGTGGACGACCGTGTTGACGGCCCGTTGCCGGCGGGCCAGCGGACGGGCCAGTGCGCTCGGGAGGCCCAGCATCGCGCCGGGGTCGGGCAGGCAGGCGGTGAGCACGGTGGCGCCCGCTCGGGTGAAGGCCGCGTAGACCTCGTCCAGGTGGGCGGCCACCGCCTGGATGTCGAAGGTGCGGCGCAGCGTGTCGTTGACCCCGATCACCACGGACACCAGGTCGGGCCGGAGTTCGAGGGCGACCGGCGTCTGCCGGCGCAGCACGTCGAAAGTCTGGGCGCCGCTGACCGCCAGGTTGGTGAACTCCACGGCGCCGGCTGTCTGGGCGAGGGACGGGGCCAGCAGGGCGGCCCAGCCCCGCCAGCCGTCCCCGGCGGGGTCACCCACGCCCTGGGTCAGCGAGTCCCCGAGGCCGACGAAGCGGACGGCTCTCATGCCACGCCCTCCGGCACGCTGCGGCGGACGCCGGTCGGACGCAGCACCTCCGCGTCGTGGGCCGCCAGGAACGCCTCCACGGCCGCTCCCCAGCCGAAGCACTCCGCACGCGCGCGTGCCGCCTCGCGCCGGGCCTGCTCGCCGCGGTCCAGCAGCAGCTCCACGGCGTCCGCGAACGCCTCGCCGCGGTCGGCCGCGGTCGCCCCGGCGGAGCCGATGACCTCGGGCAGCGCGGACGACGCGCTCGCCACGACGGGCGTGCCGCACGCCATGGCCTCCAGGGCGGCGAGCCCGAAGGTCTCGGCGGGCCCCGGCGCGAGGGCCACGTCCGCGGTCGCCTGGAGAGCGCCGAGCGCGGCCCGGTCGGAGACGTGCCCGAGGAACGTCACCGGCAGCCCGTGCTCCCGCGCGCGCTGTTCGAGCCGGCTCTTGAGCGGCCCGTCCCCGGCCACCACGAGCACCGCCCGCCGCCCGCGTCGTATGAGCGCGTCCAGGGCGTCCAGGGCGGTTCCGGGGCGCTTCTCCACGGACAGCCGGGAGCACATCACGAGCAGCGCCTCGTCCCCGCGCGCGTGCAGCGTGCGCAGGCCCGGGTCGCGGAGCGCGGGGTGGCGTTGCATCAGGTCGACGCCCAGGGGGGCGCGTACGACGTTGCGGGCGCCGATGCGCACGAATTCCCGCTCGGCGAACTCGGTCGTGCACACCACCCGTGAGTAGACGTGCGCCGTGCGGGTGTTGAGGACGTCGGCGGCCCGGCGGGACAGATTCTCGGACAGGCCCCAGGTGCGCAGCACGCCGTCGGCGGTCTCGTGGGAGACCATCACGGCGGGCACGCGCGCGCGGCGGGCCCAGCGGCCGGTCCAGCGCAGGGTCGTACGGTCGGAGACCTCCAGGCGGTCCGGGGCGAGCTCCTCCAGGAGGGCGGCCACGCGCCGCTTGTCGGTGAGGACGCGGTAGCCGCCGGTGCCGGGCAGCAACGGGCCGGGCAGGGTGATGACCCGGCCCTGCTCGGTGTCGCGGTCGGTGTGCCGTTCGCCGGGCACGACCAGCACCGGCTCGTGGCCCGCCGCCTTGAAGCCTTTGCCCAGCTCCCGCAGAGCGGTGCGCAGGCCGCCGGAGGCCGGGGCGACGAAGTTGGCGAGCCGGACGATGCGCAGGGACTGGCCGGTCATGCCGCCACCGCCGTCCTGCGTGCCGCGAGGACGTCGTCGTAGTGGGCGATCAGCTGGTCGCAGACGGCGGCCCAGGTGCGGCCCTCGACCAGGGTGCGGGCGGCGGTGCCGAACGCGGTCCGCCGTGCCGGGTCGGTGACCAGTTCACGGACGGCCTCCTGGACGGCGGCCGCGTCGCGCGGCGGGACGAGAAGGCCGGTGCGGCCGTGGGCGACCAGGTCGAGCGGGCCGCCGGCGGCGGGTGCGACGACCGGGACGCCGCTGGCCATGGCCTCCTGGACGGTCTGGCAGAAGGTCTCGAAGGGGCCGGTGTGCGCGAAGAGGTCCAGCGAGGCGAAGATCCGCGCGAGCTCGTCGCCGGTGCGCCGGCCGAGGAAGACGGCACCGGGCAGGGCCTCGGTGAGGTGCGCGTGGCTGGGCCCGTCGCCGACCACCACGACCTTGACGCCTTCCAGGCCGCAGGCGCCGGCGAGGAGTTCGACGTGTTTCTCGGGAGCGAGCCGGCCGACGTAGCCGACGATCACCTCGCCGTTCGGGGCGAGTTCGCGGCGCAGCGACTCATCACGCAGATCTGGCCGGAAACGTACGGTGTCCACGCCGCGAGGCCACAGCCGGACCCGGGGCACGCCGTGCGTCTCCAGGTCGCCGAGGGCGGCGCTGGACGGGGCGAGGGTGCGGTCGGCGGCGGCGTGGACGGAGCGGATCCGCCGCCAGGCGGCCGCCTCGCCGGCACCCATGTAGGTGCGGGCGTATCCGGCCAGGTCGGTCTGGTAGACGGCGACGGCGGGGATGCCGAGCCGGGCGGCGGCGGCCATGCCGCGCACGCCGAGGACGAAGGGGCTGGCGAGATGGACGACGTCAGGACGGTGCTCGACGAGCGCCGCGGCGAGGCGCCGGCTGGGCAGGGCGACGCGGACCTGGGGGTAGCCGGGGAGCGGGAGGGAGGGGATCCGGACGACCGGGCACGGGGCGTCCGTGTCCGGTCCGCTGCCCGGAGCCGGGGCGGGGGCGACGACGAGCGGATGGTGACCGCGATCTACGAGGTGCCGGGCGGTCTGGAGCGCGCAGTGGGCCACGCCGTTCACATCGGGGGGAAAGGATTCGGTCACGATGACGACACGCATACGGGTGTTGTCGCCGCGCCCGGCGTGGCCGCGTCAACTTGGATCTTTCCACCCGGGGAACGTCCCATGAGCGTTGGGCTGCACACCCGAGCAGGTCAGACGGCCGTCATGACCGACTGACCTGCGGGACACCTCGTGTTCACGGTCCGGGTGGTCGTCCGCCCGGACCGGGGGTTGCGCGGGGCTCCGGGACTGTCCGGGTGCGCGGGTTCAGCCGAGGGCCGCGTCGGGTCCGAAGCGGCTGCGGACCGCTGTCTGCACCTCCGCCTCCTCGGCCGGATCGGCGGCCAGGCGGCGCAGGCGCTCCACGACCCGGGTGTCGCCGGTCTCGGCGTGCCGGGCGGCGACTTCGCGGGTGGTCTCCTCGCAGTCCCACAGGCACTCGACGGCGAAACCGGTGGCGAAGGAGGGGTCGGTGGCGGCCAGCGCGCGGGCGGCCCGGCCGCGGAGATGGGAGGAGGCCGTCTCACGGTAGATGTGGCGCAGTACGGGCGCGGCGCAGGCGATACCCAGGCGTCCGGTGCCGTCGACGAGGGTCCACAGCGTGGGTGCGTCGGGGCCTTCCCCGCGCACCGCCTCGCGGAGGGCGCCGAGGACGAGGTCGCGGTCCTGGACACCGCCCCGGCAGGCGAGCATGCGGGCGGCGGCGGTGCCGAGCGCGTCAGGGCGCTGGGCCCAGCGACGGGCACGGTCGACCGCGGCGACGCTGCGCATCCGCTCGAAGGCGTCGACGGCGGCCTCCAGGACGGCCGTCGTGCCGTCGGCGACGGCGGCCTCGATCAGGTCGAGGGCGTCGCGGTCGTTGTTGTCGGCGAGGTAGCGCAGCGCGGTACAGCGGGCCCCGTCCATGCCGGTGCGGGCGGCCTGGACGATCTCCGGGCGGTCCTCCGGGCCGGCCACGGCGATCAGGCAGCGGGCGGCCGGCACATGGAGGGCGGCGCCGCGCTCAAGGCCCTGCTGCGCCCATTCGAAGACGGCGCGCACGCTCCACCCGGGCCGGGGACCGGTGGGCCGCATCTGGCGCTGCCAGCGGTCGAAGCAGCCGGTCTCCTGTGCGGCACGCACGCGCGTGGCGATCGATTCGCGCGGATCCTCGGCCCACAGCCGCCAGGGCCGCGGCTCGAAGGCGTCGCGCACGGCGGCGGCCAGCTCGGCCTCGCCCTCGGGATCGGCGGGGAAGCGGGCCAGGACGGGCGCGGCGAGGGCGCGCAGGCCCGCGTCGTCGTCCCTGAGGGCCAGCTCGTCCAGGGCCCAGGCCCAGTTGGAGCCGTGGGCGGCGTACCTGCGCAGCAGTTCGAGCGCGTCCCGCCTGCCGTACGAGGCGAGGTGCCCGAGGACGGCCAGGGCGAGACCGGTGCGGGACTCGTCGGTGTCGAGGACGTCCTCGGCATCGAAGAGGTGCGCCTCGATCGCGTCCAGCTCGCCGTTCAGGTCGAGATAGAGCCGGGCGTAGTAGAGGGAGCGGTTCTCCACCTGCCAGTCGTGGCGGGGATCGCGCAGCACGCAGTGGTTCAGGGCCGCGAGCGCTTCGGCGCGCGGGGCGGTGAGCGCGTGCAGTGTGCCGTCGCCGCGGCCCCGCTGGAGCAGGCCGAGCAGCGTACCGCTGGGCGCTATGACCGGATCGAACATGGGAAACAGCCTCACATCAAGCGTCGACGCAACCGGGGAACACGCACTACCTGGCCGCGTGACACAACGTCGGAGCGCCCGCCGTCTCTTGCTTGCTGAAGACCATCTCTCTCTGCCTCTCGTCGGTGGCCCATGCGGACCGCATCACGGCCCGCGCGGTGCGGCAACACCTGCCCAGCCATCGCGTCCGTGAATCACGTCGTCATGATGACCCGCGGTTTGTGCTGCCGCGACCGTATTTCCGGCGGCCTCTTACCGCCTCCCCCGTTTTGTGTGTCGTACCTGGTCAGGACATGCGCGTCAGTGCGCGCCGAACAGCTCCAGGAGTTCCGTCTTGCCGAACATCCGGGCGGTGTCGACGGCCGACGGCGTCCCCGCGGCCGGGTCGGCTCCGCCCTCCAGAAGAGCCTTGATCACGTCTGTCTCGCCCTTGAAGACGGCACCCGCGAGCGGGGTCTGGCCCCGGTCGTTGACCTGGTCCGCCGCGCCGCCCCGGGCGAGCAGGGCGCGGACCGCGTCGGCGTGGCCGTGATAGGCGGCGAGCATCACGAGGGAGTCGCCACGGTCGTTGGTGAGGTTGGCCGGAACGCCGGCGTCGACGTACGCCACGAGCGCCTCGGTCTGCCCCTGCCGGGCCAGATCGAAGATCTTGGTCGCCAGCTCCACGACCTCGGGGTCGGGGGCTTCACTCATCGGCCGGACCGCCTCTCCTGCGAACTTCGGGGACTTCAGGGAGCGTACGGCAGCGAGAGCGGAACGCGGCCGTACGAGTGAATCGCCAGCGTACTGGCTCGCGCCGCACATGACCCGATGTGCCCGAGGTAAAGATCAGCGACATCCCCCGGCGCAGGCGACCGCCCGACCCGGCAGGGCCGGAGACACTCCACCGGCCGGGTGAAATTCGCCATCTTTCACCCATTTGCACCTTTAATCGTATAGATACATTCTGTGATCCTGGAAGAACTCATGGTGACTGCCCCCCACCTTCGACACCAGGAGGCCCGAAATGATCCTCTCCGTCTCAGGCGTCATGCTGCTCGGCGTCGTCGTCTTCCTCTTCTTCCGCAAGGACGGCCTCAAGGGCTCGCACGCGTGCACCTCGGCTCTGTTCGGCTTCTACCTGGCCAGCACGGGCATCGCCCCGAGCATCAAAGCCGGCGGCGAGAGCCTGGCCAGCCTCCTCGGCGGCATCAAGTTCTGATCCCGCCGGCCCCACCCGCACGCACCGTCAGGAGACAGCAGTGGCCCGGCGCCCTCTCCCCCGCATCCTGAGCAAGGACAGCGCCCAGATCGCCCGGGCCCAGCTCGCCCGGAGCCGGGACCTGGCCCGGACGGCGGCCGACAGCGCCACCGACGTCCTCCACCCGCTGATCACCGTCACACGCGGGCTGCGCCGGCTGGCCTCGGCCGGGCGGCGCAGATGGGCGGACACGCCTCAGGACAAGCGGGGGCCCCTGCTGTTCCTGGTGGCCAGCGTGATCCTGGTCGTGGCGCTGGCGCCGTACGGGCCGCTGCTCGCCGTCATCACCGTCATGGGGGCGGCAGCCTGGCAGGGCCGCGACCGCACCCCGCCCGCCCCGGAAGGGCCCGACGAGTCCCAGAGCGAGCGGCTCCAGGCGCTCTACGAAGCCCTGGTGCCCTACTTCTCCCGCACCGAGGACCCGGCGCCGCTGTACGCGCACGGCGGGGAGTGGGAGAAGGCGCTCACCGCCCACGAGTTCGACGACGCGGGGCGCGTCGGTCATCTGGTGATCCGCTATCCCGCGTACTTTCCGGACGGCGAGTCCGCGGCCCGCGCACGGATCGAGCAGCTGCTCACCGCGAAGGCCGGCCGGGGCCGCGAGTACCGCTTCGCGTGGGACGAGGAGGCCAACCAGCTCACCGTCACCGTCCTCCCCCCGCTGCCCGCCGACATCCCGGCCCAGCACTTCGTCACGGCGCCGGGCGAGACCGTCCTCGGCTTCACCGACCCGGGCGAGGTCCAGCGCACCCTGCCCCTCTCCTACGGGGAGGAACAGATCGACGTACCGCCGGTCGTCTGGCGTACCGGCATCCGCTCCACCGAGCCGCATCTGCTGGCCATGGGCCACCCCGGCAGCGGCACCTCCACCCTCCTGCGTTCCATCGCCCTGCAGGCGCTCCAGTGCGGCGACGTCCTCGTCGTCGACGGCGGCGGCACCGGCGAGTACGCGTGCCTGACCGGCCGGGACGGTGTGCTGGCGGTGGAGTGCGCGCTGACCGGGGCGCTGGCGAGCCTGGAGTGGGCCGCGCAGGAGACCGAGCGGCGCCTGATCGCCATCAATCTGGCCCGGCAGGCGGGCGACCCGCCACCGGCCGACGCCCGGCGCCCGCTGTGGATCGTGCTGGACCGGCCGTCCGTCTTCGCCCATCTCGCCGCGGGGGACGGCCGCACGGACCCGCAGACGCTGCTCCAGGTACCGCTGCGGCACGGCCGGGCGGCGAACGTGACCGTCGTGATGGCCGAGCAGATCGACAGCGCGGAGCTCCTGACGGACGCGGTACGGCAGCACACGCGCGCGCGTGTCGTGCTCGGGCCCGTGGCGCCTCGGCAGGTGGAGGCGGTGCTGGGCGCTCCCCCGCACACGACGCCGCTGGGACACGTGCCGCCGGGCCGGGGATACGCGCGGCTGGGATCCGGTCCGGTGCACCGCCTTCAGGTGCCGCGCACGCCGGATCCGTACGACGACGCGACCAGCGACTCCGATCGCGAGGCCGTGCTGGCGTTGCTGCCTCCGCGGGCCACTGCCGTGAGGGCCGAGCCGGCGGAGGAGCCTCAGCAGGCGGAGGAGGACCAGCAGGCGGAAGCCCCTCGGCCGACGGAGCTCGCGGAGCCGGCGCAAGCCGCTCGGCCGCCGGAGCTCGCGGAGCCGGCGGATCTCACCAAGCCGACGGTTGACGCGGCGGCGCTGACCGCGGAGGCGGCGGGATAGAGCCGCCGGGGTTCCGGCCGTCTCCCGGGCGCGGTCCGACGTGGCCGCTCGCGCAGTTTCCCGCGCCCGGCGCGGTGCCTGGTGCTGCGACGGCAGACCTTTCACAGCACTAGGCCACGAAGGTGCGCGGCTCCTCCGAAGCCCCCGTCCCCCCGGTCTCCACCAGGCGGGCCGCCGCCGCCAGCCGGACCGCGGCCTCCTCCGCCACCGCTCCCCCGACGGTGAACGGAAGCCGCAGGTAGCCCTCGAACGCGCCGTCCACCCCGAAGCGGGGGCCGGAGGGGACGCGGACACCGGTCCGCTCGCCCGCTTCGGCGAGCCGGGAGCCGGACAGGCCGCCTGCGCGGACCCACAGGGTCAGACCTCCCTTCGGGAGGTGGAACTCCCATGTGGGCAGCTCGCGCCGGACCGCCGCCACCAGCGCATCCCGGTTCTCGCGGGCCTGGGCCCGGCGCAGCTCGACGGCCTGCGCCCAACCACCCGTGCTGAACAGCCAGTTGACGGCTAGCTGTTCGAGCACCGGCGTGCCGAGGTCGGCGTACGCCCGCGCGGCGACCAGGCTGCGGATGACGTCCGGCGCCGCCCGCACCCAGCCGATCCGCATGCCCGCCCAGAACGCCTTGCTGGCCGAGCCGACGGTGACGACGGTGGAGCCCGCCGGGTCGAAGGCACAGACCCGGCGCGGCATCCCGCCGCCGTCGAGCTCCTCGTCCAGCCACAGCTCGGTCATCGTCTCGTCGGCGACGAGCACCGTGCCGGCCGAGCGGGCCGCGTCCACCAGCCGGCGCCGCTGGTCCTCGTCGGCGAGGGCGCCGGTGGGGTTGTGGAAGTCGGCGACGACGTAGGCGAGGCGGGGTGCGGCCTCGCGCAGGACCTGCCGCCAGCGGTCCAGGTCCCAGCCGGACAGGCCCTCGGCCATCGAGACGGGGACCAGCCGGGCGCCGGCCTCGCGCATCAGCTGCAGGATGTTGGCGTAGGACGGCGACTCCACGGCGATGCGTTCGCCCCGGCCCGCGAACAGGTGACAGATCGCGTCGATGGCGCCCATGGCGCCGGTCGTCACCATGATCTGCTCGGGCATGGTCGGAATTCCGCACGCCGTATAACGCTCGGCGATCATCGAGCGCAGCGCGGGCAGGCCGGCCGGGTAGTCGCCGTGCGTGTGGGCGTACGGCGGCAGTTCCTCCAGCGCTCCCTGCACGGCACGGGTGAGCCATGGCTCGGGAGCCGGGAGCGAGGCGCAGCCGAGGTCGATCATCGAGCCCAGGGCCTCGGGGGGCAGGGGTTCGAGCCCGCGCGCGGGCAGCGGGTTGCCCGCCGGGACGGCGGTCCAGCTGCCGGCGCCGCGCCGGGACTCCAGGAAGCCCTCGGTGCGCAGCGCCTCGTACGCGGCCGCGACGGTGGTGCGGCTCACGGACAGCGCGAGGGCGAGTTCGCGTTCGGCGGGCAGGCGGGCGGCCACCGGGACGCGGCCTTCGAGCACCAGCAGCCGGATGCCGTCGGCGAGCGCCCGGTAGGCGGGCGGACGGCGGGTGCCGGGGCCGGCCGGGCGGTCCTGCTGGGAGTTGAGGAGCCGGGCGAGCTGCGCGGCCCCCATGGCAGAGGTCCACTGCGCCATGAAGATCAGTCCACCTTCCCCGGATTGGCCATGGATGGCGATCCATCCCAAGCCACAGAGTGACATGCGTCAGGCCACCGCTTCCACCCAGGGGGGTACTTCGTGTCCACTCGGCGCCGTCTCGGACGGCGATTGATCCAGCTGTACGCCGGCCTCACGCTCCACGGCGCGAGCTCCGCCCTGCTCGTGGCGGCGGGCCTGGGTCTGGAGCCCTGGAACGTGCTGCACCAGGGCCTCGCCGAGCTCACCGGGCTGACCATCGGCGTGGTGTCGATCGTCGTGGGCGCGGCGGTGCTGCTGCTGTGGATCCCGCTGCGCCAGCGCCCCGGGCTGGGCACGGTCTCGAACGTCATCGTCGTCGGCCTCGCCATGGACGGCACGCTCGCGCTGGTCCCGGACGCCCGCTCCCTCGCCGTGCGGGTCCCGCTGATGCTCGCGGGGATCGTGCTGAACGGCGCGGCGACCGGCCTGTACATCGCGGCGCGCTTCGGCCCCGGTCCGCGCGACGGCCTGATGACGGGGCTCCACCGGCACACCGGCCGCTCGATCCGCCTGATGCGGACGGGGGTCGAGGTGGCGGTGGTGGTCAGCGGATTCCTGCTGGGCGGCACCATCGGCATCGGCACCGTGCTGTACGCCGTGTCCATCGGGCCACTGGCGCAGCTCTTCCTGCGGGTGTTCGCCGTCCCTGCGGCATCCGGCGGCAGCACGGTCGTTGCCACCTCGACACCGGAGCGCGCGATACTGCACGGGTGACCCTCACGACACCACCCCTGCGCCACCCCTACCTGGACCATCCCGGCCCGATCGCCTTCGCCCACCGGGGCGGGGCCGCCGACGGGGTGGAGAACACCGTGGCGCAGTTCCGCCGCGCGGTGGAGATGGGCTACCGCTACATCGAGACGGACGTGCACGCCACGGCCGACGGCCGGCTCGTCGCCTTCCACGACTCGACGCTGGACCGGGTCACCGACGGGGCGGGCCGCATCGCGGACCTGCCGTGGGAGGACGTACGGCAAGCGCGCGTGGGCGGCCGGGAACCGGTGCCCCTGTTCGAGGAGCTGCTGGATACCTTCCCCGAGGTCCGCTGGAACGTCGACATCAAGGCCGAGCCCGCCCTGCGCCCCCTGCTGGAGCTGATCGAGCGCACGGGCGCCTGGGAGCGGGTCTGTGTGGGCTCGTTCTCCGAGGCCCGCGTGCTGCGCGCGCAGCGGCTGGCCGGGCCGCGGCTGGCCACGTCGTTCGGCACCCGTGGTGTGCTGAACCTGCGGCTGCGCTCGTGGGGCCTGCCGGCCGCCGTGCGCCGGTCCGCCGTCGCCGCTCAGGTGCCCGAGGCCCAGTCGGGCGTCCCGGTGGTCGATCACCGCTTCGTCCGCGCCGCCCATGCGCGCGGGCTGCAGGTGCACGTGTGGACGATCAACGAACCGGAGCGCATGCACCGGCTCCTGGACCTGGGAGTCGATGGCATCATGACCGATCACATCGACATGTTGCGCAAGGTCATGGAGGACCGCGGCGTCTGGGTCTGACCACCCGGCCGCCCGGCCCGCGCCTTCGCAGTTGAGCGGAAGCGAGGGCGCGGGTGGGAACCGACACCGTACGGATGCGGGCGGCCGACGAGACCGCAGGACGCAGACGCGAGCAGCGCGGCTGGTATTTCTACGACTGGGCCTGCTCGGTCTATTCGACAAGCGTGGTGACGGTCTTCCTCGGGCCCTACCTCACCGCGGTCGCCGAGCGGGCGGCGGACGCCGACGGCTATGTGCATCCGCTGGGGGTGCCGGTCCGGGCCGGCTCCTTCTTCGCCTACTCGGTGTCCTTGTCGGTGATCCTGGCCGTCGTGGTGATGCCGCTCGTGGGCAGCGCGGCCGACCGCACGGGCCGCAAGAAGCCGCTGCTGGCGGCGGCCGCGTACACCGGGGCCGCCGCGACCACGGGCATGTTCTTCCTGGACGGCGACCGGTATCTGCTCGGCGGGGTGCTGCTGATCGTGGCCAACGCGGCGCAGTCCGTCGGGATGATGCTCTACAACTCCTATCTGCCGCAGATCGCCCCGCCCGAGGAACGGGACGCGGTCTCCTCCAGGGGCTGGGCCTTCGGGTACGGAGCGGGCTCCACGGTCCTGGTCGCCAACCTGGTGCTGTACTCGGCGCACGGCTCCTTCGGCCTGAGCGAGACCGCCGCCGTCCGTGTCTGCCTGGCCTCGGCGGGCCTGTGGTGGGGCGCCTTCACGCTGATACCGCTGCGCAGGCTGCGCGACCGGCGGGCGCGCACCGAACGCACCGCGGCGCCGGGCCTGAGGCAACTCGCGGCGACGGTCCGCGACATGCGCCGCCACCCGCTGACGCTCGCCTTCCTGCTGGCGTACCTCATCTACAACGACGGCATCCAGACGGTGATCACACAGGCGTCCGTCTACGGCTCGCAGGAACTGGGGCTCGGCCAGTCGACGCTCATCCTGGCCGTGCTGCTGGTGCAGGTGCTGGCCGTGGCCGGGGCGCTGGCGATGGGCCGGCTGGCGCGGACGTACGGCGCGCAACGGACGATCCTGGGTTCGCTGGTGGCGTGGACGGTCACTCTCGCCGCCGGCTACTTCCTGCCCGCGAAGGCACCGGTGTGGTTCTTCGTGCTGGCCGCCGGGATCGGCCTGGTCCTCGGCGGCAGCCAGGCGCTGTCACGGTCGCTGTTCTCCCATCTCGTGCCGCCCGGCAAGGAGGCCGAGTACTTCTCGGCGTACGAGCTGAGCGACCGGGGGATGAGCTGGCTCGGGCCGCTGCTGTTCGGCATGACGTACCAGCTGACCGGAAGCTACCGGTCCGCGATCATCTCGCTGGTGGCCTTCTTCATCATCGGGTTCGTGCTGCTGGCACGCGTCCCGGTGCGGAGGGCGATCGCCGCGGCCGGCAACCCGGTTCCGGAGACGATTTAGCCCTGATTTAGCGCTCAAGGGGAAAGGGCGGTAGTGTACGCCTTTGGCCTGCCAGGCGTACCGTTACTGCGCGTCAAAGATGCCGAAACGCTGGGTGACATCTGCTAGCAGATGTGACAAACCGGGCGCCGGTGGGTAGAACAAGGGGCGGCTACGACGGCGACGCATGACCCGGAACGGGACACGGAACGGGAATCTTTACCGCCGACCGGACGTTGACCGGATGACGACGACAGCGACACCTGTCCTGTGGGCGACAAGCCCGGGAGGCACGATTCATGAGTGAGCGAGCTCTTCGCGGTACGCGCCTCGTGGTGACCAGCTACGAGACGGACCGCGGTATCGACCTGGCCCCGCGCCAGGCCGTGGAGTACGCATGCGAGAAGGGGCACCGCTTCGAGATGCCCTTCTCGGTCGAGGCGGAGATCCCGCCGGAGTGGGAGTGCAAGGTCTGCGGGGCCCAGGCACTCCTCGTCGACGGCGACGGCCCTGAAGAGAAGAAGGCCAAGCCCGCGCGTACCCACTGGGACATGCTGATGGAGCGGCGCACCCGTGAGGAACTCGAAGAGGTCCTCGAGGAGCGCCTTGCGGTTCTGCGTTCGGGGGCGATGAACATCGCGGTTCACCCCCGGGACAGCCGTAAGTCGGCCTAGTCCCCGCGGGGGCTGGGAAAGACACAGCGCACACCGAACCGCGGGCGCCGTACGTGCATCACGTACGGCGCCCGCGGTTTTCGTGTGCCGAAGGGTGCGCTCGGCGTTTGTCGGGGGTGTGCTCAGCGCGTCAGCGGCGGCCGGTGCTCCTCCCCCGGTTCCGGCCGGTCCTGCCGGATGACCTCGCCCTGGACCACCTTGCCGTCGGGACGATGCATCCGGGCCTGCTGGAACGCGTCACCGAGGCTGCCCGGGGCGGCCGTGCGCAACCTCTTGTCCAGGGCGTTCTCGGCGACCCGGCTCACGGCCCGCTGCACCGGCGGAACCAGCAGGAGCAGGCCGGCCGCGTCGGAGACCAGCCCCGGGATCATCAGCAGCAGGCCGCCGAGCATCAGCAGGCCGTTGCCGCCGCCGCGCTCCGGCGAACCGCCTCGCTGCAGCGCCTCGTTCAGGCTCTGGAAGGCGCGGCGGCCCGCCCGCTTGATGACCACGGAGCCTGCGACGAAGCCCGCGACGATCAGCAGGAAGACGGCGAGCCCTCCGGCCGCCCCTGCGACGAGGGTCAGCAGCCAGATCTCCAGCACCAGCCAGGCGGCGACCCCCAGCGGCAGATACCTGCGCAGCCGGGAGCGCCGGGGCCGGGTGGTGCAAGGAGTGGTCGGAGCGCCAGTCGTCATGGCTCCAGTGTGCCTGGCGGCGGCTCAGCGCGGGATAAGGGGATGATCGGCCGGATCCGGCGGGCGGACTACGAGGCCCGCTTGTCCTTGCCGGTGAGCTTGGCGATCCGGTCACTGGCGCCCCAGGCGGTGACCCGCCACAGCGCCTCGACGAGGATGTCCTTGCTCATCTTCGAGTCGCCGAGTTCGCGCTCCACGAAGGTGATCGGGACCTCGACCACGTGGTAGCCGGCCTTCACCGCACGGCGGGCCAGGTCGACCTGGAAGCAGTAGCCCTGCGAGGCGACCTCTTCCAGGCCCAGGCCCTGCAGGGTCTCGCGGCGGAACGCGCGGTAGCCGCCGGTGATGTCGCGCAGCGGCAGGTCGAGGGCGAGCCGGGAGTAGAGGCTGCCGCCGCGGGAGATGAACTCGCGGGACTTGGGCCAGTTGACCACGCGGCCGCCGGGCACCCAGCGCGACCCGAGCACCAGGTCGGCACCCTTGAGGGCGGTGAGCAGCCGGGGCAGTTCCTCGGGCTGGTGGGAGCCGTCGGCGTCCATCTCGACCAGGACTCCGTAGTCGCGCTCCAGACCCCAGCGGAAGCCCGCCAGGTAGGCGGCGCCGAGGCCCTCCTTGCCCTTGCGGTGCATGACCTGGACGTGTCCGTCCTCGGCCGCGAGTTCGTCGGCGAGCTTGCCGGTGCCGTCCGGGCTGTTGTCGTCCGCGATCAGCACGTGCGCCTCGGGGACGGCCTTTCGCACCCGTCCGACGATGGTCTTGATGTTCTCCGCCTCGTTGTAGGTCGGAATGATCACCAAGGCCGTGCCGAGCGGGCCGAACTGCCTCCCCTGGGCCTTGGCCGCGAGGGTCCCGTCGCCGTCGTTCACTGCTGCCCCTTCTGATCGTACGCAGACGTCCACCATAGTGGGCCGCCGTCCGGGAAGACGTGACGGCTCGTGTGGATGGTGGTGTCGATTCCACAAGAGTGGGGTAAGAATGCGGGTTTCGGCCCCTTCGCGGCACACCGGCGCCGTTTCCCCGCCACGGCGGATGGGGGCCCGGCGCCCTTCGGGCCGACCTGGGACCCGCTGGCTGCGGATCGACCGAAAGCCGTTGTCTACTGAGCGCACGGGCCCCACCCGGGTCACACCTTGCCGGGCCGGAACGTTCCCTCGGCGGCACGGGCACTGAGCCTGGCTCCCAGTGACGGTGCCCCGGTGCGGCACACCGTCCCTGACCCAGCGGCGCTGCGACGAGTTGCGTGAACACTCCCCGGTCGGGCGTCCGGTGGTGGACTCGGACGAACCTACCGGCCCCCGGCCGTCGACTGTCAACAGCCCTCTGAGCTGCGACAACGGGGCGGCACCTGCTGCCGCTGGAGAGGATGCGCAGGTCGGGCGGCAAGGCGGCGGCCGCCGACGGCCGCTGCGCCGCCCCCGTAGATCACTCGCCCGGCCGTACGAACACCGTCCGTCCGCCCACCACGGTGCGCAGGCACACCGGGAGGTCGCGGCCCGGGGTGAGGTCGGGCAGACCGGGCGTGCCGGAGCGCGGATCGGTCGACCAGCGGGCCACCCGGTCGTCGGGGGCCTGTACGACCAGCTCATCGGTGCGCCAGACGGCGTAGTCGGCGGGTGCGCCCGGCACCAGGACGCCCGCGTCGTCCCGGCCCACGGCCCGCCAGCCGCCCCGGGTGTGCGCCGTGAACGCGGCCCGGACGGAGACCCGGTGCTCGGGCGTGCGGTGGAACGCGGCGGCGCGCACGGTGCCCCACGGGTCGAGCGGGGTGACCGGGCTGTCGGAGCCGAAGGCGAGCGGCACACCGGCGCGCAGCAGGGCCGCGAACGGGTTGAGGGTGCGGGCCCGCTCGACGCCCAGCCGTGCGGCGTACATGCCGTCCTCGCCGCCCCACAGCGCGTCGAAGGCGGGCTGCACGGAGGCGATCAGCCCCAGCTCGGCGAAAGCCGCGACGGTGTCGCAGGTGAGCATCTCGGCGTGCTCGACGCGGTGACGGGCGGCGCGGATCCGGGCGAGGCCCAGCTTCTCCGCGGCGGCGCGCACGCCTTCCACGACCGCGCTCACTGCGGCGTCGCCGATGGCGTGGAAACCGGCCTGCAGGCCCCCCTCGGTACAGGCGACGACATGGGCCGCTACGGCCTCGGCGTCCAGGTAGACGGTGCCGGTGTGGCCGGCGTCGGCGTACGGCTCGTGCAGGCAGGCGGTGTGCGACCCGAGGGCACCGTCGGCGAAGAGGTCGCCCGCCGCGCCCACGGCACCCAGCTGCCGCGCCTTGTCGACGTTCTGTTCGGCCCAGTAGCCGACGACCCGGGGACCGGGCACCTCGGCGGCGAGCCTCAGCAGGCCGGTGAAGTCGGTCTCGGAGGAGATCTGCGGGCCGCCGCACTCGTGCACCGAGCCGATGCCCAGGGAGGCCGCGTGAGCGAGGGCGGTGCGCTGGGCTTCGGTGCGCTGGGCGGGCGTGATGGCGCCGAGCGCCGTCTCGCGCACGGCGTGATGGGTGTCCTTGGTGAGCGGCGCGTCCTCGCGGGGAACCGCGCCGGGGACCAGGTCCAGCAGCGCGCTGGTGACGACCGCCGAGTGCACGTCGATGCGGGAGAGGTACAGCGGGCGGCCGCCGGTGGCCTCGTCGAGTTCGGCGCGGGTCGGCGGGCGGCCGCCCGGCCAGCGGGCGGCGTCCCAGCCGTGGCCCAGCAGGACGCGGTCGTCCGGGCGGGCGGCGGCGAAGTCGCGGACCAGGGCGAGGGCCGCCTCCAGGGAGGGGGCTACGGTCAGGTCCAGGCCGGTCAGGGCGAGGCCGGTCGCGGTGGTGTGCACATGGGCGTCGGTGAAGGCGGGCGTGACGAGGGCGCCGTCGAGGTCGACCACCTCGTCCACGCCGTCCGCGAAGGCGTCGGCGGCACCCTCGGAGCCCACCCAGGCGACGTGGCCGGCCTCCACGACCATCGCGGTCGCGAAGGGGTCGGCGGGGCTGTGCACCTCGCCTCGGCGCAGGAGGACGGTCTTGGGGGACTCGAGGTCGGCGGTACGGTCGCTCATGGCGGACAGTTTCCCGCGTCGGCCGGCGTGGGCCGTAACCGGGGGCGACCGCCGGTTCAGACCCGCGGCGGGCGCGCCTCGTACGGCGTCGACAGCACCACCGTCGTGCGCGTCGACACCCCGGCCAGGCCGCGCAGCCTCGCCAGCAGTTCCTCCAGTTCGTGCGGGGTCGCCACCCGCACCTTGAGGATGTAGTTCTCGTCGCCGGCGACGCTGTGGCAGGCCTCGATCTCGGGGACACCGGCGAGGCGGTCCGCGATGTCGTCGGGGGCGCTGGGGTCGAACGGTTTCACCGAGATGAAAGCGGTGAGCGGCAGGCCGACGGCCTCGGGGTCGACCACCGCGGCATAGCCGCGGATGACGCCACGCTGTTCCAGCCGCCGCACCCGCTGGTGCACGGCCGACGTGGACAGGCCCGTGGCCTTGCCCAAGTCTGTGTAGCTCATCCGCCCGTCCTTGACGAGCAGCTGCACGATCTGTCGGTCCAGCTCCTCCATGGCGCCAAAACCTACAGTGCGCTTGATCTCCTGGGATAGCCGAGAGCGCAGGTCATGGCCGGTTCGATACAAAAAGCACCGCACAAGCCCCGTACCACGCACCCGCACGCGGCATGTGACGAACGCCACACATCCCGAACAGGCTCCGTAATGTTCTCGTGATTACCGCCCAGGGCTGGCGGGAAGTGCTTGCTGTGGTCGAGGCCGCAGCGCCGTAACGGCCCAGCCTTAGGGGGAGAATCCCATGCAGAGTGTCCATCGCCCTGGTCGATCCACGTCCAAGCGGCAGCAGCCGGTCGTCGAGCTCCAGCCGGAGGGCGTCGAACCCGACGTCTTCGAGGACGACCTCGACGCCTACGACACCTTCGAGATGTACCGGGTGATCTGCCCGGACTGCGCCCAGCCGATCGCGCTGCTGGCGGACGAGCAGGTCCTGCCGGAGCACGCGCTGTGCGCCTCGCCGTGGAACCCGTTCGGGCTCACGGTCTGTGCGGGCACGGGCCGTGCGGCGGCCGACGCCCGCCCCGCGGACGAGTCCTTCGCGCCGCAGGAGCAGGACACCGCCCTGCTGCTGACGCTCCCCCAGGGCCTGAACTGGCGGACGCAGCCCTTTTCGCACGTCGGCGGCCCGGGCTCGCGCCCGATGCGCGTGCCGGCGATGCGCGCCCAGGCCGCCTGAGCCCCCTCACCGCGTCCAGTACGTGCCCTGCACCATGGCACGCAGGCTGCCGTGGTGCAGGATCAGCGCGTCCGGATCCGCCGGCACGGCGGCCTCCCCGAAGTGCACCTGGCGGTAGGCGATGCGCAGCATGACGATCGCGTGCCGCAGAGCGGCGTACAGGGTGTAGAAGTCCATGTCCTGCGGCGTGTGCCCGGTCAGGCGTGCGTAGCGGGCCTCGACGTGGTCCCGGCGCAGGAAACCGGGCAGTCCGCGCTGTCCGGAGGCGACCGTGAGGTCGTGGAAGAAGCGGTGCAGATAGACGGTCCAGCCGAGGTCGACCTCGCGCGGGGCGAGCGCCGCCATCTCCCAGTCGAGGACGGCGACGGGGTCGAAGCCGTCGTAGACGATGTTTCCGATGCGCGCGTCACCCCAGTTGAGGACTGTTTCGCCCGCCTCGCTCGGCCACAGCTGCTCCAGCCGGTCGAAGGCGGCCTCGATCAGGGGTGAGCGGGGCAGACCGTCGGTCACCCAGGCGTAGTAGGCGCGTTGGACCGACACATGCCGGCTCAGCGCGTCTCCCGTACCGGGCGTGGTGAGGAACTGCGCTTCGCTGAGAGGCACTTGGTCATGCAGACGGGCCAGCAGCCCGACGGTCGCGGCCTCCAGGTGCGCGCGCTCGGCGTCGCTCGCCGTGTGCAGCCAACTGCCCCCGTAGGTGTACGGCATGACGTCCGGCGGCACGCGCCCGGCGACCCGTTCCATGACGAGGAACGGCGCCCCGAGCGGGCCCGGATCCTCCTCCAGCCACAGCAGGCGGGGAACGGGCACGTCGGTGTGCTCGGCCACCAGGCGCAGGGTGCGGTACTGGCGGGCCATGTCGTAGGCGGGAAAGACGGTGTACGCCGCCGGGTCCGCCGCCAGTCTCAGCGCACAGGCGCGGCACGGCGCTTGCGGATGCTCGAGGTCGAAGAGCAGGGTCTCGCTGGACATGCCGTTGGAGGCCGGGACGGTGACACCGGTCACCCTGGCGCCGGGCAGCCGGGTGCCGAGCCAGTCGGTGAGGCGCCGGGCCAGGTGTTCCGAGTCGCGGGTGGTGGTACGGGGGCGTGGTGCCGTGGCCATGCCGGGCTCCCTCCTCAGGGCGCGACCGAGTCGAAGCCGGTGAAGCCGCTCGGGTCGTGCCGGCCGAACGAGCCGTGCTCGAAGATGCCGTGACCGGTCTGCCCGTCGAGCCGGAAGCGGGCCGAGTGGTCGGTGACGCCGTAGGCGGCCAGGGGGTGGGGCAGGGTCATGTCGTAGGTGCGCCGGTCGGTCCATCCGGGCCCCAGCCAGGTCCCGTGCTGCCAGTCGTCCGCCGGCGGATAGCCCGCGCCGAGCGCGAGCGGCGAGGAGGCCAGGATCTCGACGTCCAGTTCGCACGGTGCCCGGGTGTCTCCCAGACGGACGACCGCCCGTTCCGGGTGGCGGGTGCCCGAGCGGTAGCCGATCTCGGCCTGGGGCCAGCCCAGTTGGCGGTCGCGCCGGCCCGGACGGACCAGGGTGGCGTCGTTCAGGGAACGGTAGCCGTCGGCGTCCTCCTGGGTGATGACCATCAGGAAACGGTCCTCGAAGCGGACCGGGCACCAGATCCAGTGGAAGCCCTCCGCGGGGTGGTCGGCGGCGAGCCGGCCGCCGTCCTCGCCCGGGACCGGCCGGACGCCCCAGCTGCGGTCCCGGGTGCCGGTCCAGTCGTCCGGGCCGACCAGGAACTTCGCTCCTGCGGCCCGGACGACACCCTGCGCGGTGCCCGCCTGGACGAAGCGGCGGCCCTCGAGGGTGAGCCGGTCGCCCCGGCGCTGGAGGTGGTGCGGCTCCCAGAGGGCGGGGAAGGCGGCGGTCCAGGTGAGGTCGTAGGACAGCTGGTCGTCCTGACAGACCAGGCGCAGCTCGTGCAGGGGCCGGAGGACCTCGATGCGCAGGGGCCCGACGGCGAGCCGCATCCGGTCCTCGCCCAGGGCGTCCGAGGCGCGCACGGCGTGCAGGGTGTCGCCGGTGCGCAGGGTGGCGTAGGCGTCGATCACGCCCAGGTTGGGGTAGACGCCGAGACCGAGGATGAGCAGGGCTCGGCCGGCGTGGTCGAAGACGTGGAAGATGCAGCGGTCGTAGGCGTTCCGGTCACCGGTCGCCACGTGCTTCATGGACAGCGGCACCTGGTGCACGGGGTACTCGTCGAGCGGTACGGGACGGTCGTCGGCCACGGACACCCCCTGAGAGACGGTCGGCTGACGTTACGTCAGATGACCTGAGGAGGCCAGATCGCGGACGGGACGGAGCTGAACTGACGCTCGATTCCGCCGGGCGGTGACCTGTCCGGCCGCTGCCGCGTTCCCCAGGCATGACCCCCATGCACTCGGTCACCGGGCGTCAGCGCCGTGTATTCGTCCCGCGCCCGGCAGAATCGGTTCCGCCGCCGCCCGCGCCGCAGGACCCGCCCATCTACCGCGATCTCATGCGCACGTGGGCCGACCGCGGCCGCACCCTGCCGGGCCGCCACGACCCGGAGTGGATCAGGCTGGCGGCCCCGACGGTCCGCACGGGCCAGTTCAGCGACCTTCGGGTCCCGCCACGTGACGGGCGATGACCATCCGCTGGATCTGGTTGGTGCCCTCGACGATCTGCAGGACCTTGGCCTCCCGCATGTAGCGCTCGGCCGGGAAGTCGGCGGTGTAGCCGTAGCCGCCGAGTATCTGCACGGCGTCCGTGGTGACCTTCATGGCCGTGTCGGTGCAGTGCAGCTTGGCCATGGCGGCCTGCTTGGCGAACGGCTTGCCGGCGTCGCGCAGCCTGGCCGCCGCGAGGTAGAGCGCGCGGCCGGCCTCGATCTGGGTGGCCATGTCGGCGATCATGAAGCGCAGGCCCTGGAAGTCGGCTATCGGACGCCCGAACTGCCGGCGCTGGGTGGCGTAGGCGACCGCCTCGTCGAGCGCGGCCTGGGCCAGGCCGATCGCACAGGCTGCGATGCCGAGCCGCCCGGAGTCGAGGGCGGACAGGGCGATGAAGAAGCCCTGGCCCTCCTCGCCGATCCGCCGGTCGTCGCCGACCCGGACGCCGTCGAGGTGGACCTGGGCGGTGGGTGAGCCCTTCATGCCCATCTTCTTCTCGGGCACCGCCCCGCTCAGGCCGGGCGCGTCCCCGGGGACCAGGAAGGCGGTGATCCCGCGCGGGCCCTCCTCACCGGTGCGCGCCATCACGGTGTAGAAGTCGGCGATGCCGCCGTGCGTGATCCAGGCCTTGGTGCCGTTGATCACCCACTGTCCCCCACGCTCGGCTCCGCTCGCGCCGGAGGTGCCCCCGTCGTCACGGACGGCCTTGGTGCGCAGGGAGGCCGCGTCGGAGCCGGAGGACGGCTCGGAGAGGCAGTACGCGCCGAGCAGGCCGCCGCCGAGCATGGCGGGCAGGTGCTCGACCTGCTGCTGCTTGGTGCCGTAGGTCGCGAGCGCGTAGGAGGCGAGGGTGTGCACGCTGACGCCCAGGCCCACGGTGAGCCGGGCCGCGGCCAGCTCCTCCAGGACCTGGAGGTAGACCTCGTAGGGCTGGTCGCCGCCGCCGTACTCGGAGTCGTACGGCAGGCCGAGCAGGCCGGATTCGGAGAGCAGGGTGAAGACCTCGCGCGGGAAGCGCCCCGCGTCCTCCTCCTCGGCCGCCCTGGGCGCGATCTCGCGCTGGGCGATGTCGCGGACGAGGGCGAGCAGATCCCGCGCCTCCTCCGTCGGCAGCTGACGCTCCACCGGCTGCGGGTCGCGGTCGGGCATGGCGTCGGTCTCCTCCCTCTTTCGGGCACCGGCGGTCTGGCCCGTCGGGTGGGGGCGGCTCCGCCTGTTCGTTCCGGATGGCCGAAGGTGCCCGCTCCCGGGTCTCGGAAGTGGCTGACCAGCGGCTCTGCGCTGTGAGTATGCCCGATCAGCGACCTCCCGTCACCAGTTAACGACCGCTTACTTCAAGAATCCAGCCGGAAGATTTCCCGGTCCCGAAATTGGTACGAACCATTGACGCAGTGGTCTAGTCCTCCTACCGTGCATGACCAACGCTTTACCGCGTTCATGCCAATCGGCGCGCGTTCCCCTCCCCCCACGAGGAGACACCCGATGCACACTCCCCACCGCTCCCGGTTCCGGGCGCTCGTCTCGGCCGCCTGTACCGCCGCCCTCGGCGCCGGACTGCTCGCCGGCACGGGCACCGCCACCGCGGCGGCCCCGACCGCACCGCGGGTCAAGGCCGGCTCGAAGGTCGTCGGCTACTTCACCGAATGGGGCACCTACGACCGCAAGTACTACGTCAGGAACATCGAGACCTCGGGCTCGGTCGCCAGGCTGACCCACATCAACTACGCCTTCGGCAACGTCACCGGCGGAAAGTGCGCCATGGGCGACTCCTACGCGGCCACCGACCGCGCGTACACCGCCGCCGACTCGGTGGACGGCGTCGCCGACACCTGGGACCAGCCGCTGCGCGGCAACTTCAACCAGCTGCTGAAGCTGAAGAAGAAGCACCCGGGCCTGAAGGTCCTGTGGTCCTTCGGCGGCTGGACCTGGTCCAGCGGCTTCGGCGAGGCCGCGAAGAACCCCTCGGCGTTCGCCCAGTCCTGCTACGACCTGGTGAAGAACTCCAAGTGGGCCGGGCTGTTCGACGGCATCGACATCGACTGGGAGTACCCGAACGCCTGCGGCAACACCTGCGACACCAGCGGCCGGGAGGCGTTCAGGAAGGTCATGGCCTCGCTGCGGCAGAAGTTCGGCTCCGGCAGCCTGGTCACGGCGGCGATCACGGCGGACGCCTCCAGCGGCGGCAAGATCGACGCGGCGGACTATGCGGGCGCGGCCCAGTACGTCGACTGGTACAACCCGATGACGTACGACTACTTCGGCGCGTGGGACGCCAGCGGCCCGACCGCCCCGCACTCCCCGCTCACCTCCTACCCGGGCATCCCGAAGGCGGGCTACGACACCTCCGCGACCATCGCCAAGCTCAAGGGCCTCGGCGTCCCGGCGTCCAAGCTGCTGCTCGGCATCGGCTTCTACGGCCGCGGCTGGACCGGCGTCACCCAGGCCGCGCCCGGCGGCACGGCCACCGGACCGGCGGCGGGGACGTACGAGCAGGGCATCGACGACTACAAGGTGCTCAAGACCAAGTGCCCCGCGACCGGCACCGTGGGCGGCACGGCCTACGCCAAGTGCGGGAAGGACTGGTGGAGTTACGACACCCCGGCGACCGTCGCCACGAAGATGACCTACAAGAACCAGCAGGGACTCGGCGGCACCTTCTTCTGGGAACTGAGCGGCGACACCGCGAACGGTGAGCTGGTCAAGGCCATCAAGTAACCCCGGCACGGGGGCCCGGGAGCGGAGGACCACGAGCCTGCGCTCCCCGGTGCGTCAGGTGTCGCGGCGGGCCGGTGGCGGCGCCGGGTAGGCCGGGTCCAGCTCCTCCACGGCGCGCAGCGCTCCGCCGAGCGTCTTCACCAGGAGCGCGCGCATGGTGTCGCGGGACAGCTCGGGCCGGTCGATCCAGTCGAGGGTCGCGCCCTCGACGCTGCAGACCCAGGAGAGCAGGCCCATCCGGGCCAGCGGGGCGATGTCGCTGCGGCCGTAGGCCCCTTCGGCGATCGTGGCGATGATCGCCTCGCGCACGCCGTCGCGGATGGCGTGCACCTCGGTGTCGAAGCCGACGCCGCCGCTGACGATGGTGCGGTAGGCGGCCTGGTGGTGCTCGGCGTAGCGCAGATAGCCGTCGATGGTGCGGTGGACGCGCTCCACGGCGGGCTGCTCCAGGCCGCCGGCGGCAGAGGTGACCAGATCGGCGACGGAGTCCTGGATGATCGCCAGGTAGTAGCCGCGCTTGGACTGGAAGTAGTAGTAGATCAGCCCCTTGGCGACATGCGCCTGGCGGGCGATGTCGTCCATGGACAGCGCGTCGTAGGACGTGTCGGCGAACAACCGCCGCCCGATGGCGATGAGTTCGGCGCGACGCGCGACCGAGCGCTCGGTACCGCGCATCCGGGGACGGACGGCAGCACGCTGATGCGGCATAGTCAATTTCGACCCTGTTCCAGGCGGTCGGCGGGACCTCCGCAGTATGTCAGAACATGCCGCACGCGTGAGCGGGTCGATTCAGAGCAGGCCGAGCCGGGTCACGAGCATCGCGACGACCACCACGAGGACCCAGCCCATGACGTGCTCGAGGACCTTCGGGCCGTCTTCACCAGGGCCGCCGGTGCGGGCGCGGGTGGCGGTGGCCGGGTGTGCGGTCATGGCGTTGCTCGCAGAGGTCGGACGTACGCATCGGATCCAGGGGAGGGGGTCTCCGCCCGTTCGTCCACCCTGCCACCCGCGGCGCCTTGTGCGGCGATGAGCTTGCTCACAGGGTCAGCGCACACCCACCGCCGCGAGCGCCTTGCGCTGGGCCGGAGTGGGGTGGGCCGGGAAGTACAGGTAACACACTCCCCCGGTGCCGGAGACGACCTTGCCGGAGGCGTTGTACCGCTTGGTCCTGAGCCAGATGTTCTCGAACTCCCGGCGCAGGTAGACCCGTCGCACCGCCTCGTCGTCCGGCGAGGCCGGGTCGTTCGCGATGACGTCGCCGTCCGCGGTGAACCCGATCACCGTCATCAGATGGCCCGCGGTGCCGTAGCCGGCTCCGGTCAGCTCGGTCTTCAGGAACGACTGGGACGTTATGGCCGGGATGCCGGCCGCGATCAGTGTCTCCAGGTCGGTCAGCGAGGCGAGCCGGGTGATCACGCCCTGGACGCCGGCGAAGGTGGCCGCGTAGGCCGCGTTGAAGGGCCAGTTGCCGCAGCCCTCGTACTGGTAGTCGTAGGTGGCGCGAGCGGCGTTGTCCACCTGCGGATCGGCGTACGAGGGGTCGACCCAGGACAGCTGCTCGGGGGTGAGCCTGCCGCCCCAGTACTCGATGATCATCTGCGAGGAGGTGGGGCTGCACCAGGCCTCGCCGCCGTTGTCGTACTGCGGGTACTGGCCCTTGTGGATCTCCTGCGAGTAGCGCGGGACGGCCAGTTCCCGGGCGAGGCCGGGGGTGGAGGCGGGGACGGTGAAGCGGTCGGGGACGTCGGACCCCATGGCGCCGAGCCGCCACACGGTGGGCGTCAGGTGGGTGCCGGGCCTGCGGTAGAGGGTGAGGCGCAGCCGGTACGACGCAAGGCGCAGGCCCGTGCTCGCGTCGTCGATGGCGAACGTGTCGGTCCAGACGGCGCTCCTGCCGTCGGCCTGGCCGTCCACGGAGGTCCGTTTGATGTCCTGGTCGCCGGCGGCCCAGCGGCCCATCACGTACGACGGGGTCTCGCTGCCGTCGGAGTACGTGCCCTGCAGCTCCACCTGGATCCAGGTGCCGTGGGGGGTGTGCGCGTTCCAGGAGGCGACGACCTCGGTGGCGGGGACGGTGAGCCGGTGGACCGGCGAGGTCCAGGTGGCGTACTCCCAGGTGGCGGTCGTCCCGGTGTGCGGGTCGGTGTAGTCGGTGCGGCCGGCGGGGACGCCGATGACGACGCCGGGCCGGGCGCCGCTGGCGGCCCGGACGCCCTGGGCCGCGCCGCGCCGCCATGCGCGGTACGTGGTCCAGGCGTGGTAGTCGATCGGACGGGCCTGCGCCCGGCCGGGGTCGTCTGCGGCGCCGGCGGGCCGCTGCGCGGCGGCAGCAGCGGGGGCCGTGGCTCCGGCCACCGCCGTGGCGACGGCGACGGCGAGGACGCTTCTGCGGGACGGCTGCTGGGCTCTGCTCATGGGCGCGGGTACCCCCCAGGAGTGCGGGACGGGGCTGTTCCGGTGCACGGCTGTGCGCCCACTATGGAGCAGGCGGCATGCCCCTGCCAGCACTTCCGCGCACGGCACGCCGAGAACATTGGTCTCGGCCACTGGAAGGAGGACAGGGGGCGGCGCCCCTGAGCGCGCGGGGCCGTCCCGATGTGCGGCACCGCCGCGTGGGCCCGGCCGGCACCCACGCGGCGGCGTTCCGGGACGGCGCGCGGCCGCCCGCGCCGGACCTGCTCAGACCAGGTCCATCGCCGCGACCTCGTCGGGGCGCCCATAGCTGACGGGGCCCTGGAAACGACGGCGGGCGGTGGCGAACCACCACACCGTCGCCACCACCAGGACGGCGGCGAGCGCGATCGGGGCGTAGTTGAAGGAGTCGACCGTGATCGGCGAGGCCTGCGGCAGCATGAAAAGGACGCTGCTGAGGACGATCCAGACCACCGCGAGCCAGCCGATCGGCCGGCCCCAGCGGCCCAGGTGCCAGGGCCCCGGCCGGAACTCGTCACCCAGCCGCAGCCGTAGGAAGATCGGCACAGCGTAGGCGAGGAAGAGACCGACCACGTTGACGCTGACGATGGCGGTGAACGCGGTGTGCGACCACCAGCCGGGCACCACCAGGGCCACCGAGCAGACCACTGCGAGCCACACCGCCTTCACGGGCGTGCGGGTGCGCGGCGAGACCGAGTGCCACCAGCGGGAGCCGGGCATGGCACCGTCCCGGGAGAAGGCGAAGATCTGCCGGGTGTTGCTGGTGAGATTGGCCAGACCGCAGAAGAGCATCGCGCCGATGACGATCAGGAGCATGACCTTGGCGGCGCCGAGGCCGAGGCCGTCGATGAGGATCTGCACGGGCGGCGCGTCCGAACCGGCCTCCTTCGCGTAGTCGCCAATGCTGTAGACCAGTGCCAGCATCAGGATCAGGCCGGTGATCGCCGAATAGCCGATGGCCCGGGTGATCCCCCTGGGTGCGTTGACCGTCGCGTGGACCGTTTCCTCGGACATGTGGAAGCTGCCGTCGAACCCGGTGAACGTCCAGCTGGTGACCAGCAGGCCGAGCATGCCGCCGTAAAGCCCGCTCGTGAAGCCGGTGTTGTTCTCGAAATGCGTCACGAAGGACACCGGCTGATGGTGATCGGGCATGACTATGAGTGCGGCCACGATCACGACGAGTCCGATCAGCAGCCACCACACGGAAATGCGGTTCAGCACGGCGACGAGCTGCACGGTGTAGGTGTTGGCGAGGCCCTGCACCACGATGATCACGGCCGTGATCAGGACCGTCTGGTGCGTCGTGGGCTCGTACGAGGGCCACTGAAGGTGCAGGAAGGCCTGGATGAAGGTGGCGGCCGCATAGCCGGTGGCGGCGGTGCCGCCGATCTGGCCGACGAAGTTCAGCCAGCCCGTGAACCAGGACCAGGCACCCTTGTGCCGCTTCGCGAGTTTACCGGCGGAGAAATACAGGGCGCCGCTCGTCGGAAAGGCCGAGGCGACTTCCGCCATGGATGCGCCGATGAGCAGCACCATGACGCACACACCGATCCAGCCGAACACGAGAATGCTGGGGCCACCCGCATTCATTCCGAATCCGAAGGACGAGAAAATACCCGAGAGGATATTGATGATGGTGAAGGAGATCGCGAAATTGTCGAACGCCTGGAAACGCCGGGTGAGTTTCCGCGGGTAACCCATCGCGTGCAGGGTGGCGTCGTCGTCGAGCACGACCGGGTCCCCGCCCGCACGGGCTTGCGCCCCGGGCGTCGATGTCCGTTCCGACACAGATCGGCCTTTCTCTCGATGGGGAGGTGGGGGTGGAGGGGCGAGCCGGAATCAGCCGGGGCGCGGGACGGGCAAGCCGCAGGCGCGCCGGGCCCGGGTGAGCTGTTCGGCGGGGTCGCCGAAGGCGCTCCAGGGCATGCGCGAGGCGTACGGGCCCATCGCCGTGAGCACCGCCCGGGCCTCGAACTCGCGCTGGGCCATGACCAGCGCGTGCCCGAGGTAGGCGAGGTCGAGCACCGGGGTGAAGCGGCAACCGGCCACCGTGGGCAGCCAGTTGTGGTAGATGGCGAGCGCGGTGGAGCGCCACTGCGGTTGCTCCCAGACGCGCTCGGCGAGCAGCTGCGTGGGGTTGTAGCTCTCCACCAGGGCCACCAGGGGCAGCAGCCGGAGGGCAGAGCCGGCGGGCGCCCGCTGGCTGAGGAAGGCGGCCACGTCCCAGGCGGCGTTGACGGAACCGCCGTACCGCGTGAAGAAGAACGACAGGAAGCGGTGGTAGCCCTCGCGATGCCAGGCGTCCAGCGACAGGATGTGCCCGAACAGCCGCCAGGGGCCGGGCGGGGCGGTGAGCAGTCCTCGCGGGGCCGGGTCACAGGGCCGGTGCAGCCGGGCCATGGCGAGCTTGGCGACCCAGGGCGTGGGGTCCTCGGGGGCCATGGCGGCGGCCCGGTCGCAGGCGGTCAGCGCGATGCGCTCCAGCGCCTCGGCGCGTTCGTCGCGCGCGTCGGCGGCCCTGAGCGCGCGCTGCGCCGCTACCCGGGCCCACATCAGCGCGGCCTCGGGTGTCGGCTCCTCGGCGAGCCAGCGTTCGACCAGATCGGTACCTGCCGCCTCGGAGGCCAGGACCAGCGAGCGATGGGCGCGCAGGGCGAAGTCGGAACGCGTCTCGGCGAGGGCTTCGTCCGCGTATCGATAACGTCCGGCGCGCACATCGACGCACACGCTCGCCAGGACACGGTCGTCGGCCGCCGGATGCCATACATAGTGCCCTTCGAATAACTCCGCGGCCATGTCCCCCTGCCAGTCCCCGTAGTGCACAGCGGTTGCGCTGGAGGCACCCTACTCAGCCGCGGGCGCACCCGGAACGCCTAATTCGACATATCGGTCACGGGATTCGCGAATGTTTATCCGTGGCATTGACTGGCCGCCAGCCGGTGGTTCAATCCACGACGTCTTTCCGTCCCGCCCCCTCGGCGTCACGGCCACTATGGGCCGCTACTACACTGTTTTCCGGAAAACCACCCACACCGATCCACCCCCGGGAACCACCATTCACGACCTCGCCGCCCGACTGCGCGGGCTTCCACCGTCCCTCGGGCCGGTCCGGCTGATCGGCGTGGACGGACACGCCGGCTCGGGGAAGTCCACCTTCACCGGGCACTTGGCCGCCGCGCTCGGCGGGGCCCCGGTGCTGCACCTCGACGACATCGCCTGCCACGAGGAGCTCTTCGCGTGGACCGGCCGGCTGACGACCCAGGTGATCCAGCCGCTCGCCCACGGCAGGGAGGCGTCCTACGCCCCCTACGACTGGCGCGCCCGCGCGTTCGGCGCGTCACGCCCGCTGCCGGCCGCGCCGGTGGTCCTCGTCGAGGGAGTCGGCGCCGGACGCCGGGCACTGCGGCCGCATCTGGCCCTCCTGCTGTGGATGGAGGTGCCACGGGAGGAGTCCTGGACGCGCGGCCGGCTGCGGGACGGGGCGGAGCAGCGGGAGTTCTGGAACGGCTGGACCGAGGCGGAGCGCGCGCACTTCGCCGGGGACCCTTCGCGCCCCCATGCCGATCTTCTGGTGCTGCAGACACAGCAGGGGTACGAGATACTGCCGGGCCCCGGGGCAACGCCTGGACCGGACCAAGTCGTGACCGAGAGTGACAGGCCGTCCGCATTGCGGTGAAGTCATGAACAGCCTTGCGGGCGAACTTTCCCTAGTGCCCCAACTGCGCTTGACCCAAGGGCCGTACAGGTCTTACGTTCTCAATGAGCGGCCATCGGAGCCGCCCACAGACGCGAAGCCCCCGGTTGTTCCCCCGTGATCGGGGGCTTCGTTCTGCCCGCGCGCCCCTTTCCCGGGCGCCCCGCGCACCGATCCGCTCACCCTGGGTCACCGAGTCGTGTGCGCCCCGTCTGCTCCCACCTCGTCAAACGGCCCGTGCGGCACCCTTCGGCACGCGGTCGCCACGCGGGTACGATGCCCTCGGTGCGACCTTCGAGGCTGCCTCGCGCACCTGTAACTCCGGTCCGCGGCACGGCGGTTCGACCGCGGCGGCCGTCGGGCGACGTGCCCGGTGGTGAACCACGGGGGCACGGTCTGTGGGGGGACGGGATGGACTTCGGCACGCAGGGCCCCGAGGCCCCGGCCGACCTCGCCTGGCTGCGAGGGGTGGACGCCTACACGATGGGCGCCTACCCGCAGGCGGAGGAGGAGTTCCGCGCCGCGGTGCGGATGGACCCGGGGATGGCGGACGGCTGGCTCGGGCTGCACGCGCTCCGGGTGGACACGACGACCGCGCTGCTCAGGATGTTCCGGCACCGCGACCGCTTCGGCGAACAGCGCGCCCGCCATCGCCGCACGCTCAACTCCTGGTACTGGCTCGGCTGGTGGGTGCAGCCCGTGCTGGAGAGTCCGCGTGATCTGCTGCTGGCACACGCCTCGCACTGGCTGGACGGCCGGCACGTGCCCGAGCTGGACCGGGCTCTGGCCGGACTGCCCCCGGTCGACACCGATCCGCAGGTGCGCTTTCTGCACGCCTGCCGTGCCTATCTGGTGAAGGACTGGGAGCAACTGGTCCGGCACACCGACCCGCTGCTGGACGATCCCATGCTCGGCATCGAGGCCGGCCTGTTCGGCGGCATGGCCCGGGTCCGGCTGGAGATGTACGGCCAGGCCGAGCCGCTGCTCTCGGCGGCGCTGATGCGCTGCCGCAGTGAGCAGCCGCAGCGCAAGGAGCTGCGCTACTGGCTGGCGAGGGCACACGAGGGCACGGGCCGCTCGGCGGCGGCACTCCCCCTGTACCGGGCCGTGCACCGGGTCGACCCGGCCTTCATGGACACCTCGGCACGGCTCGCGGCGATCGCCGAGGGCGACGGCTACGACGACACCGCCGACCTCGCCGCGATCACCCTGACGGGCGCAGGGCAGGACAGCGTGGACGGCCCGGACGGCTTCGATCCGCTCTTCGGCACCGAGAGCCGCGATCTGCGGCTGCCGGAGCCGGATCTGCCGACGGGGCCCCTGCCGTCGGTGACCGATCCGGCGGTGCGGGTGAAGACCGGGGTGCCCTCCTCGCCGATCCCGGCCGGCCCGACCGATCCGGGACTACTTGAGGAGGCGCTCGCCGAGCTCGAGCGCATGGTGGGTCTGGAACCGGTGAAGCGCCAGGTCAAGGCGTTGTCCGCGCAGCTGAACATGGCCCGGCTGCGGGCCGGGCAGGGGCTGCCGGTGCAGCCGCCGAAACGGCACTTCGTCTTCTCGGGGCCGTCCGGGACCGGCAAGACCACGGTGGCCCGGATCCTCGGCCGGGTCTTCTACGCCCTCGGCCTGCTCGGCGGGGACCACCTGGTGGAGGCCCAGCGGGCCGATCTGGTCGGCGAGTACCTGGGGCAGACGGCCGTGAAGGCCAACGAGCTCATCGACTCCGCGATCGGCGGGGTGCTGTTCGTGGACGAGGCGTACTCGCTGTCCAACACCGGGTACGGCAAGGGGGACGCGTACGGCGACGAGGCCCTGCAGGTGCTGCTGAAGCGGGCCGAGGACAATCGGGACCACCTCGTGGTGATCCTCGCCGGCTATCCGGAGGGCATGGACCGGCTGCTGGCCGCGAACCCCGGCCTGTCCTCCCGTTTCACGACCCGCGTCGACTTCCCCTCCTACCGGCCGCAGGAACTCACCGAGATCGGGAAGGTGCTGGCCACGGAGAACGGGGACGCGTGGGACGAGGAGGCGCTGGAGGAACTGCGCTCGATCGCCGGGCACGTGGTCGATCAGGGATGGATCGACGAGCTGGGCAACGGGCGGTTCCTGCGGACGCTGTACGAGAAGAGCTGCGCGTACCGGGACCTTCGCCTGTCGACGTACGCCGGGACGCTGTCACGGGAGGACCTGGCCACGCTGCGGCTGCCCGACCTGATGCAGGCCTACGGCGAGGTCCTGTCGGGGCGGGGACCGCACGATCCGCCGGGCATGTAGGAGCGCCCCGAAGGGGCGCGGGGCTGTGCCCGGCACGCGGCACCGCCGCACCGGCTCTCCACCGGGCGGCAGTCGCACAGCCCCGCCGCACCGAACACTCAGGCGAGTGCTTCCTCCGGCTCCCCGCTCACCCTCGGCTCCGCCAGCCGCACGTCCGGGAGCGCCCGGTGCGCCGGATCCCGTACCTCACCCACCAGCAGCTCCAGGACATCCTCCAGAGCCACCAGACCCAGCACCTTGCCGGAGGGATCGGCGACCTGGGCCAGATGCGTGGCCGCGCGCCGCATGACCGTCAGCGCGTCGTCGAGCGGCAGCTCGGCCCGGAGCGTGGCCATGGGGCGCCAGACGTGTTGCGGCACGGCCCGCTCGGAGTCCTCCAGGTCCAGGACGTCCTTGACGTGGACGTACCCCATGAAGGTGCCCTTGTCCGTCGCGGCGACCGGGAAGCGGGAGTAACCGGTGCGGGCCGTCAGCGCGACGATCTCGCCCGGGGTGACCGCCGGCGTCACCGTGACCAGGGACTCCCTGCGCAGCAGGACGTCCGTGACCGGGCGGGAGCCCAGCTCCAGGGCGTCCTCCAGCCGTTCCCGCTCCTCGGGGTCGAGCAGGCCCGCCTGGCCGGAGTCCTCCAGCAGGCGGTTGAGCTGCTCGCTGGTGACGACGGCCTCGACCTCGTCCTTGGGCTCGACCCGGAAGACCCGCAGGATGCCCTGGGCGCAGGCGCCGAGGGCCACGGTGATCGGCTTGCAGAGGCGGGCGAAGTACACCAGCCCCGGGCTGAGCCACAGCGCCGCCTTCTCGGGTGCCGCCATCGCGAGGTTCTTCGGCACCATCTCGCCGATGACCAGGTGGAAGAAGACCACCGCGGCGAGGGCGATGACATAACCCAGCGGGTGCACCATGCCGTCCGGGAGGTGGAGCGCGGCGAACACCGGCTCCAGCAGGTGCGCCACCGTCGGCTCGGCCACGGCCCCCAGGGTCAGGGAACAGACCGTGATGCCGAACTGGGCCGCGGCCATCATCTGCGGCAGCCGCTCCAGGCCGTACAGCACCTGGCGGGCCCGGGCGGTGCCGAGCGGTTCGATCTGGCTGCGGCGCACGGAGACGAGCGCGAACTCGGCGCCGACGAAGAAGCCGTTGGTGAGCACGAGCAGCGCGGCGAAGACCAGCTGGAGGACGCTCATCGGACGGCCTCCATGGCATTCATCGCCGGGGCCGTCCGGACCAGGCGGACCTGCTCGGCGCGGTAGTGGCCGACCTGGCGGACCGAGAGCCGCCAGCCGGGCAGCTCGGCCCGGTCGCCGGGGGCCGGGATGCGGCCGAGCAGGTCGGCGACGAGTCCGGCGACCGTCTCGTACGGCCCCTCGGGGACGTCGAGGCCTATGCGCTGCAGGATGTCGACGCGGCAGCTGCCGTCGGCGTCCCAGGCGGGCCTGCCGTCCTCCGGCGGGGCGGGTGCCAGCTCGGGCACGTCCGTGGCGTCGTGCTCGTCGCGGACCTCGCCGACGAGTTCCTCAACGATGTCCTCCAGGGTGACCACGCCCGCCGTGCCGCCGTACTCGTCGACGACGACGGCGATGGGCTGCTCACTGCGCAGCCGGGCGAGCAGGGGCTGGACCGGCAGCGTCTCGGGGACCAGGAGGGCCTTGCGGGCGATGCGGGCGACCGGGGTGCGCAGCCGGTCGTGCACCGGCACGGCGAGGGCGTCCTTCAGATGGGCCATGCCGACGATCTCGTCGATCTTCTCCCGGTAGACGGGGAAGCGGGACAGACCGGTGGCCCGGGTGAGGTTGACGACGTCCTCGGCGGTGGCCGTGTCCTGGAGGGCGCTGACCTTCACGCGGGGGGTCATGACGTGCTGTGCGGTCAGCTCGCCCAGGGACAGGGTGCGCACGAACAGGTCGGCCGTGTCCTGTTCCAGGGCGCCTGCCTGGGCGGAGTGCCGGGCCAGGGAGACGAGCTCGCCCGGGGTGCGGGCGGAGGCCAGTTCCTCGGCGGGTTCCACGCCGAGGGCTCTCACCAGCCGGTTGGCGACCGTGTTCAGCGCGGAGATCACCGGGCGGAACAGGCGGGAGAAGTGGTGCTGCGGGCCGGCCACGAACCGGGCCACCGGCAGCGGCTTGGACACCGCCCAGTTCTTGGGTACGAGCTCGCCGATCACCATCTGGACCGCGGAGGCCAGCAGCATGCCGACGACCACCGCGACACCGGAGACGGCTCCCCGGGGTATGCCGACGGCGGCGAACGGGGCGTGCAGCAGCCGGGCCAGGGCCGGTTCGGCGAGCATGCCGACGACCAGGGAGGTGATGGTGATGCCGAGCTGGGTGCCGGAGAGCTGGAAGGACAGTTCCTTCAGGGACTCGGCGACCCTGCGGGCCCGGCGGTCGCCCTCGGCCGCGGCCTTTTCGGCGTCCGTGGACTCGACGGTCACCAGGCCGAACTCGGCCGCCACGAAGAAGCCGTTGGCGAGGATCAACAGGAAAGCCGCTCCGAGGAGCAGCAGGGAGACGGTCACGCTGCCACCGCCTTCCCGGTATGTCGGGTCGGGGCGGCGCAGGTACTACAGGACGATCCGTCCATCGCTGGAGGGAGTCACTCCTCGGGTAGCAGGAACCCCTGTGCACCGGGTGGCGCCCCAGGGGCGGAGGCGCAGCGAACGCACCTCCGCCACCAGATTAATCAAGACACGGGCCACTCGGGCAGGGTGGGAGCCCCGAGTCAGCCCTGATCTTCCTCCGGGTGGGCCGTCGCCCGGGCCTCGGCGAGGGCCCGCAGGGCCTGCGCGTCGGCGATGGCGCGCCGCTTGGCCAGTCCCGGCTGGATGCCGAGCGCGGGCAGGCTGGTGCCGTCGCTTAGGTTGAGGAAGACCCAGGGATCGCCCGGACGGAGGTTCACCTGGACGATCTCCGCCCAGTCCAGGCGCCGCTTGCTGGCGATGTTGACCACGGTGACACCGGCCTCGTCGGCTACGACCTTGATCCGGGCCAGCTGGGCCAGCACCCAGAAGATCAGCGCCCCGGTGACGACGAAGCTGGCCCGCTCCCCCGGGCCCAGCTGCTCCAGCAGCATCGCGACCCCGGAGATGGTCAGGAAGATCAGGACACCGGCGGTGAGCAGGATCGCCCGGGTGTGGCCCGGCCGGAAGGTGACGGGAAGGGACGGAAGGGTGGTGGGGGTGTCGGCCATCTCGGTGCGCACCTCTTACAGGCGGCAGGCGTGGATGGCCGTGGTCAGGATGGCACGGGCGCCGATGGCGTAGAGGTCGTCCATGATCCGCTGCGCCTCCTTGGCGGGGACCATGGCGCGGACGGCGACCCAGCCCTCGTTGTGCAGCGGGGAGACGGTCGGGGACTCCAGGCCGGGGGTGAGCGCGACGGCCTTCTCCAGCTGCTCGACGCGGCAGTCGTAGTCCATCATCACGTAGGTCCGGGCGACCAGGACGCCCTGGAGGCGGCGCAGGAACTGCTGGACCTTCGGCTCCTCTCCGTCGGTGCCGGTGCGGCGGATGACGATGGCCTCGGACTTCATGATCGGCTCGCCGAAGACCTCCAGGCCCGCGTTGCGCAGGCTGGTGCCGGTCTCCACGACGTCGGCGATGACCTCCGCGACACCCAGCTGGATCGCCGTCTCCACGGCGCCGTCGAGGTGCACGACGCAGGCGTCGACACCGCTGTCCGCGAGGTGCCCGGCGACGATGCCCTCGTAGGAGGTGGCGACCGTCTTGCCCTTCAGGTCCTGGATGCCGCTCGCGGTGCCCGGCTTGGCGGCGAAGCGGAAGGTGGAGCGGGCGAAGCCGAGCGGCAGGATCTCCTCGGCTTCGGCGCCGGAGTCGATCAGCAGGTCGCGGCCGGTGATGCCCATGTCGAGGCGGCCGGAGGCGACGTAGATCGCGATGTCGCGGGGGCGGAGGTAGAAGAACTCGACCTCGTTCTCCGGGTCGACGATCCGCAGTTCCTTGGACTCGCGGCGCTGCTGGTAGCCGGCCTCATGCAGCATCTCCGCCGCAGGGCCGGACAGTGAACCCTTGTTGGGGACGGCGATGCGCAGCATGAGGTCGGCTTCCTTTGCGTGAAGGGGTTTACTACGGCTCTACGGCTTGTGCGGCGGGCGGTTCACAGGTGGGCGTAGACGTCGTCCAGGGAGATACCGCGGGCGACCATCATCACCTGGACGTGGTACAGCAGCTGGGAGATCTCCTCGGCGGCCGCCTCCTTGCCCTCGTACTCGGCGGCCATCCAGACCTCGGCGGCCTCTTCGACGACCTTCTTGCCGATGGCATGGACACCCTTGCTGACCAGCTCTGCGGTGCGGGAGGTGGCGGGATCGCCGTGGGCGGCCTTGTGCTGGAGCTCGGTGAAGAGCTCCTCGAACGTCTTCTTGGACATGGTGGTCCTTACCCTACGCGCTCCGGCCGGTGCCTCAGTGCCAGGGTTCGGATACTGAGCGGAGTGTGGCGGCGGTGGCGACCGCCGCGGTCACCGCCTCGTGTCCCTTGTCCTCGTTCGAGCCCTCCAGGCCGGCCCGGTCCAGGGCCTGCTCCTCGGTGTCGCAGGTGAGTACGCCGAAGCCGACGGGCACGCCGGTCTCGATGCTGACCTGGGTGAGGCCCTGGGTGACGCCCTGGCACACGTAGTCGAAGTGGGGCGTACCGCCGCGGATGACGACGCCGAGGGCGACCACGGCGTCGTAGCCGCGCCCGGCCAGCACCTTGGCGGCGACCGGGAGTTCGAAGCTGCCGGGGACCCGGATCAGGGTCGGCTCGTCGATCCCCAGCTCGTGCAGGGCGCGCAGGGCGCCGTCCACCAGACCGTCCATCACCTTCTCGTGCCACTGCGCCGCGATGACGGCGACCCTGAGGTCGCCCGCGTTGCGTACCGACAGTTCCGGTGCACCCTTGCCGCTCACGTGTCTCCTAAGTGCCTTGCCGTCGTGCTTCTTACTGGTTGCCGCAGGTGGCCGCTGAGGCTGCTGCGGAGGCTGTCGCGGACGCGGCCGCCGAGCCGGGCACGGCCGGTGCGTCCAGCCAGGGCAGGTCGTGCCCCATCCGGTCCCGCTTGGTGCGCAGGTAGTGGAGGTTGTGCTCGCCCGCCTGGACCGGCATCGGCTCGCGGCCGGTGACCCTCAGTCCGTGGCGCAGCAACGCGTCCGTCTTGTCGGGGTTGTTGGTCATCAGCCGGACGCCGTGCACCCCGAGGTCGGCGAGTATGCGGGCCCCGACGCCGTAGTCGCGGGCGTCGGCGGGCAGACCGAGTTCGAGGTTGGCGTCCAGGGTGTCGCGGCCGCGCTCCTGGAGCTCGTAGGCCCGGAGCTTGGACAGCAGACCGATGCCGCGCCCCTCGTGGCCGCGCAGGTAGACCACCACGCCCCGGCCCTCCTGCTGGATGCGCTGCAGGGAGGCGTCCAGCTGGGGGCCGCAGTCGCAGCGCAGCGAGCCGAAGACGTCGCCGGTGAGGCATTCGGAGTGCACGCGGACCAGGACGTCCTCGCCGTCACCGAGGTCGCCGTGCACGAGGGCGACGTGCTCGACGCCGTCGACGGTGGAGCGGTAGCCGTAGGCGGTGAAGGTGCCGTGCTTGGTGGGCAGGCGGGTCTCGGCCTCGCGGCGGACGGTCGGCTCGCTGTCGCGGCGGTAGGCGATCAGGTCCTCGATGGAGATGATCGTCAGACCGTGCTTGCGGGCGAACGGGATGAGCTCGGGCAGGCGGAGCATACGGCCGTCCTCGCCGGCGATCTCCACGATGGCGCCGGCCGGACGCAGGCCCGCGAGCCGGGCGAGGTCGACAGCGGCCTCGGTGTGGCCGTTGCGCACGAGCACGCCGCCGGGCCTGGCTCGCAGCGGGAAGACATGGCCGGGGCGGACGAGGTCCGTCGGTTCGGCCGTGCCGCTCGCCAGCAGCTGGAGGGTGGTGGCGCGGTCGGCGGCGGAGATGCCGGTGCTCACTCCGTGCGCGGCGGAGGCGTCGACCGAGACGGTGAACGCGGTCTTCATCGACTCGGTGTTGTCCTGGACCATCTGCGGCAGTCGCAGCCGGTCCAGTTCCTCGCCCTCCATGGGGGCGCAGATGAGGCCGCGGCACTCGCTCATCATGAAGGCGACGATCTCGGGGGTGGCCTTCTCGGCGGCGATGACGAGGTCGCCCTCGTTCTCCCGGTCCTCGTCGTCGACGACCACGACCGGCCGGCCGGCCGCGATGTCGGCGATGGCCTGTTCCACCGGGTCGAGCCCGAAGTTCTCGATGGCGTCCGTGTCGTACAGGGGCGGTGCCGAGGTCATGCCGGGGCTCCTTCCAGGACGGGCTGCGAGCTCCTGCGGGAGCGCAGCCACCAGTCGCGCATGCCCCACAGGACGAGCGCGCCGTAGATGACGTAGACGAAACCGGAGAAGGCGTAGCCGTTGGCGAAGTTGAGGGGGACGCCGACGAGGTCGACGAGCAGCCAGGCGATCCAGAACTCGACCATGCCCTTGGCCTGGGCGTACATGGCCACGACGGTGCCGACGAAGATGTAGGCGTCGGGCCAGGGGTCCCAGGACAGCGACGGGTAGGCCGTGAAGAGCAGGGCCACCGCGACGGTGCCGGCGGCGGCCGCGCCGAGCATCGCCGCGCGCTCGCGCCAGCTGGCGAACCGGGGGGCGATGTGGCCGTCCGCGGACCGGCCGCGATCGCGCTGCCACTGCCACTGCCACCAGCCGTAGAGCGCGACGGCCATGACGACGGTCTGCTTGCCGGCGCTGCCGGTCAGATGGCCGTAGAAGGCGGCGAAGAGGACGAGGCCGGAGAGGAACTGCACGGGCCAGGTCCACAGGGAGCGGCGCCAGCCGAGTGCGAGGGTGATCAGACCGAGGATGTTGCCGATCATGTCCGACCATATGATGCGCTGGCCGAAGAGGGTGAAGGCCTCGGAGTTCATCCAGTTCACCGGTCGGCTCCCTGCGCGCGGTCGCCGAGGAGCCGCTCGACGTACTTGGCGATGACGTCGACCTCGAGGTTGACCGGGTCGCCCGGCTGCTTCACGCCGAGGGTGGTCAGGGCGAGGGTGGTCGGGATGAGGCTGATGGTGAAGTGGTCGGGGCCGGCGTCCACGACCGTGAGGCTGATGCCGTCGACGGTGATGGAGCCCTTCTCGACGACGTAGCGGGAGAGTTCGGCCGGGAGCGAGATCTTCACGATCTCCCAGTTGTCGGAGGGCTTGCGCTCCAGGACCTCGCCGGTGCCGTCGACATGACCCTGCACGATGTGTCCGCCGAGGCGCGCGCCCACGGCGGTGGGGCGTTCGAGGTTGACCCGGGAGCCGACGGTGAGCGCGCCGAGGCTGGAGCGGTTCAGGGTCTCCGCCATGACGTCGGCGGTGAACTCGTCGCCCTCGTGCTCCACGACGGTGAGACAGACTCCGTTCACGGCGATGGAGTCGCCGTGCTGCGCGCCCTCGGTCACGACGGGGCCGCGGAGCCGGAAACGCGAGGCGTCGCCGAGGTTCTCGACGGCGGTGACCTCACCCAGCTCTTCGACGATTCCGGTGAACACTTCCCGGGTCCTCCTGCCTCTTCGGGCACGGACTCCGGGGCCTGTCGATGACGACAGAATGTACGGGTGGACACACCGGGGCGACGCCGAAAGAGGGCCGTCCGCGTACGGACGCGCCCCAGATACGGCGACGCGCACGGATCTACGTGCCCGCCCGCCGCGCACTGCCTCCCATCCGGACTTTAACCGTCGGTCCAGGAATTTCACCTGGTCAACCGGCCGCTGGAAGCGACCGGGTCGCGGACTGTAACCGCCGGTTCGGACTTTCACCGACCCCGGAGTGCGCTGCTTCTGGTACGAGGCCAGTGTGCCACGCCGGACGGCCGTCCAGACAGGTGCACCGTGTGGGGTCCCTCACAGTATGTGTCGCCCGCCCTGCGCCCCGCACTCGACGGGCCCAACTGCCGGTCCCCCAGTGCGCATTGACCTTGGTCCGGACCCATTGACCACACTGGTCTAGTCCTTTTAGGGTGCGGGCGGGTCCGGTGGCGGTGACGACGGCCCTTGCCCGCCGCCGGGCCGCCAGAAGCCTGCCGGGGCATGTCACGTTCGGCGGGGGTCGGGGGGTCTCAGCGGGTGAAGGGCTGCTCCGACCGGGGGCACCCCCAGTCCGGAGGGACGGCAACAGCATGACCACGATCCTGGTGACCGGCGGAACCGGCACGCTCGGCCGATGGGTGACGGCGCGCCTGCGGGCGGACGGGCACGAGGTGCGGGTGCTCAGCCGGCACACCCGGCCGTACGCCGTCGATCTGCGCGCCGGCGGCAGCGGGCTCGACGCCGCGCTCGCCGGTGTGGAGACCGTGGTGCACTGCGCGAGCAGTCCGCGCGGCGGGGACGAGCAGGCCGCCGACCACCTTCTCGCGGCGGCCCGGCGCGCCGGAGTGGGCCATCTGGTCTACATCTCCATCGTCGGCACCGACCGGGTGCCGCTCGGCTACTACAGGACCAAGCTGGCCGTGGAGCGGCGGATCGAGGCGTCGGGGCTCGGCTGGACCGTCCTGCGCACGACCCAGTTCCACGATCTGCTCGTCTCGGTCCTGGGCGGGCTGGCCAAGTCGCCCGTCCTGCTGGTCCCGGCCGGGGTCCCGGACCAGCCGGTGGAGGTGACCGAGGTCGCGGACCGTCTGGCCGGTCTGGCGCTCGCCGCTCCGGCCGGGCGGGTCGCGGACATGGGCGGCCCCGAGGTGCGGTCCCTCGACTCGCTGGCCCGTGCCTACCTCCGCGCGACGGGACGGCGCCGGACGGTCGCACAGGTGCCGCTGTTCGGCCGCACCTACCGCGCCTGCCGTGAAGGGGGGCTCCTCACGCCGGAACGGGCGGTCGGGAAGACGACGTTCGAGGAGTATCTGACGCAACGCTTCGGCGGCTGACGGAAGGGAGCGCGGGGACCGCCCGGATGAGCTCGGCCGGCCGTTCAGCGGGCAGAGACGGGCTGGTGATCCTGGCCGTTCAGCGGGCAGAGACGGGCGGACGGGCCCGGCCGTTCAGGGAGCGGCGGCGGGCGCGCTTCCGGTGGGCGGGACGCCGACCGGAAGAGGCCGCGGGCGCCGGACGGCTGCACGGCAGAATCGACCTCGGGCGCACGGCAGAAGCGGGCCGCGTCTGCTCCGGTGCGCGGCACGCCGGCCGGAAAACCCCCGGCGCGCAGGACCCCAGCCGGAAAAACCCCGCGCGCCGGGCTCCGGTGCGCAGGGGCCCCTGGCGGGGAACCCCAGGGCGCCCGACAGCCGCACCGCACGGTCGGACACCGTGCACCCCCGGGCGAGTCCCCCGGCGGCGTATGGGCCGGTCCCGTTCCGCAGGGCACGGGCCGGGCAGGTACGGCGAGTCCAGGGCATCGGGGCTGCCGGTGGGGCCGTTGGGGCCGGTTCGTGGCCGCGTCGGCCGCTGGGGCGCGGGCTCAGTTCGCCGGCCGGCGGGTGGTCAGGTGCGGTCCGGTGGCGCGAAGAGGTCGTCCTGGGCACGGTCCCGGGCGGTCAGCAGCGCGCCGCGCAGCACCGCCGTACCACCGAGGGTGCTCGCCCGCACCTCCGTGACCAGCGGTGACATACGGCGCAGCCGCTCCTGTACCAGCCCCGCGAGCACCGCGCCGCCGGCTTGCCCCGCCTCCCCGCCGAGCACCACACAGCCGGGGTCGAGAACGGCCACCACCGAAGCGGCGCCGACGGCGATCCGGTCGGCGACGGCGTGGAGGAAGCGGTCGGCGGGCCGTTCGTCACCCGTCGGAGCCGCACGCCCAGCGCGCTCCTCCCCCGTCTCCGCCACGGCCTCCCGCATCACCACCGCCGCGCCCGGTCCGTCCATGGCTGCCGGTACCGGCAGGCCGTACTCCGCAGCCAGGGTGCCGATCGCCTGCGCCCCGGCCAGGGAGTGGAAGCCCCCGTCGCAGTCCCGCGCCGAGGGCAGTGAGCCGGTGCCCGGAACCGGCAGGAAGCCGATCTCGCCCGTGCCGCCCGAGGCGCCGCGCCGGAGCCTGCCGTCCAGGACGACCGCCGCGCCGACGCCATGGCCCAGCCAGAGCAGGACGAAGGTGTCCCGGTCCCGCGCGGCGCCCTCGCGCTGTTCCGCCAGGGCAGCGAGGTTGGTCTCGTTCTCCACGGTGACCCGGGCCCCGGGCAGCCGTTCCTGCAGGGCGGCGGCCAGGCTCCGGTGCCAGGCGGGCAGGCCTCCGGAGTCCCGGAGGTCACCGGTGGCCGGGTCGATGAGGCCCGGGGCGCCGATGCCGACGGTGTGCAGCCGTTCGGCACCGGCCTCCTTGGCGGCCCGCTCGACGGCGGCCACCGCCTGCTCCACGGCGGGCCCGGTCCCGGTGTCCCCGCCGATCGGCACGGAGGTCTCCGCGAGCACCCGTCCGACCAGGTCGGAGACCAGCACGAAGACACCCCCGGTACGGACGTCGAGCGCGGCCAGATGGGCCCGTTCGGCGTCGATGCCGTAGAGGCGGGCGTTGGGGCCCCGGCGCTGTTCGCCGGACTCGCCGACCACCGTGATCAGACCGGCGGCGGTGAGCCGTTCCACGAGGTCGGCGACCGTAGGCCGGGACAGACCGGTCAGCTGCTTCAACTGCCCTGCCGTCAGCGGGCCTTCCCGCTGCAACAGGCCCAGGGCCAGACGGTCGTTGATGGCCCGGGCGGTGCTGGGAGATGCGGGCATGACGGGAATCCTCCCAGATCGACGCGCCGGGGGACGCCGACGGCGGCCGCGGGGCCACTATCTATCAGGCAGGGACCCTGATAGTTTACGGCCCTACCGGAGGCGTGTCCCGGAGAACTCCTGGGGAGGGGCGGGAACATGAGTGACGTGAGCCAGGCGCGGGAGGAGGCGCGGCGCGCCCGGTATGCCGTGGCGGCCGTGTTCGCCGTGCACGGCGCCGTGACCGGCTCCTTCGCCACGCGGGTGCCGTGGATCCAGGACCACGCGTCGCTCGGCTCCGGCCGGCTGGGATTCGCGCTGGCCTTCACGGCGTTCGGCGCCTCCTGCGCGATGCCGCTGGCGGGCCGGATCAGCCACCGCTTCGGCAGCCGTACGGCCCTGCGCGGACTGCTCGCCCTGTGGACCCTCTGCCTGGTCCTGCCGTCCCTCGCGCCGAACCTGTACACCCTGTGCCTGGCGATGTTCACCTACGGCGCGAGCGCGGGCATGGCCGACGTGGCGATGAACGCGCTCGGTGTCGAGGTCGAGCGGCTGCTGGACAAGTCGATCATGTCGGGGCTGCACGGCATGTGGAGCGCGGGTGCCCTGACCGGTTCGGCGGCCGGCACCCTCGCCGCGCACCTCGGCTCGGACGCCCGGCTGCACTTCGCGCTCACCGCGGCCGTGCTCACCGTAGCCGGGATGGTGGCCTGCACCTGGGTGCTGGACCTGCAGCCCACCGAGGACGAGGAGCCGCCGCCGCGGTTCGCGTTGCCGCCGCGCTCGGCGCTGCTGATCGGCACGGTCGGCTTCTGCGCGGTGTTCGCCGAGGGCGCGAGCCTGGACTGGTCGGCGGTGTTCCTGCGGGACCGGCTGGACAGCTCGGCCGGGGTGGCGGCGGCCTGCACGACCGGCTTCATGCTGACGATGGCCGTCGCCCGGATCGCCGGGGACGCGGTGGTGAACCGTTTCGGCGCGGTCCGCACCGTCCGGGCCGGCGGCGTCCTGGCCGTCCTGGGCGGCCTGCTGATCGTGGTCGCCGGGCATCCGGCGCTGGCGATGGGCGGGTTCGCGCTGATGGGACTCGGGATCGCGGTCGTCGTACCACTGTGCTTCGCGGCGGCCGGGCACGCCGGGCCCAATCCGAGTCAGGCGATCGCCGGGGTGGCGACGATCACCTACACCTCGGGACTGATCGCGCCGAGCCTGATCGGCGGGGTGGCCCAGGCGACCAGCCTCGTGGTGTCGTTCGGCGTGGTGACGGCGCTGGCATGCGGGCTCGCGGTGTGTGCGGGGGTGCTGCGCACCGCCGAGCGCGGCGGCCGGGCCGAGGTCAGCCGGCAGGCCGCAGCAGTTCCCGGCCCACGGCCCTGAAGGCGTCGGTCCAGGGCGTGGGCCGCAGCGTCGTGGCGTCGAGCCGGACGAGCACCCGGGCGCCCCGGGCGTAGGTCTGCGCCCCGTCCGCCGAGCAGAACCGGAAGCCGTAGGTCAGGCCGGTGGTGCCGAGCCGCTCCAGCCAGAGATGGACGGCGTAGGTGCCGGGGCGGGTGACCGGTGCCTCGTAGCCGATGCGCAGTTCCCGGACGGCGTTGCAGGCGTCGCCTGCGGCGTGCCAGTCGCCGTCGAAGCGGACGCCGTGCTCGTTCCACAGCTCGGTCCAGGCGCGCTCGACCATCAGCGGGTAGCGGGCGTTGTGCAGGAGACCGAGCGCGTCGAGGTCGTCGAAGTGCACGGTGACGGGGATCAGCCGGCCGTAGGACACGGCGGGCGCGATCGGGGCTTCGGCGGTCACGGGAGGGACTCCTGAACGATCACTGTGGTGGAACATCGCTGTTGTCGACGATCCATACTAAGCGACCGCTCAGAAGCCCCGGCCGGCTCCTGTCAGCCCGCGATGGAGTCGAGCTGCTCGGCGGCTGGGCGCAGCGCCCACAGGTCACCACCGGGCGGCGCCTCCAGCTTCGCCACGGCCGCCCGGGCCGCCACGTCCCCGGCGTCCGCCGCCGCGTGCACGACGTCGGTGGCCGCGTACCGGTGGAACTCCAGCTCCGGGTGCGACCAGGCCGCCGCACCGGTCGCGGCCGGCAGCAGATAGTCGACCGCCTTGAACAGGCTCTGCCCCTGCGGGCCCCGGTACGACCACAGGTCCACACCCACGTGCCGGCCGATGGCCGCGAGCCGGGTGTAGGCGACCAGGTCGAAGGCGGAGTAGTGCCAGCTGCGGGTCCGGGCGAGCTCCTGGGGCTGGCTGCCGTCGGCCGCGATCTGCGGCGCGACCCGCTTGGCGCGCGCGTCGAGCACGGTCCGCCGGGCCAGGGCGGTGTCGCCGGTGGCGTAGGCGAGGGCGGCGAGCTGCATGTCGTAGAAGGTGCCGTGGTTGTTGGCGGCCGCGCCCTCCTCCTTGCCGAAGTCGCTGTTCTGCAGCCAGGTCAGGAAGTCCGTGTTCCACCTGCCCATCGCGGTGCGGTCCCCGGCGCTCCAGCCGGGGGCGCCGGTGGCGAGGATGGCCTGGGCGTCGAGGACGCTGGTGTACGACTGGGAGAAGTCGATGATGCCGATGGCCCGGCCGTCGTACTTGCACGGGATGAACTGGGCGTGCGCCAGATCGGGGTTCATCCGGGTGGCGGGATCGAGGAACCAGGTGCGCAGGATCTGCCCGGCCTTGACGGCGTAGGCGCGCTCGCCCGTGTAGTACCAGGCGAGCGAGAGGTCGTACGTGGAGTCGAAGACCTTCTCGGCATCCTGCCGGTCGGTGCCGCTGTCCACCTCCGGGTTGCGCTGTCCGTCGCGCTGGACGTACGGGCAGCCCCAGGGGTTGTCGGCGGTGGGGGTCGTGGTGGGCCACCAGTAGGGCGCCTGGCTCAGGTACTCGTGGACATCGCCGCCGGGCGCAGGTCTCGGCTTGTCGACGACCGTCCAGGGGCCCTGGCCCAGCCACGTGTCGGCGCGGGCGGTCAGATCATCGAGGGCACGCCGGAGCCGGGGATCGTGACCGAGACCGGCGCGGGTCCGCCGGAGGCGGTCGCCGTCGAGGACGGCGGTCTTCGGCGCGTTGGGCGCGGCATGCGCGGACGGGCCACTCAGGGCCTTCGGCCCGGCATGCGCGGACGGGACGAGCGTGGCCCCGAACGTCACCACCGCGGCCAGCAGCACGGCCGCAAGTGATCTTCCACTCATCGAGCACTCCGATCTGCCACCGATCACAGAGTTGAACAGACTGAACCAGTATGTGAACGTCGTTCATGAGTAGGACCGTGTGAGCGTAGAGCCCCTCGTTACCCCTGACAATGGTTCGGACCGCCTTCAGGTACCTGAGAAAGCGAAACCCCACCATGGACATCGGCGTGCGCTGGAAACTGCACGGTGACGGGCGCACGCCCGCGCCCGGAGCGGTGGTACGCCCGGACGAACGACTCTCCTGGCCCCGCACGGTCGGCCTGGGCGCCCAGCACGTGGTCGCGATGTTCGGCGCGTCCTTCGTCGCGCCCGTCCTGATGGGCCTGGACCCGAACCTGGCCATCATGATGTCGGGCGTGGCGACCGCGATCTTCCTGCTCGCCACTCGGGGCCGGGTGCCGAGCTATCTCGGCTGCTCCCTGTCGTTCGTGGGCGTGGCCGCCGTGATCCGCGCACAGGGCGGTACGAGTGCCACGGTGACCGGTGCGGTGTTCGTCGTCGGCGTGGCGCTGTTCCTGGTGGGACTCGCGGTGCAGCGCTTCGGGGCGCGGATCATCCACGCGGCCATGCCTCCGATCGTCACCGGCGCGGTCGTCATGCTGATCGGCTTCAACCTGGCCCCGGTGACCGCGTCCACCTACTGGCCGCAGGACCAGTGGACGGCCCTGCTGGTCATGCTGTTCACCGGTCTGGCCGTGGTGTGCCTGCGCGGCTTCTGGTCGCGCATCGCGATCTTCCTCGGGCTGGTCTTCGGGTACGGCATCTCCTGGGCCTTCGACCGGATCTTCGGCAAGATCCACTCCATGAGCCCGAGCGGCAGGGTCACCGACCACTGGCGCCTCGACCTCTCCGGCGTCTCCAAGGCCGACTGGATCGGCCTGCCGCACTTCCACGGGCCGTCGTTCCAGTGGTCGGCGATCCTGGTCGCGCTGCCGGTCGTCATCGCCCTGGTCGCCGAGAACGCGGGGCACGTCAAGGCGGTCGGCGAGATGACCGGCGACCCGCTGGACGACAAGCTCGGTACGGCGATCTCGGCGGACGGCGCCGCATCCATGCTGTCCACCGCGGTCGGCGGCCCGCCGAACACCACATACTCGGAGAACATCGGCGTGATGGCCGCGACCCGCGTCTACTCCACCGCCGCCTACTGGGCCGCCGCCGGCTTCGCGCTGCTCTTCGGGATCTGCCCGAAGTTCGGCGCGGTCGTGGCCGCGATCCCGGGCGGTGTCCTCGGCGGCATCACCGTCATCCTGTACGGCATGATCGGCCTGCTCGGCGCGCAGATCTGGCTCAACGCCAAGGTGGATCTGCGCAACCCGCTGAACCTGGTGCCGGCCGCGGCGGGCATCATCATCGGCGTGGGCAACGTGAGCATGAAGTTCACCGGCAACTTCTCGCTCAGCGGCATCGCCCTCGGCACGCTGGTCGTCATCACGGGCTACCACACCCTGCGCGCCTTCGCCCCGGCCCATCTGAAGAAGCAGCAGCCGCTGCTGGACGAGGGCACGTCCTCCTACGACACAGGGACCGGCGACGCGGCGTCCCCGCGCGCCAAGTCGTAGGCGTACGACGGCAGGAACGTCCCGGCCGCGCCCGCGCAGCCGTCGGACTCCCCCGGCGGCTTCACCCACAGGTACGCGTCGATCCGGGCCTGTCCGGTCTCCAGGGTCGGGGCACGGCCGATCCTCCGGCCGGTCGGATCGCACCACCGTCCGTCCGGCGGAGCGCCGTTGCCGTTGCGGCTGGTGTCGATCACCGCGCCCAGGCTCGCCGGGCCGCCGAGCGCGTCCAGGACCTGACGGTCGTAGGCGATCTCGTCGGCCGTGGTACGGAAGTTGGAGACGTTGCTGAAGACGCCGTCGGCATCGGCGGCTCCCGCCCGCCGCAGCAGGGCGGCCTGTTCGGCCGGCGGGTTCCAGCCGGAGTGGCCGGCGTCGTAGTAGACCCGGGCCCGCGGATCGGCGGCCTTCAGCACCCGGCCCGCGCGGGCCAGCGAGGCGAACCGGGCGGACCGGTCGGCCGGGGTCAGGCAGCCGGACTGGGCGATCGAGTCCGGCTCCAGGACGACGATCACCTCCCTGGGGCCCAGCCCCCGGGCGAAGGCGTCGATCCAGGCGTCGTAGGCAGCGAGGTCCGGCGCACCGCCCCGGGAGGCGCCGCCGCAGTCCCGGTCCGGGATCGTGTACGGCACGAGCACCGGCACCCGTTCCTGCGCCGCCGCTGCCGCGGTGACCGCGCGCACCCCGGCGGCGATGGTGTCCGCGTCCGGGTCGGTGAACCACACGGCGGCCGGCCGGTCGGTGATCTTGGAGGCGATGACGGCGGTGCGCGGATCGTCGGGGTGCGCGCGGACCCAGTCCAGGGCCTGGGAGCCGGGGTGACGGTACAGAAGTGGTGGCACGGCGGTGGTCGGCTGGTCGGTTCCGGTCCGGGCGGGTAGGGGAGTTGCCGCGGTGCGGGCAGGGGCGGCAGTGGCTGCGGTGCGGCCGCGTGCCGAAGGGCGGCGGGGCTGGTCCCGGCCTGCGGCCACCGCCCCGTGGGGGCGATCGACCGCGACGGAGCCGCGGACCGTCGAGGGCCCGTCACGGCCCTCCCGCTCAGCGCTCAGCACCGAGACCACCCCGGTGACCGCGCCTGCCACGATCACCACCGACGCCGCCGTGACCATCACCCCGCGCCGCAGGGCACGCCTGCGCGCGGCCCGGCGCTCGGCAAGGCGCCGGACGCGTAAGCCTGACACGGTGCCGATCCCCCCTCCGCATCCGCACTGCGCCGGTCCGTTCCCCCGTTCCGGCGAAGCACCGGGCCGGTCGGCACGCCGGCCGGCCCAGGGCTGGGACCCTTCCCCCATGGCGCAGCTGGAACACTTCACCACTCCCGTCGACGCGGTCGTCTCCCGGATGCGCGCCCTCGACGCGAGCCTGCCCGTACGGGACGGCGTCGCCGTGTTCAACCGCGTCTACCTCACCGTCACCGCGGAGATCGACCGGCGCCTGGACTTCGGGGACTTCCCGGACCCACGGGCCGCGATCGCGCTGGACATGCGCTTCGCCGAGCGCTATCTGGCGGCGGTCGACGCTGCCGCCGCGGACCGCCGTCCGCCCGCCTGCTGGCGTCCGCTGTTCCAGCTCCGCCGCCATCCCGGGGTACGGCCGCTGCAGTTCGCGCTGGCGGGCATCAACGCGCACGTCGGGCACGACCTGGCGCTCGCCGTGGTGGACGCCTGTCGTACGCTCGGCTGCGAACCGGCCGATCTGGAGGACGAGTTCGACCGCGTGGGCGATCTCCTCGTCTCGCTGGAGGAACGCATCCGCGAAGATCTGATGCCGGGTCCCGACCTGCTCCAGATCGCCGACCCCCTCACCCATCTGCTGGGCTCCTGGAGCCTGGAGCGCGCCCGTGACGCGGCCTGGGTGGCGGGACGGGCCCTGTGGACGCTGCGGCACTGCGGCGACCTGGCCGAGGAGTTCACCGAACGGCTCGACGCGGCGGTGGGGCTCGCGGGCCGGATGCTGCTGACACCGCTCGGTGACTGACCCGGCCGGATCTCGGCCCTGCGCCGGCCGCCCGGAACACCAAAGGCGCGGGCGGCCGGAGTCAGTTCCGGCCGCCCGCGCTGGGTCCTTGCTCGTTGTTCTGGTCAGTCCTCGGGCAGCTCCACGGGTGCGATCTCGTCGTAGACGTCACCCGGGCCGGGGTTGGCCGGGTCGGTCGTGCCGCCGAGGTGGTGCATGACGCCCCAGACCGCGTTCAGCGCGGTCTGGATCGCGCCCTCGGCCCAGCCGGCGGTCCAGGAGATGTCGTCGCCGGCGAGGAAGATGCCGCGCTTGTCCTCGGGCAGCCGGTCCTGCATGAAGTGGGTGAACAGGCGCCGCTGGTAGCGGTAGTGGCCCGGCAGGTTGGCCTTGAAGGCGCCCATGAAGTAGGGCTCGTTCTCCCAGGAGACCGTCACCGGGTTGCCGATGATGTGCTTGCGGATGTCGACCTGCGGGTAGATCTCACCGAGCGACTTCAGCATGACCTCCATCCGCTCGTTCGCTGACAGCGGCAGCCACTTCAGGCTGTCGTCGCACCAGGTGTACGAGAGGCAGATGACGGCGGGCTTGTCCGGGCCGTTGTCCAGGAGGTAGGTGCCGCGGGTCATGCGGTCGGTGAGCGTCATCGACATGACGTCCCGCCCCGTCTCCTCGTCCTTGTCCAGCCAGAACGGCCGGTCCACCGGGACGAAGAGCTTCGAGGACTCCATGTAGTGCGTGCGCTCGATCGCCGTCCAGTGGTCGATCGGGAAGAGCGAGTCGTCGCAGGCGATCTTGGACAGCAGCATCCAGGACTGGGCGGTGAAGATCGCCGCCTGGTAGGTGCGGATGTCGCCGTTCGCGTCCGTCACGGTGATCTGGTTGCCCGCGGTGCGGTGCAGCCGGGTCACGGCCGGGCGCGGCTCGCCGTTCACGTGCAGGGACTTCAGCGAGGTGCCGTACGGCCAGTGGACGATCTTCTCCGGCTCGCGCTCCCACAGGCGCAGCGGCAGCTGCTGGGAGCCGCCGACGATGCCACGGTGGTGGTCGTCGGCCTCGGTGTAGACGACGCGCAGGATCTCCAGGATGGAGTTCGGGAAGTCGGTGTCCCAGCCGCCGGTGCCGAAGCCGACCTGGCCGAAGATCTCGCGGTGCCGGAAGGACTTGAAGGCCTCGGAGTCGCAGAGGAAGCCGTAGAAGGTCTGGTTGTCGAGCTTCTCGACGAGCTTGGCCCAGATCTCGCGGATGCGCGGCACGTCCCGCTCGCGCATGGCGCGGTTCATGTCGGAGAAGTCGGCGCCCTCTTCGAGGCACTTGTTCCAGGCGTCGGCGACGTCCCGGTACACCTGGGGCAGGTCGTCGATGGTCTCGGCGTAGTGCGACTCGCCCTTGAGGTCCACGACGGTCGAGGGGGTGGCCTCGGCCAGCGGGTTCGGGAAGGGGCTGGTCTCCAGGCCCACCATGTCGATGTAGTGCTGCAGGGCGGTGGAGGACGGCGGGAAGCGCATCGCGCCCATCTCGGCGGTCAGCGACTCGTCGCAGCCCTCGAAGCCGACGGTGCGCAGCCGGCCGCCGATCTGGTCGGCCTCGTAGACGACGGGCTTGAGGCCCATCTTCATCAGCTCGTACGCGGCCACGATGCCGGACAGGCCGCCGCCGATGATCGCCACCTCGGTGCCGTGCCCGGTCGCGGGTATCTGGCCGAGGCCCGCCGGGTGGGCGAGGAAGTCGTCGTAGGCGTAGGGGAAGTCCGGGCCGAACATGGTGATCGGCGGCTGCTGCTCGTCGGTGTGCTCGACGGCGTTGGGCACCGTGGACGTCATGGGGTACGGACTCCTTGCGCGGGGTGGATCGAGGGAGGCTCGGGGGGTTCAGACGAGGGACCCGTACAGACCGGGGCGGCGGTCCTTCAGGTACGGGTTCGCCTCACGGGAGGCGGCCAGGAAGGCCGGGTCGACATCGGCGAGCACGAGCTCCTCGCCGCGGCCGGCGCGGGTACGGGCGATGCCGTCGGGCCCGGCGAGGGCGGAGAGTCCGAAGAACTCGAACTCGCCCTCGTGGCCGACCCGGTTGACGTACGCGACGTACATCTGGTTCTCCCAGGCACGCACCGGCACCATGGACTCGGCGACGAACTGGAACGGGTGCATGTTCGCCGTCGGCACGACGAGCAGGTCGGTGCCGGCCAGGGCGTGGGCGCGCGCGTTCTCCGGGAACTCGACGTCGTAGCAGATCATGATGCCGACGGTCAGGTCGCCCAGCCGGGCCTGGATGAGCGACTTCTCGCCCGGCGTGAAGTGGTCGCGCTCGGCGCAGCCGAAGAGGTGGGTCTTGCGGTAGTTCGCGAGCCTGGTGCCGTCGGCGGAGATCAGCTGGGCGGAGTTGTAGACGGTCTCGCCGTCCCGCTCCGGGTAGCCGTAGGCGATCGCCAGGTCGTGCCGTCCGGCGATCTCGGCGATCGCGTCGGCGGAGTCGCCGTCGGCGGGCTCGGCGAGGCGGGCGATGGCGTCGCCGATCGCATACCCGGTCAGGAACATCTCCGGCGCGGCGAGCAGTGCGGCGCCCGCGGCGGCGGCACGGCCCGCGGCCTCGTCGAGGACCTTGAGGTTCTCGGCGACCGAGCCGGGACGGCCGGAGCTCTGGAGCAGGGCGGTGCGCATGCGGTTCCTCACCGGAATGTGGCTTCGGGGGGGCGGGCCTCGACGTTTTTGGGGCCACGAAAAAGGTACGGTCGGCGCGCTCGGCCGGACAAGGAGGAGCCGTTGCAAGTTTGTGCGCGGTTCGTTGCGTGGAGAGGGGGCCCGGCGGCGATTCGTTGCGCGGCGCCGGGGCCGGTTCCGCTCTTCCCTGAGGTGCAGGTCACGCCTGCGATTCCCCGGGCAGGTGGGCGAAGCGGGGTCCCGCCCGCGGGACGATGTGCGGGCGGCTCGCCGGCGGGCGGGTGGCGATCGTCCGGTTCCCGCGCTCGACCTGCGGAAAGACCGCAACCGTCGTGAAGCGCCGTACGAAGATCGCCGCCGTCGCCGTCACCGCCGCCCCGCTGGTCACCGCCGGCTCGACCGGGGCGGCGCCGGCCGCGGACGGTGGAGCACTGGCCGCGGACGGTGGAGCACTGCCGCGGGCGGTGGAGCGCCCGCCGACGGTGGCGGCCACCGTCCCGAGCGCGAGGCGGCGTCGCCGACCGGTACCGCCGAGCTGCGTCGCGACGGCGACCCGGCCGCCGGTGCCCGGGCAGTCGACGCCGGCCTCGGCCCCGGGCGCCCCGACCGTGCAGGTGGTGGCCGATGTCGAGGTCGTGCCCCGTCGGTCGCAGCTGTGGACGGCCCCTACTTGCCGGTGCCCACCGGATCGACGGTGATGGCGGGACCGGAGCCGTCCGAGACGGGCACGTCGATGCTGACGGGGAGCGTGTGGGAGTGCGTCTCGTTCGGCGGGGTCACGACGAGGCTGGTGAAGGTCTCGCCGCTGCCCCCGGAGCCGTTCGGCGGGTAGTGCAGGGTGAAGCGGGTCTCCTCGCCCGGCTTCACCCTGATCAGCGGCGCGGCGAGCTTGCTGCGCCCGGCGCTGACGCTGCCGTCCTTGCTCTTGAGGTCGGCGCCGGGGAAGCCCTTCAGCACACAGGCGGTGGAGCCGGTGTTCTTCAGGTTCACGATGAGGGTGCCCTCGGCCATGCCGCCGGAGGTGCTGAACGCGAGGTGGGAGGTGGTGCAGGCGGACGTCATGGCGCTTCCCGTCCGGGACCCGGCGGGGGCGCTCGCCCCGGCCGAGGGTCCGCTGCCGCCGGAGGCCTGGGAACCGGAGCTCTCGCTGCCGGAACTCCGGGAGGCGGAACTCTGCGAGCTCGGGGCGGAGGAGGCGCCGGAGCCGGAGGAGGCCTTGTCGCCGCCCTGGCAGGCGGTGAGCGACAGGCCGGCTACGGCGGTGACGGCGAGCATCGAGAGCTTCTGGACGCGCATGGTTCCCCTTCGGCGGCACGGGTGAGCGGTACAAGTGAGGTGCTGCTCCCTGAGACAACGACCGTCATCGATGCGTTCCGGTCAGCACCGCTCCCGCACAGGGCTGTGACAAACGGCTAGATCTCCTTCAGCCGCTCCATGATCTCCCGCAGCAGCCCCGGGTCGGCGGCCGCACCGCCGGCCGGGTGGCGGCGGGGTTCGTCGATGCGGATCAGGCCGGCCTCGGCCAGGTCGCCCAGCAGGACCCGGAGCACCGTCAGGGGAAGATCGGCGTCCGCGGCCAGCTCCACGACGGGACGCGGGCCGCGCCGGATCAGGTCGAGCAGCGCGGCACGGGCATGGTCGACGTCGGGTCCCGGCGCGTCGGTGTCCAGCGCGGTGACCCGGGACATCAGGTCGATGGCGTGCGCGCCCGAGGGCCGGGTGCGGCCCCGGGTGACCGTGTAGGGGCGCACCATGGACCCGGTCTCGTCCTCGTACCAGTGCTCGTCGCTCACCGCGGGATCATCTGGGAGCGCGGGCGGCCGCGTCCAGGTGGCGGCCGAGGCGACGAACGAGCAGGGCCATCTCGTGGGCCAGCTGGCCGACGTCGGTGCGGGCCTCGCTGAGGACCGCGAGCCGGCTGCCGTGCCCGGCCGGGGTGATGAAGAGGTAGGCGTCGTCGAGCATCACCATGGTCTGCCGCACCTCACCGGCGCCGAACCGCTCACCGGCCGAGCGGGCGAGGCCGTGGAAGCCGGAGCAGACGGCGGCCAGGTGTTCGATGTCGCGCCGGCGCATCCCGTCCGAACTGCTGAGGGGCAGGCCGTCGGCGGTCAGCAGCACGGCCTGGCGGACGTGGTCGGTGCGCGCCACGAGGTCGTCCAGCAGCCAGCCGAGGTCCGTACCGGGTGCGGCTGCGGTCTCCTCGGGGAGCCCGGAGGTCTGGTCGTCACCGTGCATCGTCGGTGTCCGTCCCTTCGTCGGCGTGGGTGGTCACGGCATCGGTGTCCGCGCCGGCCGTGGGCTCCGGGCTCGCGGGCAGGCCCTTGCGGCCACGGTCGAGTCCGCGCTGGAAGGCACCGAAGATCGCCCGCATCTCCTCGGCGTCGACCTCCGGCCCGGCCGGGTGCCCCCGTGCCGGCGGCTCGTCCCGCAGCTCCGGTGCGAGGGAGGCCTGCCGGATCCGGGTGGGCAGTGCGGGCGCCGAGGCCTGCTGCTGGGACGCACTTCCCCGGCCGGCGTCCGGCGAGGACACCGGCCCCTTCCTCCCCGACGCCGCGGCTCCGGCCTCCCGACCGGCAGCGGATGAGAAGGGCGGCGTCTCCCCCGGCTCCCCCGGCTCCGCCGACGACTCGGCCCCGGCTCCGGCCCTCGGACCAGGAACGCGAGACGGCGCCGACCCGACCGGCGACGGCCCCTCGGACACGGGCGGGAGGGACCGCCACCCCTCAGCCGACGTCCCGGCCCCGGCCCCCTGACCGGCAGCGGATGAGAAGGGCGGCGTCTCCCCCGGCTCCCCCGGCTCCGCCGACGACTCGGCCGCGGCTCCCGGACCCGGAGTTGGGAGCGGTGCCTCCCCCGGCGGCCCGGATGCGCTCCCCGAGCCGGGCCCGGGCACGGAGGCGAGCCGGTTGCGCGCGGGCGGGTGCCCCACGGGTGCGCTCTGCCGATCGGCCGGCCCGGCCGAACGCCTCCTGGCCGGCAACTCGTGTACGGCCGCCCGCTGTTCGCCCTGCTCCGGCAGCACCGGCTCCACCTTCGCCAGCACGCCCTCAGGCAGCAGGACCACCGCCGTCGTACCGCCGTACGGTGAGTCACCGAGGTTGACCTCGATGCCGTGCCGGGCGGCGAGGCGGCCGACGACGTAGAGGCCGAGGCGGTCGTGGCGGGTGGGGTCGAAGCCGTCGGGGTCGGTGAGAGTGCCGTGGGCCCGGCTGCGGGCGTCGGCGTCGAGACCGAGCCCCCGGTCGTCGATCTCCAGCACGAACCCGCTGCCGACCCGACCGGTGCGGAGGGTGACCTGGGTGTGCGGCGGCGAGAACGCCGTTGCGTTCTCGAGGAGTTCGGCGAGGAGATGGACGACGTCGGCGACCGCGTCCGCCGTGATGCCGACCTCGGGCATCGGCGGCACCACCACGCGCGCGTAGTCCTCGATCTCGCTGACGGCCGAGGCGACGACGTCCGCGACCGGTACGGGCCGGCGCCAGCGGCGGCCGGGCGCGGAGCCGGAGAGGATGATCAGGCTCTCGGCGTGCCGGCGCATGCGCGTGGTCAGGTGGTCGATGCGGAACAGCTCGCGCAGGACGTCCGGGTCCTCGGTGCGCCGCTCCAGGGTGTCGACGAGCTTCAACTGCCGGTGCACCAGGGCCTGGTTGCGGCGCGCGATGTTGAGCAGCACCGCGAACAGGCCCCGGCGCAGGCCGGCCTGCTTGACGGCGGCCTCGACCGCCGCGAGCCGCGCGGTGTTGAAGGACCGGCCGACCTGGCCGATCTCGTCGTCGCGCACCTCGTCGGCGGCCAGCGGCGGCGCCTCGGCGAGCGCGTCCACCTCCTCGCCGGCACTCAGTCGCCGCATCACGTCGGGCAGTTGCGTCCCCGTCAGGACGTCGGCCGCGTCCCGCAGGGTCTCCAGGCGGCGCGAGATCCGCCGCGCGCCGCGCACCGCCAGCCACAGCGAAAGCCCGACGGCGGCCAGCCCCACCACGCCGACGACGGCCGCCTTGGTCAGCTCCTGGTAGGCGAAGGCCCGGCCGCGCACCGCGGAGTTCTCGGCCGACCGTGTGCACAGCTGCATGTACCGCTTCACGGCCCGGTCGGTGGTGGAGCGCCAGGTGTCCGCGGCGACGGCCTTCCCGGCGCCCGCGGCCCCGGACCGCAGCAGCGCGTCCTCGCCGCGCACCAGCGAGCCGTACAGGGTTCCGCGCTGGAAGTCCTCGAACAGCGCCCTCGAGTCGGCGGGCAGGTCCGGGACATATGTCCGCTGGAACACCCGCCGGTCCTCGATGGTCGCGGTCAGGCTGTCGTACTGCCGGCCGGTCAGCGTGCCGGCCGCCCGCGCCCCGGCGACCAGCGCGTCCTCCCGGGAGACGAACTCCCTTACCCGTACGAGCTCGATGACGACCTGCGCCTCCCGGGCGAGCTGCCCGGCCTGCAGGGCGGTGAGTGTGGACTGCACGTCGAAGCCGGGCTCCACGAGCGTGCTGTACTCCTCCACGGCCCGGTCCCAGGTGATGTGCCGGGACAGCACCAGCGAGCGCAGCCCCTCCAGCCGGCCCGTGGCGCTCACCATGGCGTCCAGCGCCTGCCGCTGCCGTGCGGTCAGCCGGCCGCGGTCGCCGCCCTGGATCGCCTGCCGCATGGCGTCGACGGCCCGGTCGGTACGGCGTTGCTGCTGGAGCAGCTGACCGGCCGTCCCCGTGTCGAGGCGGGCGCCCAGGTAGGCCGCGGACAACCGGCGCTCGATCTGGATCTGTCCGATCGCGGTGTCCACGGGGGTGCCGAAGTCCTCGTACACCCCCTGGAGCCGCACCAGCGCCCGCAGTTCACCGGTGACGGACCACATGGCGAAGCCCCACAGCGACATCAGCGCGACGGCCGGGGCGAGCGCGAGCGCCACGATCCGCGCGCGGACGGTGGTGGGACGGCCGAGGGGCCAGCGCATGGATACCTGCCGGTGTTACCAGTCGGTAGAAAGTTCGGCACAACCTACGGGATGGTCACCCCGGAACGCAATGGTGACCTGCGGTAACCCCCGGTCACCTCGGCGCCAGGGCAAAGGTGGTGATGACCGCCGCGTGATCGGAGGGCCAGTCGTTGTCCGCCACGTCCGGCCAGGGGCGCGGGCTGCCGGTGACGAGGGTTCGCGCGTCCCGCACGGCCAGGCCCCGGTGCAGGACGTAGTCGATGCGGTCCTGCGGCTCGGGCCGGCCGCTGCCGTCCTCGTGCACAGGGTGGATCGGCGACCAGGTGTGGCCGGGCTCCAGGGCGGGGTCCGGGTGGGCCTCGCGGTAGGAGTCGGCGAAGCCCGCGTCCGCGGCGGCGCTGGTCACCGGCCAGGCCACGTCCGGCCAGTCCAGGTGCGAGGGGCAGTTGAAGTCGCCGACGAGCACGACCGGGACGCCCGCGGCGGACGACTCGGCGATACGGGCGAGCGTGTCCCGCATCTGCGTCAGCCGCAGCTCCTCGTGGGCGATCAGCTCAGCGGCCGGCAGCCCGTCGAAGGCGGCCTCGTAGGGGCCGTACGGCGTGTAGTGCAGATGTGCGGTCCACACGTCGACCTCGCGGCCGGGCGCCACGGCGATCCGGACGCCCGCGGCGCCGTAGAAACCCACCTCCGGATCGCCGAAGCGGGCGGTGATCGGATGGCGGCTGATGACGCCGAGGTTCTCGCCGGCCCGGTGGTGGTGCCAGCCGAGGGCCTCGGCCAGCTCCTGGGCCGCGGTTCCGGCCGTCTCCTGCAGGCCGACGACATCGGCGCCGCTCTCCAGGATGACCTTGAGCTGCTTGGCCCGGTGGTCGTCGACCTCGCTGCCGCCCAGCCACAGGTTCCAGCTCATCACCCGCAGCTCGGGCTGCACCATGCGCCCCAGTTCCTGGACGGTGACCCCGGTGAGGCTGTCGCGCACGGTGCGCCCGGGCGCCGTGCCGATCGGCGCGAGGGAGGGGACGGCGAGCACGGCGCAGCCGGCGGCCTCGGCGGAGGCGACGCCGGTCTCGGTGTCCTCGACGGCCACGCAGGCCGCCGGGTCGACGCCGAGGGCACGGCAGGCGTCCCGGTAGGGGTCGGGGGCCGGCTTGGTGCGGGCGGTGTCGTCGGCGGTGACGGAGACCGCGAACCGGTGCGCGCCGAGGGCGTCCAGGACGACGTCCGCGACCGCGCGCGGAGACGCGGTGACCAGGGCGGTGGGGACGCCGGCGGCGGCCAGCGCGTCCAGCAGGTCCAGGGCGCCGGGCCGGGGCACGATCCCGGTGCGGACGCGCTCCGCGAACTCGCGGTGCAGGTCGGCCGCGAGGCCGGCGGCCGGCCTTCCGCTGTCCGTACCGAGCCAGGCGGCGGTGTGCTCGACCGGGCGGCCGAGCACGTCCGGCTGGTCGGCCTCGGTCAGCGGGCGCCCGGCGACCTGCTCGACCGCCTCCCACCACAGCCGCTCGGTGTCGACGAGCGTGCCGTCCATGTCGAACAGGACGGCCTGCGGTGGGCAGGCGGGGGTGTGGGGGGTCACGTGGGTTTCTTCCTTCGCTTGTACGTGCGCCCGGCCGCGGGGGCCGGTCACTTCTGCGTGCACCCGGCCGCCCGGGCCGGTCACTTCTGCGTACGTTCGGCCACCAGCACCGGCCGCTCGGGCAGCGACACGCTCGCGGCGGCCCCGGCGCCCAGCCCGGAGGCCTCGTGCGCGGGCAGATCGGCCTTCACCTCGGTGCCGTCGGCGAGCCGCACGGTGACCCGGACGACCGCGCCGAGGAAGGCGGTGGCGAGGACCCGGGCGCCGCCCTGCTCGTCGGCACTCACCCGGACGGACTCCGGCCGCACCAGCACGTCCACCGCGCCGTCCGGCACCTCGCCGTCGGCCGGCAGCCGCTGCCCCAGCACCTGGACCGTCCCGTCCTTGAGGTCGCCCGGGATCCGGCTCATCGTGCCGACGAACTCGGCGACGAAGGCGGTGGCGGGACGGCCGTACAACTCGGCGGGCTCGGCGCACTGTTCAAGACGCCCGGCGCGCATGACGGCGACCCGGTCGGCGACGGACAGCGCCTCCTCCTGATCGTGCGTCACGAACAGGGTGGTGATGCCGAGTTCCTGCTGCAGGCGGCGGATCTCCTCGCGCAGGGTGAGCCGCACCTTGGCGTCGAGCGCGGACAGCGGTTCGTCGAGCAGGAGCACGCGCGGGCGCAGGGCCAGGGCGCGGGCCAGCGCGATGCGCTGCTGCTGGCCGCCGGAGAGCTGGTGCGGGTAGCGCTCGCCCTTGTCGGCGAGGCCCACCAGTTCCAGCAACTGCGCTGCGCGACCGCGCCGTTCGGCGGTGCGGACGCCGCGCATGCGCAGCCCGAACGCGACGTTGTCGACGGCGTTCAGATGCGGGAAGAGGCTGTACGACTGGAAGACCATGCCGGCGTCGCGCCGGTGGGCCGGGACGTGGGTGACGTCCTCGCCGTCCACCAGTACCGCGCCGGAGTCCGGGTGTTCGAATCCGGCGAGCATGCGGAGCGCGGTGGTCTTGCCGCAGCCGGACGGGCCGAGCAGCGCGAGGAACTCCCCCGGACGGACGGTCAGGTCGAGCCCGTCGAGGGCGACCGTGGCCCCGAACTCCCGGCGCAGCGAGCGGAACTCGACGGTGGCGGCCTTGTCGGTCACGGCCTTCTCAAGGGTGGTGGCGGTCATGGTGTGTCATCCCTGGGAGGAAGCGGTTCGGGTGCGGCCGCCGGCACCGGCGAGCGCGAGGAGCAGGGCCCAGGTGACGAGCAGGCTGAGCACGGAAACGGCGACGGACATCTGGGCCTGTTCGCCGCCGACGTTGTAGATCCACACGGCGAAGGGCGCGTATCCGAGCAGGTGGGAGACCGTGAACTCGCCGAGGACCAGGGCCAGCGTGAGGAAGGACGCGTTCAGCAGGGCCCCGCGGAGGTTGGGCAGCACGGCGCGTACGAGGGCCTGCGGCCAGGAGGCGCCGCAGCTGCGGGCCGCCTCGACGAGGGTACGGACGTCGATGGCGCGCAGACCGGCGTCCAGGGCGCGGTAGACGAAGGGCAGGGCCATCACGACGTAGGCGAGGACCAGCACGACGGGGAAGCTGTCGTTCTGGATCACCACGAACGTCTCGAACAGCGGCGTCCTGGAGAGATGCTCCGGGCCCCACTTCAGCACGGTGGCGATGCCGGCGACGAAGGCGATGGGCGGCACCACCAGCGGCAGCGAGCACACCACCTCCACCACCGGGCGCAGCCGGGGCGAGCCGAGCCGGAGCGCGACCACGGCGGGCACCATCAGCAGCAGTACGACCGCGATGGTGGCCACGGCCAGCTCCAGCGAGAGCAGCAGGCTGGAGACGAAGCCGTCGGTGGAGAGGATCTTGGTGTAGGCGTCGAAGGTGAGGCCCTGGCCGGGCACGTCCACCGTGAAGACCACGGACGCGGCGAGCGGCACCAGGAAGTACAGGGCGGCGAGGCCGAGAACGGCCCACCGCCACGGGGTCAGGCGTCGAGCCATCGGGCACTCCGTCGCTGAAGGGGCAGGTAGACGGCCATTACCAGGCCCGCCACCAGGACCATGTCGAGGCTGAGGGCGAGGGCGACGTTCTCCTGGCCGACCAGCACGTTGCCGGACAGGGTGTCGGCGATCTGCAGAGTGACCAGCGGGACGGCGCTGCCGACCATGGCGGCGGCGGTGGCATAGGCGGCGAAGGCGCTGCCGAACAGCAGCACGAGACCGCCGAGCAGCGAGGGAGCCAGTACGGGCAGGGCCACGTGCCGCCAGTACTGCACAGCGGTGGCGCCGTTGTTCAGCGCGGCCTCGCGCCACTGGGAGCGCAGGCCGTCGAGCGCGGGGGTGATGGTGAGGACCATGAGCGGGATGAGGAAGTACAGATAGACGAGGACCAGACCCCAGAAGCTGTAGAGGTCCCAGCCGGAGTCCTTCAGGCCCAGGCGCACGGTGAGCACGCCGGCGTTGCCGAGGGTGGCGACGAAGGCGAAGGCCAGCGGTACGCCGCCGAAGTTGGCGAGGACACCGGAGGCGGTCAGCACGGCCTCGCGCAGCCAGCGCGAGCGGGAGCTGACCACGGCCTGCGCGAGCGGCAGCCCGAGCAGGGCGCCGAGCGCGGCGGAGATCGCGGAGAGCTTGACGCTGCCGAGCAGGGCGGTGAGGTACGGGCCGTGCAGCGAGGTCGTCATGTTGGAACCGGTGTACGTGGTGGCGCCCGTGGTGGGGTCGTCGACCGAGAAGGCACCGTTCACGATGGCCAGCGCGGGCAGGCCGAAGGCGACGGCCGTGAACGCCAGCAGCGGCACCACGGCGAGCCAGCCGGGGGCGCGGCGCCGCCGCTTCGCCGAAGCGACGGGCGCCACGTCCGCGCGCGGGAGGGCGGCGGTCATCCGGAGACGGCCTTCCCCCAGCCCTGGGCGATGACCGTCTTGGCCTTGCTCTGCTGGTCCTCGGTCGGGAAGGTCGGCGTGCCGGTGACCTTCGGGAGCTTGGCGGCGGCGCTCTTGTCGAGGGTGCCGGCCTTGTCCAGGGAGGCCATCAGGGCCGGGCGGGCGTAGCCCTTGAGCCACAGGTTCTGGCCCTCGGCGCTGTACAGGTACTCCTGCCACAGGCGGGCGGCCGCCGGGTGCGGGGCGTCCTTGTTGATGGCCTGCGAGTAGTACTGGGCGTACTGGCCGTCGCCCGGGACGACGACCTTCCAGTCGAGGCCCTTGGACTTGAACTCGTCGGCGTAACCGGCGTTCAGGTAGTCCCAGTCGATCGAGATCGGGGTCTCGCCCTTCTCGACGGTGGCGGGAGTGGACTCGACCGGCGTGTAGTTGCCGCTCTTCTTCAGCTTGGCGAAGAAGTCCAGGCCGGGTTGGATGTTGTCGAAGGAGCCGCCGCCCGCGAGGGCCGCCGCGTAGACGCCGCCGAAGGCGGAGCCGGACTTGGTGGGGTTGCCGTTGAGGGCGACCTGGCCCTTGTACTCGGGCTTGAGCAGGTCCTTGAAGGTGGTCGGGCAGGTCTTCACGCGCTTGGCGTCGCAGCCGATGGAGACGTAGCCGCCGTAGTCGTTGTACCAGCGGGCCTGCGGGTCCTTCTGCGCCTCGGGGATGTCGGCGAAGGAGGCCACCTTGTAGGGCGCGAGCAGGCCCTGCTGGGCGGCGCTCAGCGCGAAGGAGCTGCCGAGGTCCAGGACGTCCGGGGTGCGGTCCTGGCCCTTGCGGGTGGTGACGGCGTTGATCTCGTCCTGGCTGGTGCCGTCGGGGCTCTCGTCCTGGATCTTGATGCCGTACTTCTTCTGGAAGCCGTCGATGATGGCTCCGTAGTTGGCCCAGTCGCGGGGCACCGCGATGATGTGCAGCGTGCCCTCCTTCTTGGCCGCCTTGACCAGGGCGTCCATGCCGCCGAAGTCGGCCGCGGAGGTGGCGGTGGCGGCGTTCTTGCCGTCCTTGGTGGTGGTCGACGCCTTGTCGGGGGCGGCGCCGCAGGCGCTCAGCGCGAGCGCGGCGACGACGGCGAGGGAGCCGCCGAGGACGGCGTTTCTCGGCAGGGACACGGTCACGGTCTCTCCAGGGGTGCACACGAGGGTGGAGGCAGAACGGAGAACTTGTCTGAACAAGTTGCGTCACAGTACGCCCGCTCACGGTGTCCTGTCTGTAAACGGGAGCGAAACTTTGGGCCCTGGTTGGCTGCACAATCCAGACCGTTGCAGATCACGCTCAGGTCTCGATTAGGCTGGTCACGCTGTGCACAGCGACCTGAGCAGAGGGGAAGCATGACGGCGCGACACGAGGAGATCGCCGACGAGCTGCGGCGGGCCATCGACCGCGAGCAGTACACGGTCGGCAGCCGGCTGCCCTCGGAGTCGGAGCTGGCCGCGCATTACGGCGTCTCGCGCGGCACGGTCCGCCAGGCCGTCGCGGCCCTGACCGCCGAGGGCCTGATCGGCTCCCGCCAGGGCGCCCGGCGCGTCGTCCTCGCCAGCCGCCGCAGCCAGACCTTCGAGGAACTGCGCAGCTTCGCCCAGTGGGCCCGCGCGATGGGCCGCGAGGCGACGGGCCAGGTGGTGGCCCAGGAGTACCGCCCGGCCACCGCCGAGGACGCCGTGCGCCTCCAACTGGCTGTGGGCACACCGGTGTTGCATGTGCTCCGGGTACGCGGTCTGGACGGCGAGCCGGTGCTCCTGGAGCGCACGGTGTACGCCGACTGGATCTCCCCGGCGGTCGAGTCGATCGAGCCGGAGTGCCCGTCGGTGACGCAGCGGCTCTACGACGACACGGGGCTGGTCTTCGCCTACGGCGAGCACGTCATCGACGCGGTCTCCGCGGGCGCGCAGGACGCCGAGCTGCTGGGCGTGCGCCGCACGAGCCCGCTGCTGCGGGTGCGGCGCGTGACGACGACACGGGAAGGCCGGCCGGTGGAGTGGTCGGACGACCGCTACCGGTCCGATGCGGTGAGCTTCAGCGTGCGGAACTCGATCGACAACAACGCGCTGGCGAGGAAGGCGGCACAGTAGGAGCACTCCGTGGGGGGCGCGGGGATCTACCCCGGCGCCCCGGAGGAGAAGCGGCGCAGCAACGGCGACAGCACCAGCACCGACTTGGTCCGCTCCACGAACGGCTCCCCCGCGATCCGCTCCAGGACCCGCTCGAAGTGCCGCATGTCGGAGGCGAAGACCTGGGCGATCGCGTCCGCGTCACCGGTGACGGTCGACGCGGCCACGACCTCCTGATAGCGCTCCAGGCCTCGCTGGATGGTGTCCGGCGAGGTGTTGCGCCGGCAGTAGATCTCGATGTAGCCCTCGGTCTCCCAGCCCAGCGCCGCCGGGTCCACCCGGACGGTGAATCCGGTGATGGCCCCGGTGGCGCGCAGCCGGTCCACGCGCCGCTTCACGGCGGGCGCGGACAGACCGACCATCTGCCCGATGTCCGCGTAGGAGCGGCGGGCGTCCTCGGCGAGGGCGTGCACGATGCGTTCGTCGAGATCGTTCAGCACGGGGGGTGGTTCACTTCTCCGGTTCCGTCACTTCTCCGCCGTCGTCACGAGGTCCTCACCGGTCGCGAGACGGGAACGGCGATAGCCGTACACGAAGTAGAACACGAGCCCGACCACCATCCAGACACCGAACACGATCCAGGTGACGGTCGACAGGCTGCCCATCATCCAGATGCAGAAGGCGAAGCCCAGCGCGGGAAGCACCGGCGACAGCGGCACACGGAAGGTGCGGTGCATCGCCGGACGCGTCCGGCGGAGCACCACGACGGCGACGTTGACCAGCGCGAAGGCGAACAGGGTGCCGATGCTGGTGGCGTCCGCCAGCTGACCCAGCGGGATCGCGGCGGCGAGGACGCCGCAGAAGACGGAGACGATCACCGTGTTGGCGCGCGGGGCGCCGGTCTTCGGGTGGACCTTGGCGAAGATCTTGGGCACCAGGCCGTCGCGGGACATGGCGAACAGGATGCGGGTCTGGCCGTAGAGGACGGTCAGGACGACGCTCGCGATGGCGATGACGGCGCAGAACGCCAGCAGGGTCCCCCAGAAGCTCTGTCCGGTGACGTCCGTCATGATCTGGGCGAGCGCGGCCTCGGAATCCGTGAACTTGCGCCAGGGCCAGGCACCCACGGCCACCGCGGCGACGAGGACGTACAGCGCGGTCACGATGACCAGGGACAGCATGATCGCGCGGGGCAGGTCGCGCTGGGCGTTCTTGGCCTCCTCACCGGCGGTGGATGCGGCGTCGAAGCCGATGTAGGAGAAGAAGAGCGTGGCACCGGCCGCGCTGACACCCGCCATGCCGAGCGGCATGAAGTTCGCGTAGTTGCCGGACTTGAACCCCATGAAGCCGATGGCGCAGAAGAGGATCAGCGCGGCGATCTTCACGGAGACCATGATGGTGTTGGCCCGCGCGGACTCCTTGGCGCCGCCGAGCAGGAACGCCATCCCGAGGAGGACGACGATCAGGGCGGGCAGGTTGAAGATGCCGCCCTGGCCGGGCGGCGCCGACAGGGCGTCGGGGACGGTGACGCCTATGGTGCCGTCCAGCAGCTCGTTCAGGTACTGGCCCCAGCCGACGGCCACGGCGGCCACCGAGACGCCGTACTCCAGCAGCAGGCACCAGCCGCAGACCCAGGCGATCAGTTCGCCCATGGTTGCGTATGCGTACGAGTACGAGGAGCCGGAGACCGGGATGGTGCCGGCCAGCTCGGCGTAGGAGAGGGCCGAGAAGAGCGCGGTCAGACCGGCGATGACGAAGGAGAGGGTGACGGCCGGACCCGCCTTCGGGACGGCTTGGCCCAGCACCACGAAAATGCCGGTGCCGAGGGTGGCACCGATGCTGATCATGGTCAGCTGCCATAGCCCGAGGGAGCGCCGAAGCTGCCCTCCCTCACCCTGGCCGCCCTCCGCGACCAGGCGTTCCACGGGCTTGCGCCGCATGAGGCGCGCGGCGACGCCCGGGGACGCGGGGGCGGTCGCTGGGCGGTCGTGCGGGGGTGCGCCTTGGTCGAGCACGCGCTGGCTCCTTATCGCTGCCGGTCACTGCGGACGGGGACCGGTGGCAGCCCGCGCGGGCGGGAACGCACCGAGCGGGGCCCCCGCCACGCCATGTACAGCGCAGCACCCTACGGGGGCTCACTTCACGCGCGTAATGCAGCAACCTTGCGCGTCCCCGGATGATCATTGCGTTCATCCGCGCAGAACGCCAGTTCGTTGCACAGGGGCTGCCGACCGTTGCACAACGCCCTCACCGGCACGTTTTACAGACTCTTGGTGAGGAAGTAGCACGCGTCGGCGCACATCCGCTCCTCCTGGTCCGCGTCGAGGCAGGTGTCACGGCCGACGTAGTCGGTCAGGGGGCCGGGCGGCGAGCGCATCGAACTCCATGTCGCCGGCCGTGGACCCCCGGACAAGCCGACGGCCCCCGGTTCTCCCGGCGGGCGGGATCGACGGGGGCCGTGCCAACGGAAGTTGCGGGTCAGCTCCAGCTGGCGTGCAGCGGCTTGCCCTCGGCGTAGCCGGCCGCGCTCTGGATGCCGACGATGGCCTTCTCGGCGAACTCCTCCAGGGAGCCGGCACCGGCGTAGGTGCAGGAGGAGCGGACACCCGCGATGATCGAGTCGATCAGGTCCTCGACGCCCGGGCGGGCCGGGTCGAGGAACATGCGAGAGGTGGAGATGCCCTCCTCGAACAGCGCCTTGCGGGCACGGTCGTAGGCGGACTCCTCCGACGTACGGTTGCGCACCGCACGCGCGGAGGCCATGCCGAACGACTCCTTGTACGGGCGCCCGTTCGCGTCGTGCTGGAGGTCGCCCGGGGACTCGTAGGTGCCCGCGAACCAGGAGCCGACCATCACGTTGGACGCGCCGGCCGCGAGGGCCATCGCCACGTCGCGCGGGTGCCGGACACCGCCGTCGGCCCATACGTGCTTGCCGTACTTCTTCGCCTCGGCGGCGCACTCCAGCACCGCGGAGAACTGCGGCCGGCCCACGCCGGTCATCATGCGGGTGGTGCACATCGCGCCGGGGCCGACACCGACCTTGATGATGTCCGCACCGGCGTCGATCAGGTCCTTGACGCCCTCGGCGGAGACGATGTTGCCGGCGGCGATCGGCACCTGCGGGTCGAGCGCGCGCACCAGCTTGACGGCGCTGATCATCGACTCCTGGTGGCCGTGCGCGGTGTCGATGACGAGCGTGTCCACGCCCGCGTCGAGCAGCTGCTTGGCCTTGCCCGCCACGTCGCCGTTGATGCCGACGGCGGCGGCGATGCGCAGCCTGCCGTTCGCGTCCACGGCCGGGGTGTACAGCGTGGCCCGCAGGGCGCCCTTGCGGGTCAGGATGCCGGCGAGCCTGCCGTCCTTGTCGACGGCCGGGGCGTAGCGGCGGTTGTGCTGGTCGAGGGTGTTGAAGGCCTCGCGGGGATCGATGTCCGCGTCGAGGAGCAGCAGGTCCTTCGACATGACCACTTCGAGCTGGGTGAAGCGGTCGACGCCGGTCAGGTCGGCGTCCGTGACGACACCGACGGGCCGCTGGTTCTCGTCCACGACCACGCCGGCGTTGTGCGCACGCTTGGGCAGCAGGGCCAGGGCGTCGGCGACGGTCTGGTGCGGGGCCAGCACGATCGGCGTGTCGAGCACCAGATGGCGGCTCTTCACCCAGGAGACGACATCGGTGACGACGTCGATCGGGATGTCCTGCGGGATGACCACGAGGCCGCCGCGGCGGGCCACCGTCTCGGCCATGCGGCGGCCGGCGATGGCGGTCATGTTGGCGACGACGAGCGGGATGGTGGTGCCCGTGCCGTCCGGCGAGCCGAGGTCCACGCCCTGACGCGAGCCGACCGCGGAGCGGCTCGGCACCATGAACACGTCGTCGTACGTCAGGTCGTACGCGGGCTGGATGTCATTGAGGAAACGCACGTGCTGCACATCCCAGTCGATCAGAGGTGACCCCCGGACAGGTGTGCCAGGGGGAAAGAGCACGTACTTCATTGTCCCATGCCGGGACCCCGGCCATGCCCTCACAGAACATCCAGGCTGGTCGGCGAGCCGTTAGGAGGATCCTCCAAGGGCCAGGACGACGGCGAGCGCGGGCGTACGGTCCACCGCCTCCGCGAACACCTCCTGGGCCGTCCGCCACTGCTCCGGCTCCGCCTCGGCGTACCGCTGCCAGCCGCGGACGACGATCAGGAGCCCCTGCTCGACGGCCCCCTCGGGCCAGACGGTGTGGTCGCAGAGGGAGTCGGCCAGCGCGTCCCAGTTGCGGCCGAACCAGTCGGGCAGTGCCAGTGCGCGGGCGGCACGGTCCATCAGGCCGGCCTTGCCGGTCACACCGCCGAGGTCCAGGGTGACGACGAGCCTGCCCGTCAGGTCCTCGCTCATCTCAGCACCGCCCGGAAGGAGTTGTAGTGATCATCGGTGTAGTAGATCTCCCCGCCGAGACCGGTGACGATGCGCCGGGCCCCGCGGTCGTGGGAGCCTGGCGTCCTGACCGTGTACTCGTGGTAGTACCCGCGCCGCTGCTTCGGCAGATGACCCTCGAAGTTCCCGAAGACGACGCCGTCCCTGGCGTACGGGAACGGGCCGCCCTTGTCGATCAGGGCGAGTGTTGCGCGGGCCTCGGCGGGCAGCTGGGACTCCTTGACCGTGCCCATGCCGTCGGCCCAGGCCGGGACGGACGCGCCGACGCCGGACGGCCGCGCACCCGCACCCGCGCTCGAATCGGACGAGCATCCCGCGAGCAGGACGGCGAGAAGCCCGGCGAGCAGCCCCACGAGCACACGCGGCGGCGCAGAGGGCCGCTCGCGCGTGCGGAGCAGTGTCGGGCGTCGTCTGCGCCCGTGGGAAACGAACCGCGGCACCATGCCGCCGATGCTGCCACGGCCGTCCCGCTCCCACCCGACCACGGCCGCGTGCCACGCCGAGCCCGCCGGGTGCCGCAGGCCGCGCCACGCCACGCCACGACCAGCGGCGCGCGCGGCACGCCACGCCCCGGCCTCGACCGCCACGACACGACACGAGCGCGCGACGCGACGGACGCGACGGACGCCCGTGTGCGCCCACGGCCCCGGCTCTGCCCGCGACCTGTTCCGGCTGCCGTCACTGCCCGTCGGGGTCGGCCCGGCTCAGGGCCGGCTTCGGGGCCGGACCGGCCGTCATCAGGTAGTCCGCGGCCGAGGTGTCCGTGACCAGGCTGGTGACCAGCCCGGACCGCAGCACCGCGTCGATCGCGGTTGCCTTGCGCTGCCCGCCGGCGATGGCCACGACCTCCGGGATACGGCGCAGCTGGTCGGCCTTGACCGTGATGCACCGCTCCCCCAGGTCCCGCCCGATCCGGCGGCCCTCGGAGTCGAAGAGGTGCGCGGCCATCTCGGCGGCGACGCCGAGGGAGGCGTAGTGCGCCCGTTCCTCGTCGCTGAGCATGTCGTGCACGGTCGAGATGCCCGGCTCCCAGGAGCCGATGGAGACACAGGCGACCGTGACCTTGTCGAAGTACTCGAAGGCCCGGGCGATCCCGGTCTGGTTGCGCAGCGCGGCCGCGGTGGCCGCGTCCTGCAGCAGCATCGGCGCGTAGATGGGGTGGGCGTCGCCGCCCGACACCTGGGCGGCGCGGCGCACGGCCTCGACCGAGCCGCGCTCGGAGGTCCCGGCGTCGTACACGCCCGTCAGCTGCACCACCGTGCACGGCGGCAGCCGGTCGAGCGCCGCCGCCATGTGGATCGTGGAGCGGCCCCAGGCCAGCCCGAGCACGTCCCCCTCGTTGACGAGCTCGCCGAGCAGATCGGCGGCGACCTCGCCCAGGTTCTCGGGGTCGGGGGTCTCCTCGGCCTCGGCCGGGGACTCGACCACGACAGCGTGCCTCAGGCCGTAGCGGGCACGGAGCGCGTCGGAGCGCTCGGCGTCCAGCTCGGCGGGGACGCGGATCTCGATGCGCACGAGATCCCGTTCGAGAGCCGTCTCCAGGACCCGGGCCACCTTGAAGCGGCTGACGCCGAACTCCTCCGCGATCTGGATCTTGGACTTGCCCTCGAGGTAGAAGCGGCGGGCCATGGCCGCCGCCTGCACCAGCTCAGCGGGTCCCATCCGCATGGCTGACCGGCCCGCCGACATACCCGACACGGCGATCTCCTCACTGCTGTTCACACTCTGGATTCGCCGTTCATCCTTGCAGATTCGGCGCTGGGGATCCGCCCTGATGGGGGCCGTTCACTAAACCGTTCACGTAGCCGTGGCTCAGTGGTCGCATGCCCAGGACGCCGCGGCGGTGGCCGCCTCGGCCTGAGCACGCAGTGCTCGCACCGCTTCGTCCGGGTCCTTGGCCCCGTACACGGCCGAGCCGGCGACGAACACGTCCGCTCCCGCCTCGGCGCACCGTTCGATCGTCGAGGCCGAGACCCCGCCGTCCACCTGCAGCCACAGCTGGAGGCCGTGCTTGCCGATCAGCTCACGGGTGCGGCGGATCTTCGGCAGCATGATGTCGAGGAACGCCTGTCCGCCGAAGCCGGGCTCGACCGTCATGACCAGCAGCATGTCGAGCTCCGGGAGCAGGTCCTCGAACGGCTCGATCGGCGTCGCCGGCTTGAGCGCCATGGAGGCGCGGGCGCCCTTGGCGCGGATCTCCCGGGCCAGCCGCACGGGGGCGGCCGCAGCCTCCACGTGAAAGGTGACGGAGGACGCGCCCGCCTCGACGTACTGGGGAGCCCAGCGGTCGGGGTCCTCGATCATCAGATGGCAGTCCAGCGGGGTGTCCGTCGCACGGGCCAGGGACTCCACGACCGGCACGCCGAGCGTGAGGTTCGGTACGAAGTGGTTGTCCATGACGTCGACGTGGAGCCAGTCGGCGCCTCGGACCGCCTTGGCCTCCTCCGCGAGGCGGGCGAAGTCGGCGGACAGGATGCTGGGGTTGATCTGCACGGCCATGCCCCAAGCCTGCCATGCCGCTGCGCTCAGCTGTAACGGCGGCCCTGGCGGTTGCGGTTCACCCACGGGCCGGTGGGGGCTGGTCGCGCAGTTCCCCGCGCTCCTTTCGGGGCGCCGCCCCCAGCGGTTCAGGCGGTTCTGCGGATCAGGGCGAGGTACATCGCGTCCGTCCCGTGGAGGTGGGGCCAGAGCTGGACGTCCGGGCCATCGCCGAGCGCCGGGACGCCCGGGAGCAGCGGGCGGGCGTCGATCAGTTCCGCCTCCGGGTACTGCTTGAGGACGTCGGCGACGACCGCGCGGGTCTCGGCCAGGTGCGGGGAGCAGGTGGCGTAGCCCACGACCCCGCCGGCGCGCACCGAGTCCAGCGCGGTGCGCAGCAGGGAGCGCTGGAGGGGCGCGAAGTTGTCCAGGTCCTCGGGGCGCCGCCGCCAGCGGGCCTCGGGGCGCCGGCGCAGCGCGCCCAGGCCGGTGCACGGCACGTCCATCAGCACCCGGTCGAAGGTGCCGGGCCGCCACGGCGGCCGGGTGCCGTCTGCGGCGACGACCTGGTACGGACCCGGGTTGCCGGCCAGTGCCTTGGCGACCAGCCCCGCCCGGTGCGGCTGCTTCTCGGAGGCGAGCAGCGTGGCGCCGCGCTCGGCGGCGAGCGCAGCCAGCAGCGCGGCCTTGCCGCCCGGACCGGCGCACCCGTCCAGCCACTTGGTGTCGGGCCCTTCGAGGGGCACGGCGGCGAGCGCCAGCGCGACCAGCTGGCTGCCCTCGTCCTGTACCCCGGCCCGCCCCTCGCGCACCGCCTGCACCGCGCCGGGTTCACCGCCTTCGGCGAGCCGCACGGCGTACGGCGACCAGCGCCCCGACACGGCGGCCTCCTCGCTCAGCAGCTCCTCGGCGGTGGCCCGGCCCGGCCGTGCCACGAGGGTCACCTCGGGCCGTTCGTTGTCGGCCTCGAGCAGGTCCTCGATGCCGGCGCGGCCGCCGCCGAGGGAGTCCCACAGCGCGGAGACGACCCAGCGGGGATGCGAGTGCACGACGGCGAGGTGGTCCTCGGGATCCTCGTCGTAGGGCGGCGCGACCTTGGCCAGCCACCCGTCGAGATCGTCCTGGGCCACCTTCCGCAGCACGGCGTTGACGAACTTGGCGCGCCCGTCGCCGAGCACCACCCGCGCCAGCTCCACGGCGGAGGACACCGCGGCGTGCGTCGGGATCCGGGTCCCGAGCAGCTGGTGCGCACCGAGGCTCAGCACGTCGAGCACCGGCGGGTCGACCTCGCGCAACGGCCGGTCGACGCAGGCGGCGAGCACCGCGTCGTACGTCCCCTGCCGGCGGAGCGTGCCGTACACCAGCTCGGTGGCGAGGGCGGCATCACGCGCGTCGAAGTCGCCCTTCTCGCGGGCCTTGCGCAACAGCGGCGGCAGCACGAGGTTGGCGTACGCGTCCCGCTCGTCGACCGCGCGCAGCGCCTCGAAGGCCAGGATGCGGACGGGGTCCTTCTGCGGACGACGGTAGGGCTTGGCGGGCTTGCGGGGCCGCCGGGACTGCTCGCTCACGAAAAAGGTGCTCCGGAGATGAGGAAGGGGATGCGGTTCCCAGCGTACGTCGACGGGCCGTCACCCCAGGTGACCGGGGCCTCAGCCGCCGAGTGTCTCGCTCTCGGCGATGCGCACGCCGCGGGCCCAGTCGGCCGCCCGCATCGGCTTCTTGCCCTGCGCCTGCACCCAGAGGAGTTCCACGGCGTACGACCCGGTGCCCACGTGCACGCTGTTCTTGCCGACCGCCATCCGGCCGGGCGCGAGCTCGGTGCGCCCGGGGACGGGCGTGACCTGGACGAGCTTGAGCCGTTCACCGCGGAAGGTGGTCCAGGCGCCGGGCGCCGGAGTGCAGCCGCGCACGACCCGGTCCACGCGCAGCGCGGGTGCGGACCAGTCGACCTCGGCGTCCTCCACGGTGATCTTCGGTGCGATCGTGATGCCGTCGGCCGGCTGCGGTACGGCCTTCAGGGTGCCGTCCTCGACGCCGTCCATGGTCGCGGCGAGCAGCCCGGCGCCGGCGAAGGCGAGCCGGGTGAGCAGGTCGCCGCTGGTGTCGGTGGGCCGGATCTCCTCGGTCACGGTGCCGTAGACGGGCCCGGAGTCCAGCCCCTCCTCGATCAGGAAGGTGGTGGCGCCGGTGATCTCGTCCCCGGCCATGATGGCGTGCTGCACCGGCGCCGCCCCGCGCCAGGCGGGCAGCAGCGAGAAGTGCAGGTTGACCCAGCCGTGGGCCGGGATGTCGAGGGCGGCCTTGGGCAGCAGGGCGCCGTAGGCGACCACCGGGCAGCAGTCCGGCGCGATCTCCTTGAGCCGCTCCAGGAACTCCGGGTCCCGCGGCTTGAGGGGCTTGAGCACCTCGATCCCGGCCTCCTCCGCCCGCTCGGCCACGGGGGACGCGACCAGCCTGCGCCCGCGCCCGGCCGGCGCGTCGGGTCGCGTGACGACGGCGGCCACCTCGTGCCGTCCGGAGGCGATCAGAGCGTCCAGAGCGGGAACGGCGACCTCGGGGGTACCGGCGAAGACGAGCTTCATGGGCGGGATCGGGCCTCTCGGGCGGGGGTTGGACGGGCAGCGCACCAGTCTATGACCACGGCGGCGAACGGGTCATGCCCACGGATGCCCGGCCGCCGAGGGCGCGCGTGCGGAGGACCGGCGTAGGCATATGCCCGTACGCCCCCAGCCCGTGACCAGCGGAGCGCACACGCGTTGGTCAAGAAAGAGTTGACCGCAAAGGGCCGCTTTCGCGGCCCAATTCCTTTCAACGCCGGTTCGAGAGGCTTGTTCATGGCCGACCACGCAACCCACGACGCCCAGGCCCGGGCCAGCCTGCACCTGCTGGTGCGGGACATCGAGCGGGTCCGCCGGCAGGTGGACGCGCTGCGCACGCTCACCGCCCAGCTGGGCAACGTCTACCGTCCGCGCCGCTCCGGCCCGTCCACGGGCTTCGTCGTCTACGGACGTGCCCCCGCCCCGACGGTGCGCCTCGCCCAGGAACTGCGGGACAGCGTCGAAACCCTGGTCACGGCCGCCGTGGACTTCGACCGCTCGCTCGGCTTCTCGTGGGACGCGGTGGGCTCGGCGCTCGGCGTCACCAAGCAGGCGGTGCACCGCCGTTACGGCGCCCGCCGCGCCGCGGCCCAGGCGGCCGCCGAGGCGGAGCGCTCCTCGGAGCCGTCCGGCACCCGCACGCTCAGCCCGAACACCGGCCTTCCCACGGTTGCGACGGTCCCCGCCGCGCGTTCGATGCCCACGCAGCCGACCGCGGGCAGCCAGGCCCTCCGCGAGGACGCCCGCCCCACGGCCTTCCCCAGCCCGCGCAACGGCTGACGCCCTGCATGCCCTCCCGGACGGCTTCCGGGAGGGCATAACACGCACCCGCCCAGCGCCAGGAGACCCACCGCCCGCCCACTTCGTCATCCGCTGTGCCGCGCAACGCCCGTCGTCTGCGCCCGGCGCGCCGACGGCCCGCACCCGATGGACACCGGACCGCCCCTCACCCGATGTCCGGCGGATCGATCCGCACCCGCACCGGCTCGCCGCTCCCCCGGGCCATGCGGGCGGCCTGGGCCGTTTTGAGGGCGGCCGCCAGCGCGGAGCCGGTGCCGGGCGGTACCCGGACCAGCGCGCGGTCCCAGTGTTCGCCAGGCGGCGGCCCTCCGGGTCTGCGGGGCCGGCCGGGCGGTGTCGCAGGGACCGGCACCGGCCCCAGCACCTCGGCGTCCGGCGGCAGTTCGACCGCGGCCAGGAACTCGGCGACGGCCTCGGGTGTCCCGGACACGGCGGCCATCCGGGACACCGGAGGGAAGCCGAGCTCGGCCCGCTCGGCCAGCTCACGTACGGCGTGCCCGACGGGGTCCCACCGCACCAGCGCCTGCACGGGCCGCAGGGTCGGCTCGGCCACGACGACCACGGTGCCCCCCTCGCTCTGCGGCCGTACCAGCGCTCCGGCCGACATCCAGCGGCGCAGCGCGTCCTCGCCGGCCCGCAGGTCGGGGCGTCCGAGCATGGCCCAGCCGTCCAGCAGGAGGGCCGCCGCGTAGCCGCCCTCGGCGACCGGTTCGGCCCCCGGTGTGCTCACCACCAGCGCGGGTGTGCCCGGCACCGTGTCCAGCACATGTTCCCGCCCCGAGGTGCGCACCGGGACGGCGGGAAAGGCGCGCCCCAGCTCCTCGGCGGTCCGCCGCGCCCCCACGACCTGGGCCCGCAATCGGAAGCCGCCGCACTCCGGGCAGTGCCACGCGCTCTCCTCGCTCCCGCACCAGCCGCATCGCAGAACTCCCGCGTCCTGCCCTTCGAGCGGCCCCGAGCAGTGCCGGCACCGGGCGGGTGCCCGGCACTGGGCGCAGGCCATGCGGGGCGTGTATCCGCGCCGGGGCACCTGTACCAGCACCGGTCCGTGCCGCAGCCCCTCGCGGGCCGCCTGCCAGGCGAGGGTGGGCAGCCGGGCGGCGCGGGCGGCCTCGTCGCGCGCGAGGTCCTCGTCGCCCACGGTCCGCACCAGGGGGGCGGCCCGGCGCCCCTGGTCCCGGCCCGCCACCAGGGGCCGGGCCCAGCCGCTCTCCACGAGCTGGGCGGCCTCGACGGTGCAGGCGAAGCCGCCGAGCAGGAAGGCGCATCCGTCCAGCGCGGCGCGCAGCAGCAGGACGTCGCGTGCGTGCGGCTGCGGGGCGTGCTGCTCACTGTGGCTGTCGTCGCCGTCGTCCCAGATGGCGACGAGTCCGAGGTCCTGCACGGGGGCGAACATGGCCGCCCGCGTCCCGACCACGGCCCGTACGGACCCGCGCCGCACCGCGAGCCACTGCGCGTACCGCTTCTCGGGCCCGGCGTCCGCGGTGAGCAGCGCGTGCCGGCCCGAGCCGAGCAGCGCGGTGAGCGCGGCGTCGACCCGGGCGGCGGCCCGCCCGTCCGGTACGACGACGAGGGCGCCGCGTCCCGAGGCGAGCGTCGCGGCGACGGCGCGGGCCAGTTCCTCGCTCCACAGCGGGCCCGGCAGCGCGTTCCACACGGCCCTGGGCGAGCCTCCCGAGGCCAGCGCACCGATGAACGCCTCCCCGTGCTCATAACGGCCCCAGGAGGCCGTCTCCGGCGCTCTGGGCGGCGGCAGAGGCGCGGGGGACGGCCGCTGCTCGGCCCGCGCGCTGCGCGGCGGCACGGCCAGCTGGAGCACGTCGGCGAGGCTGCCCGCGTACCGGTCGGCGACGGCCCGTGCCAGGCCCAGCAGCTCCTCGCCGAGCACGGGTTCCGGCGACACGACCTGGGCCAGCGCCGCCAGGGGTCCGCTGTAGTCGGACTCGGCGCGCCGCTCGATCAGGAACCCGTCGATGAGCCCGCCGCCCTCACGGCGTCCCTCACGCACCCGGTGCCGGCCGGCGCCGAAGCGCACCCGGACCCGGACGCCGGGCTGCGCCTGCTCGTCGAGCTCCTCGGGCACCGCGTAGTCGAAGTACCGGTCGAGGTGCAGCACGCCCTTGTCGACGAGCACCCGGGCGACGGGCAGCTCCTTGGCGAGCGCCGCCCCCCGCCACGTCCGCGGCTTGGCGCGGGGCGCCTTGGCCTGGCGCACGCTCTCCCGGATGAGCGCGAGCTGCTCCGGCGGCGCCCCTTCGGACCCGCCGTCCCCTTCTGCTCGGGGCGCCCCGTTCTCGCTGCTCACGCTTGCATTCTTACCAAACGGCACCGACAACCGGCGTCCGCCCGAGATCCGTCTCGGCAGCGGGATGCCATACGGCGCCTCTGCCTTGGGCCACTCCGCCATGCCGGCCCACCATGGGGGCGGCAGCAGGGTTCGAACTGCGAGGGGACAACCCGGAAGTACCCGCTTCCTTCGCACCGGGCGGCGTCGGTGATCTCAGCCCAGGAACCGCCGGGCCACGGCCGCCGGTCGTTTCGGCACCGGGGAGGGCGGTCGAGCGGGCGCCGGGTCCGGCTCGCCCGATGATCCACCGGGAATGCGCCGAGGCCCGGCCCCCGGAGGGAGGCCGGGCCTCGTGGGAGGAGTGGCCGGGCCTACAGGCCCGCCGCCGCGCGCAGCGCGTCGACGCGGTCGGTGCGCTCCCAGGTGAAGTCGGGCAGCTCGCGGCCGAAGTGGCCGTACGCCGCGGTCTGGCCGTAGATCGGGCGGAGCAGGTCGAGGTCGCGGATGATCGCGGCCGGGCGCAGGTCGAAGACCTGGTCGATGGCCTTCTCGATCTTCTCCGTCTCGACCTTGTTGGTGCCGAAGGTCTCGACGAACAGGCCCACCGGCTCGGCCTTGCCGATCGCGTAGGCGACCTGGACCTCGCAGCGGGAGGCCAGGCCCGCCGCCACGACGTTCTTGGCGACCCAGCGCATCGCGTACGCGGCCGAGCGGTCCACCTTGGACGGGTCCTTGCCGGAGAAGGCGCCGCCGCCGTGACGGGCCATGCCGCCGTAGGTGTCGATGATGATCTTGCGGCCGGTCAGGCCGGCGTCGCCCATCGGGCCGCCGATCTCGAAGCGGCCGGTCGGGTTGACCAGCAGGCGGTAGCCGTCGGTGTCCAGCTTGATGCCCTCGTCCAGGAGCGCCCTCAGCTCCGGCTCCACGACGAACTCGCGGATGTCGGGCGCCAGCAGCGACTCCAGGTCGATGTCGGAGGCGTGCTGGGAGGACACGACCACCGTGTCGAGGCGGACGGCCTTGTCGCCGTCGTACTCGATGGTGACCTGCGTCTTGCCGTCTGGGCGCAGGTAGGGGATCGTGCCGTTCTTGCGGACCTCGGACAGGCGCTTCGACAGGCGGTGCGCCAGGAAGATCGGCAGCGGCATCAGGGTCGGCGTCTCGTCGGAGGCGTAGCCGAACATCAGGCCCTGGTCACCGGCGCCCTGCTTGTCCAGCTCGTCCTCGTCGCCCTCGACCCGGGACTCGTACGCCGTGTCGACACCCTGGGCGATGTCCGGGGACTGCGCGCCGATGGACACCGACACGCCGCAGGAGGCGCCGTCGAAGCCCTTCTTGGAGGAGTCGTAACCGATCTCGAGGATCTTGTTGCGGACCAAGGTCGCGATGTCCGCGTAGGCCTTGGTCGTCACCTCGCCTGCCACGTGCACCAGGCCGGTGGTGATCAGCGTCTCGACGGCGACCCGGGAGGTCGGGTCCTCGCGCAGAAGCGCGTCGAGAATGGTGTCGCTGATCTGGTCAGCGATCTTGTCGGGGTGGCCCTCGGTCACGGACTCCGAGGTGAACAGGCGACGGGACACAACGCTCCCTGTGGTTGCAGCGGCTGCTGGCTGATCATTTGCGGCGACGCGCGGGGCTGCGCCCGGCGTCGACCGTGAACAGTTTATCGGTCGCACTCGGCCTGTGGGCCACCCGTCTCGCCTCTCGGGAGCGCTGTGACCTGCGGCACGGGCATTCTGCACAATGCCGGGTGGCGTTGACCAGGGCCGCCACACCGGAATTGAACGTGGCGTGAACCTGCTGTCGAGGGCGCCCGGCCGCGTGCCGGAGTCAGCCCAGCCGCCGTGCGACCAGGTCCCAGACGATGTCGGCGAGGGCTTCCTTGGGACCGTGCGGTACGGGGGTCTCGCTGCCGTCGGCGCCGAGCACCACGGCCTCGTTCTCCTCGGAACCGAACGTCTTGCGCTCCCCCACCTCGTTGACCACGAGCAGGTCACAGCCCTTGCGGGCGAGCTTGGCGCGGCCGTTGGCGAGGACGTCGTCGGTCTCGGCGGCGAATCCGACGACGACCTGACCGGGGCGGGCACGCTCGGCCGAGACCTCCGCGAGGATGTCCGGATTGCGCACCAGGACGATCGGGTCGGGCTCCTTGTCGTCCTTCTTCTTGATCTTGCCGGTGGCATAGGCCGCCGGCCGGAAGTCGGCGACGGCGGCGGCCATGACGACCGCGTCGGCGTCCGCCGCCGCCTTCAGGACGGCCTCGCGCAGCTGGACGGCCGTGCCCACCGGTACGACGTCCACGCCCGCCGGGTCGGGCAGTCCGGTGTTGGCCGCGACCAGCGTGACCCGGGCGCCGCGGGCGGCGGCGGTGCGGGCGAGGGCGTAGCCCTGCTTGCCGGAGGAGCGGTTGCCGAGGAAGCGGACCGGGTCGAGGGGCTCTCGGGTGCCGCCGGCGGAGACGACGACGTGCCGTCCCGCGAGGTCGGGCTCGGTGACGGCCCGGGCCAGCACCCGGCGGCAGACCTCGAAGATCTCCCCCGGGTCGGGCAGCCGACCCTTGCCGGTGTCGACGCCGGTGAGGCGGCCGACCGCCGGCTCGATCACGACGGCGCCGCGGCGGCGCAGCGTGGCCACGTTCTCCTGCGTGGCCGGGTGCTCCCACATCTCGGTGTGCATGGCGGGCGCGAACACCACCGGGCAGCGGGCGGTCAGGAGGGTGTTGGTCAGCAGGTCGTCGGCGAGGCCGTGGGCGGCCTTGGCGAGCATGTCGGCGGTGGCGGGCGCGACGACGACCAGGTCGGCGTGCTGGCCGATGCGGACGTGCGGGACCTCGTGGACGTCGTCCCAGACCTCGGCCGAGACGGGGTTGCCGGACAGGGCGGACCAGGTGGCGGCGCCGACGAAGTGCAGCGCGGAGGCGGTGGGCACCACGCGGACGTCGTGGCCCGACTCGGTGAACCTTCTCAGCAGCTCACAGGCCTTGTAGGCGGCGATGCCACCGCTGACCCCCAGAACGACCCTCGGCTTGTCCACCGTCTCTCCCCGGACTCGAAAACCTGGCACACCCATGAGACACCACAGGCCCGGCAGTCGCGCTGCCGGGCCTGTGGATAAGTCAACCGCGATCTGAAAGTACTACTGCGCCGGGCCCTCGATGGCCTCGGAGGTCAGCAGGCCCGCGTTGATCTCACGCAGGGCGATCGACAGCGGCTTCTCGTGGACGTGGGTGTCGACGAGCGGACCCACGTACTCGAGCAGGCCCTCGCCGAGCTGCGAGTAGTACGCGTTGATCTGGCGGGCCCGCTTGGCCGCGTAGATCACGAGGCTGTACTTCGAGTCGGTGGCCTCGAGCAACTCGTCGATCGGCGGGTTGATGATGCCCTCGGGCGCGGTGATGGAAGAGGACACGCTCTACCTTCCGATGGATGGAAAAGAACTGATCATCGTGAGCAGAGTCACGATCACACAACGTCCATCAAGGCTAGCAGCTCGCGCGCCACGTCCTCGACGGAGGTGTTGACCAAGGTCGTATCGAACTCCGGCTCGGCCGCGAGCTCGGTCCTGGCCGCCGCCAGGCGGCGCTCGATGACCTCGGGCGGCTCGGTGCCCCGGCCGGTCAGCCTGCGCACCAGCTCCTCCCAGGAGGGCGGAGCCAGGAACACCAGCTGGGCGTCGGACATGGACTCCCGGACCTGCCGGGCGCCCTGGAGGTCGATCTCCAGCAGGACGGGCTCGCCCTTCTCCAGGCGCTCCAGCACGGCCGCGCGGGGCGTGCCGTAGCGGTTGCCGGCGAACTCGGCCCACTCCAGCAGCTCACCGTTGGCGATCAGCTTGTCCATCTCCTCGTCGGTGACGAAGAAGTAGTGGACTCCGTGCTGCTCACCGGGGCGCGGCCTGCGGGTGGTCGCCGAGACGGAGAGCCAGACCTCGGGGTGTTCCTTGCGCATATGGGCGACGACCGTGCTCTTGCCGACCCCCGAGGGGCCGGAGAGCACGGTCAGCCGCGGACGTTCACTCATGCAGCGATTATTCCAGCAATCCCGGAGTGCCCGGGACTCCTGGTCCGGCCGGCGCCGGGCTCAGGAGCCGGTGCTGCCGAACTCACGCTCCAGGGAAGCGATCTGGTTGGAACCGAGGCCGCGCACGCGGCGGCTCTCGGAGATGCCCAGACGCTCCATGATCTGCTTGGCGCGGACCTTGCCCACGCCCGGCAGCGACTCGAGCAGTGCGGAGACCTTCATCTTGCCGATGACGTCGTTTTCCTGACCCTGCTTGATGACCTCGTGCAGGGAGGCGCCGGAGTGCTTGAGTCGATTCTTGACCTCGGCCCGCTCCCGGCGAGCCGCGGCGGCCTTTTCGAGCGCGGCTGCGCGCTGTTCGGGGGTAAGGGGCGGAAGAGCCACGCCTACGTCACCTCGGATGTCGAACTGTCGGATACGGACCGGTGAGGAACCTAGTCGCCCCACACCTGGGGAGCTACGAGCAACACGCTTCGCCCGCTCTCCCCCACTACCTGATGAGCGTGGGGGTGTCCCCACAGCTCGGAGACTAGCGGTCAAGTCCGCCAGAGTCAGCGAGAACAGCGGAAAAGTCCTGGTCAGCCTCCGCCAGCCCGGACATTTCAGACATTCTGCCCCCGATTTGAGGATGTATTCACACTCAAGTCGCCGCCAGGCCGCCCGTGCGCGCACCCACCGGAGGTCTCAGGCGCCGGCCACGGCGGCCTGGATCCCCTCCGCGAAGGCCTCGGCCGCCGCGCGCAGCGCCCCGACGTCGGGACCCTGCCGCAGCACGCCCCGGCTGACGTTCGGCACCACGTTGCGCAGCGCCGCCCCGAAGACCCCCGGAAGGTCGCCCGGCGTCGCGCCCTGCGCGCCGACGCCGGGCGCGAGGAGCGGGCCGTTGATGGCGAGGTCGTACGACGACAGGTCGCCGACCGTGGCACCGACGACGGCGCCGAAGGAGCCCAGCGGCTCCTCCCCCGCGTTCTCGGCGGCCAGGTGGGCGAGCATGGTCGCCGCCACGGTGCGGCCGTCGGCACGGACCGCGTGCTGCACCTCGGGACCCTCCGGGTTGGAGGTCAGCGCCAGCACGAACAGGCCGGCACCGCTCTCCCGGGCCAGCGCGACCGCCGGGCTGAGCGAGCCGTAGCCCAGGTACGGCGAGACGGTCAGGGCGTCGGAGAACAGCGGGGCGTCCTTGTGCAGGTAGGCCTCGGCGTACCCGGCCATGGTCGAGCCGATGTCGCCGCGCTTGGCGTCCATCACCACGAGGGTGCCCGCGGCGCGCGCCTCCTGGACGACCTTCTCCAGCACCGCGACCCCGCGGGAGCCGAAGCGCTCGAAGAAGGCGCTCTGCGGCTTCATCACGGCGACCCGGTCGGCCACCGCCTCCACGACCGTGCGGCTGAACCGTTCCAGACCGGTCACGTCGTCGTTCAGGCCCCACTCGGCGAGCAGGGAGGCGTGCGGGTCGATCCCGACGCACAGCGGGCCGCGCTCGTCCATGGCGCGGCGCAGCCGGGCGCCGAAGGGCTCGAACAGGCTCATGCGGGTCACCGGGGGCTCCTCACGTCGGCGCCGACCGCGTCGGCGAGGGTGGCGTACGGACTGGTGCGCAGGCGGGCGGCGAGGCCCTTGTGGAGGGCGCGGGACCAGAAGGGGCCCTCGTAGACGAAGGCGCTGTAGCCCTGGACCAGCGTGGCGCCGGCCAGGATGCGCTCCCAGGCGTCCTCGGCGGTCTCGATGCCGCCGACGCCCACCAGGGTGATCCGGTCGCCCACGCGCGCGTACAGGCGGCGCAGGACCTCCAGCGAGCGCGTCTTGAGCGGGGCGCCGGACAGCCCGCCGGTCTCCTTCACCAGCGAGGGTGCGGACCTCAGGCCGAGGCCCTCGCGCGCGATGGTGGTGTTGGTCGCGATGATGCCGTCCAGGCCCAGCTCCACGGCCAGGTCGGCGACGGCGTCCACGTCCTCGTCGGCGAGGTCGGGCGCGATCTTCACCAGCAGCGGGACGCGCCGGTTCGCGACCGTGCGGTCGGCTGCCTCGCGGACGGCGGTCAGCAGCGGGCGCAGATGGTCCACGGCCTGGAGGTTGCGCAGGCCGGGCGTGTTGGGCGAGGAGACGTTGACGACCAGGTAGTCCGCGTACGGCGCGAGGCGCTCGGCCGACTTCACGTAGTCGGCGACGGCCTCCGTCTCCGGGACGACCTTCGTCTTGCCGATGTTGACGCCCACGACGGTCCGGAAGACCGGCCGGCGCGAGGCGAGGCGGGCCGCCACGGTCAGCGAACCGTCGTTGTTGAAGCCCATACGGTTGATCAGCGCGCGGTCCGCGACGAGGCGGAACAGCCGCTTCTTGGGGTTGCCGGGCTGCGGCTCGCCCGTGACCGTGCCGATCTCGACGTGGTCGAAGCCCAGCATCGACATGCCGTCGATCGCGACGGCGTTCTTGTCGAAGCCGGCCGCGAGCCCGAAGGGGCCGTGCATGCGCAGGCCGAGGGCCTCCGTGCGCAGCTCCTTGTAGCGGGGCGCCAGGGCGGCCGCGACGAACGTGCGCAGCACGGGAATGCGGACGGCGAGCCGGATCCAGCGGAAGGCCAGGTAGTGGGCCTTCTCGGCGTCCATCCGTTTGAAAACCAGACGGAAGAAGAGCTTGTACATGTTCGGTGTGTCCTCGTGAAGCCTCAGGGAGCCCTCATGAAGAGGGGGACACCGTTTCCGGTGTCCCCCTCGGGGCTGCTAGTCGCGGGCCGCGGTCAGGTGTTCCGCGTGTTCCTGGAGCGAGCGGACGCCCACGTCACCGTGGTTGAGCGCGTCGATGCCCTGGACGGCGGCGGCGAGGGCCTGGACCGTGGTCAGGCACGGCACGGAGCGGGCCACCGCGGCCGTACGGATGTCGTAGCCGTCGAGGCGGCCGCCGGTGCCGTACGGGGTGTTGACGATGAGGTCGACCTCGCCGTCGTGGATGAGCTGGACGATGGTCCTCTCGCCGTTCGGGCCGGTGCCCTCGGACTGCTTGCGCACGACGGTGGCGTTGATGCCGTTGCGCTTGAGGACCTCGGCCGTGCCGGAGGTGGCGAGCAGCTCGAAGCCGTGGGCGACCAGCTCGCGCGCCGGGAAGATCATCGAGCGCTTGTCGCGGTTGGCGACCGAGATGAACGCCCGGCCCTTGGTCGGCAGCGGGCCGTAGGCGCCCGCCTGGGACTTGGCGTACGCCGTGCCGAAGACGGAGTCGATGCCCATGACCTCACCCGTGGAGCGCATCTCCGGGCCGAGGATGGTGTCCACTCCGCGGCCGTGGATGTCACGGAAACGCGACCACGGCATGACGGCCTCCTTGACGGAGATCGGCGCGTCCAGCGGCAGCTCGCCGCCGTCGCCGTGCTTCGGCAGCAGGCCCTCGGCGCGCAGCTCGGCGATGGTCGCGCCCAGCGAGATCCGGGCGGCGGCCTTGGCGAGCGGCACCGCGGTCGCCTTCGAGGTGAAGGGGACCGTGCGGGAGGCGCGCGGGTTGGCCTCCAGGACGTAGAGGATGTCGCCGGCCATCGCGAACTGGATGTTGATCAGGCCGCGCACCCCTACGCCCTTGGCGATGGCCTCGGTGGAGGCGCGCAGGCGCTTGATGTCGAAGCCGCCGAGGGTGATCGGGGGCAGGGCGCACGCCGAGTCGCCGGAGTGGATGCCGGCCTCCTCGATGTGCTCCATCACGCCGCCGAGGTACAGCTCGTCGCCGTCGTAGAGCGCGTCGACGTCGATCTCGATGGCGTCGTCCAGGAAACGGTCGACGAGGACCGGCCGGGAGGGGCTGATCTCGGTGGACTCGGCGATGTAGGCGGCGAGACGGGTCTCGTCGTAGACGATCTCCATGCCGCGCCCGCCGAGGACGTACGACGGCCGGACGAGGACCGGGTAGCCGATCTCGTCGGCGATGGCCTTGGCCTCCTCGAAGGTGGTGGCCGTGCCGTGCTTCGGGGCGGGCAGGCCCGCCTCGGCGAGGACGCGGCCGAACGCGCCCCGGTCCTCGGCGGCGTGGATCGCCTCCGGCGAGGTGCCGACGATCGGCACGCCGTTGTCCTTCAGGGCCTGCGACAGGCCGAGCGGGGTCTGGCCGCCCAGCTGCACGATCACACCCGCGACCGGTCCGGCCTGCTGCTCGGCGTGGACGATCTCCAGCACGTCCTCCAGCGTGAGCGGCTCGAAGTACAGCCGGTCGGAGGTGTCGTAGTCGGTGGAGACGGTCTCCGGGTTGCAGTTGACCATCACGGTCTCGTAGCCCGCGTCGCTCAGCGCGAAGGAGGCGTGGACGCAGGAGTAGTCGAACTCGATGCCCTGGCCGATGCGGTTCGGGCCGGAGCCCAGGATGATGACGGCGGGCTTCTCGCGCCGCGCGACCTCGGTCTCCTCGTCGTAGGAGGAGTAGAAGTACGGCGTCTTCGCGGCGAACTCGGCGGCGCAGGTGTCGACCGTCTTGTAGACCGGGCGGATGCCGAGCGCGTGCCGGACCTCGCGGACCACGTCCTCGCGCAGGCCGCGGATCTCGCCGATCTGCTGGTCGGAGAAACCGTGCCGCTTGGCCTCGGCGAAGAGGTCGGCGGTCAGCTCGGGGGCCTCGGCCAGCTCGTCCGCGATCTCCTTGATCAGGAAGAGCTGGTCGACGAACCACGGGTCAATCTTGGTGTACTCGAAGACCTCCTCGGGCGTGGCGCCCGCGCGGATGGCCTGCATGACCGTGTTGATCCGGCCGTCGGTGGGCCGTACGGCCTCGCGCAGCAGCGCTTCCTTGTCACCCGCCTCGCCGACGAAGGTGAACTGGCTGCCCTTCTTCTCCAGCGAGCGCAGCGCCTTCTGGAAGGCCTCGGGGAAGTTGCGGCCGATGGCCATGGCCTCGCCGACCGACTTCATGGTGGTGGTCAGCGTGGAGTCGGCCTGCGGGAACTTCTCGAAGGCGAACCGCGGGGCCTTGACGACCACGTAGTCGAGCGTGGGCTCGAAGGAGGCCGGGGTCTCCTGCGTGATGTCGTTCGGGATCTCGTCCAGCGTGTAGCCGACGGCCAGCTTGGCGGCGATCTTGGCGATCGGGAAACCGGTCGCCTTGGAGGCGAGCGCGGAGGACCGAGACACCCGCGGGTTCATCTCGATGACGATCACACGGCCGTCCTCGGGGTTGACCGCGAACTGGATGTTGCAGCCGCCGGTGTCGACGCCGACCTCGCGGATGACGGCGATGCCGATGTCCCGCAGGATCTGGTACTCGCGGTCGGTCAGCGTCATCGCGGGCGCCACGGTGATCGAGTCGCCGGTGTGCACGCCCATGGGGTCGAAGTTCTCGATGGAGCAGACGACCACGACGTTGTCGTGCTTGTCGCGCATCAGCTCCAGCTCGTACTCCTTCCAGCCGAGGATGGACTCCTCCAGGAGCACCTCGGTGGTCGGGGAGAGCGTGAGGCCCTGGCCGGCGATGCGGCGCAGCTCCTCCTCGTCGTGCGCGAAGCCGGAGCCGGCACCGCCCATGGTGAAGGACGGGCGGACGACGACCGGGTAGCCGCCGAGGGTCTCGACGCCCTTGAGGACGTCGTCCATGGAGTGGCAGATCACGGAGCGGGCGGACTCGCCGTGCCCGATCTTCCTGCGGACCTGCTCCACGACGTCCTTGAACTGGTCGCGGTCCTCGCCCTTGTGGATCGCCTCGGGCTTGGCGCCGATCAGCTCGACGCCGTACTTCTCCAGCACACCGTTGTCGTGCAGCGAGATCGCGGTGTTCAGGGCCGTCTGGCCGCCCAGGGTGGGCAGCAGGGCGTCGGGGCGCTCCTTGGCGATGATCTTCTCGACGAAGTCCGGGGTGATCGGCTCGACGTACGTGGCGTCGGCGATCTCCGGGTCGGTCATGATCGTCGCCGGGTTGGAGTTGACGAGGATCACCCGCAGGCCCTCGGCGCGCAGTACGCGGCAGGCCTGGGTGCCGGAGTAGTCGAACTCGGCGGCCTGGCCGATGACGATCGGGCCGGAGCCGATGACCAGGACGGACTGGATATCGGTGCGCTTAGGCACGCTGGCCCTCCATCAGGGAAACGAAGCGGTCGAACAGGTACGCGGCGTCGTGCGGGCCGGCTGCCGCTTCGGGGTGGTACTGGACGGAGAAGGCCGGCTGGTCGAGCAGCTGCAGCCCCTCCACGACGTCGTCGTTCAGGCAGACGTGCGAGACCTCGGCGCGGCCGAACTTCGTCTCGCTGACCTTGTCGAGCGGCGCGTCCACGGCGAAGCCGTGGTTGTGCGCGGTGACCTCCACCTTGCCGGTCGTCCGGTCCTGGACCGGCTGGTTGATGCCGCGGTGGCCGTACTTCAGCTTGTAGGTGCCGAAGCCGAGGGCGCGACCGAGGATCTGGTTGCCGAAGCAGATGCCGAACAACGGCGTCCTGCGCTCCAGGACGGCGGTCATCAGCGCGACCGGGCCGTCGGCGGTCGCCGGGTCGCCGGGGCCGTTGGAGAAGAACACACCGTCGGGACCGACCGCGTAGACCTCGTCGGCCGTGGCGGTGGCGGGCAGGACGTGCACCTCGATGCCGCGCTCGGCCATGCGGTGCGGGGTCATGCCCTTGATGCCGAGGTCGATGGCGGCGACGGTGAAGCGCTTCTCGCCGATCGCCGGGACGACGTACGCCTCCTTGGTGGCGACCTCCTCGTAGAGGCTCGCCCCCTTCATGTGCGGCTGGGCCTGCACACGCTCCAGCAGCTCGGTCTCGGCGGCGATCGCCTCACCGGAGAAGATGCCGGCGCGCATCGACCCGCGCTCGCGCAGGTGGCGGGTGAGGGCACGGGTGTCGATCCCCGAGATGCCGACCACGCCCTGCCGCTCCAGCTCGTCGTCCAGGGAGCGCTTGGCCCGCCAGTTGGACGGCACGCGCGCGGGGTCGCGGACGACGTAGCCGGAGACCCAGATGCGCTTCGACTCGTCGTCCTCGTCGTTCCAGCCCGTGTTGCCGATCTGCGGGGCCGTCGCGACCACGATCTGGCGGTCGTAGGACGGGTCGGTCAGGGTCTCCTGGTAGCCGGTCATACCGGTGGAGAACACGGCCTCGCCGAAGGTCTCCCCCACGGCCCCGTAGGCACGGCCGCGGAAGATGCGGCCGTCCTCCAGGACGAGTACGGCGGGAACCATCGCGGCTCCCCTGGTGGAGGTCGTCATCGTGCGCCTTCCGTGTCGTTGATCATCTGGTTCAGGGTGTCGGCCCACTCGGTGTGCTCGGCCGCGTGGTCGGAGCGGAAGCCGGAGTCGATCAGCTTGTCGCCGAGCGCCCAGGTCACCACCAGCAGGCCGCCCTCGGTGAGGACCTTGCCCGCGATGCCCTTGTCCAGCCGGGCCCCGCGCAGTGCGGCGGTCGGGACGAAGAAGTCGGTCGCTCCGGGGCGCTCGACCTCCAGACCCGCGTCCGTCAGGGTGAGCTCGGCCCGGCTGCGGGTGCCCAGGCCGTGGGCCACGATGCGGTCCAGCCACTGCCCCGCGGTGGTCGAGCCGTGGTAGCGGCCGCTCATGCTCAGTCTCGCCGGGCCGGTCTCCTCCGGCGCGCTGGGCGGCGCGGGCAGGTCGCTCTGCAGCGTGCCGCGCCACTTCCAGCCCTCCCGCATCAGCCAGTAGACGAGCGCGATGAACAGGGCGAGTCCGACGAGCCAGCCGATACGGGCCGGCCAGTCGGTGACCGCGGCCGACCTCTTGGCCTCGGCCAGCAGGATTACTGGTGTCACGTGAGCTTCCCGTCGACGAGCGTGGCCTTGCCCCGCAGCCACGTGTGCGTCACACGGCCCGGCAGCTCACGCCCCGCGTAGGGGGTGTTGCGGCTGCGCGAGGCGAAGCCCGCGGGGTCCACCTGACCACGGTATTCCGTGTCGACGAGGGTGAGGTTGGCGGGCTCACCAGCCGAGACGGGACGGCCGTGGCCGGTGGCCTGTCCGATCTGCGCGGGCTTGGAGGACATGCGGTCGGCGACGCCGGCCCAGTCCAGCAGGCCCGTGTCGACCATGGTCTCCTGAACCACCGACAGCGCCGTCTCCAGGCCCACCATGCCCATGGCGGCCGCGGCCCACTCGCAGTCCTTGTCCTCGTGGGGGTGCGGGGCGTGGTCGGTGGCGACGATGTCGATCGTGCCGTCCGCGAGGGCCTCGCGCAGGGCGTGCACATCGCGCTCGGTGCGCAGCGGCGGGTTGACCTTGTACACGGGGTTGTACGTGCGCACCAGCTCGTCGGTGAGGAGCAGGTGGTGCGGGGTGACCTCGGCGGTGACCTGGATGCCGCGGGACTTGGCCCAGCGCACGATCTCCACGGAGCCGGCGGTGGACAGGTGGCAGATGTGGACGCGGGAGCCGACGTGCTCGGCGAGCAGCACGTCCCGCGCGATGACCGACTCCTCGGCGACGGCCGGCCAGCCGCCCAGGCCCAGCTCGGCGGAGACGACGCCCTCGTTCATCTGGGCGCCCTCGGTCAGCCGCGGCTCCTGCGCGTGCTGCGCGACGACCCCGCCGAAGGCCTTCACGTACTCCAGAGCGCGGCGCATGATCACCGCGTCGTCCACGCACTTGCCGTCGTCGGAGAAGACGGTGACCCCGGCGGCCGACTCGTGCATGGCGCCCAGCTCGGCGAGCTTCCTGCCCTCCAGGCCGACGGTGACGGCGCCGATCGGCTGGACGTCGCAGTAGCCGTGCTCCTGGCCGAGCCGGTAGACCTGCTCGACCACGCCGGCGGTGTCGGCGACGGGGAAGGTGTTGGCCATGGCGAACACGGCCGTGTAGCCGCCGGACGCGGCCGCGCGGGTGCCGGTGAGGACCGTCTCGGAGTCCTCGCGGCCCGGCTCGCGCAGATGGGTGTGCAGGTCGACCAGGCCCGGCAGCAGCACCTTGCCGCCGGCCTCGACCACCTCGGCGCCCTCGGCGGACAGTCCGGTGCCCACCTCGGCGATCGTCTCGCCGTCGATCAGCACGTCCTGCGGCTCGCCGCCGAGCACCTTCGCACCACGGATCAGGATCTTGCTCATGGGTGTTACTTCTCCTCGGTACGGGAGTGGGTGACGGCGGGCTCGTTGCCACCGAGCAGCAGGTAGAGGACGGCCATGCGGATCGAGACGCCGTTGGCGACCTGCTCGACGGCGGTGCAGCGGTCGGAGTCGGCGACCTCCGCGGTGATCTCCATGCCGCGGACCATCGGGCCGGGGTGCATCACGATGGCGTGCTCGGGCAGCCTGGCCATGCGGTCGCCGTCGAGGCCGTAGCGGCGGGAGTACTCGCGCTCGGTCGGGAAGAAGGCGGCGTTCATCCGCTCGCGCTGGACACGCAGCATCATCACGGCGTCGCACTTGGGCAGCGTGCTGTCCAGGTCGTACGACACCTCGCACGGCCAGGTCTCGACGCCGACCGGCACCAGGGTGGGCGGGGCGACGAGGGTGACCTCGGCGCCCAGGGTGTGCAGCAGGTCCACGTTGGAGCGGGCGACCCGGCTGTGCAGCACGTCGCCGACGATGGTGATCCGCTTGCCGGACAGGTCCTGGCCGATGCCGGCGTCCCGGCCGATCAGCCGGCGGCGCATGGTGAAGGCGTCCAGCAGGGCCTGGGTGGGGTGCTGGTGGGTGCCGTCGCCGGCGTTGATGACGGCGGCGTCGATCCAGCCGGAGTTGGCGAGGCGGTACGGGGCTCCGGAGGCGCCGTGCCGGATGACGACGGCGTCGACGCCCATGGCCTCCAGGGTCTGGGCGGTGTCCTTCAGGGACTCGCCCTTGGACACGCTGGATCCCTTGGCGGAGAAGTTGATGACGTCCGCGGAGAGGCGCTTCTCGGCGGCCTCGAAGGAGATCCGGGTGCGGGTGGAGTCCTCGAAGAAGAGGTTGACGATCGTGCGGCCGCGCAGGGTCGGCAGCTTCTTGATCGGCCGGTCGGCGACCCGGGCCATCTCCTCGGCGGTGTCGAGGATCAGGACGGCGTCGTCGCGGGTGAGGTCGGCGGCCGAGATGAGATGACGCTGCATCTGTCAGGCTCCGTAAGGCAGTTAAATCGGGAGATTAGAGGCAAACCGGCACGTGTGCGGGCACGCCGAAGCGGCCCTGCGCCCGACTTGCTACTGGCCGGTCTGCTTCACACCGAGCAGCACGGTGTCGCGACCGTCCTCCTCGGCGAGCTGGACCTTGACCGTCTCCCGCAGCGACGTCGGGAGGTTCTTGCCGACGTAGTCGGCGCGGATGGGCAGTTCGCGGTGGCCGCGGTCCACCAGGACCGCGAGCTGGACCGCGCGGGGGCGCCCGATGTCGTTCAGGGCGTCGAGAGCGGCGCGGATGGTGCGGCCGGAGAAGAGCACGTCGTCGACGAGGACGACCAGCTTGCCGTCGATGCCGTCACCGGGGATCTCGGTGCGGGCCAGCGCACGCGGCGGGTGCATGCGCAGGTCGTCGCGGTACATGGTGATGTCGAGGGAGCCGACCGGCACCTTGCGCTCGGTGATCTGCTCCAGCTTGACGGCGAGCCGCTGGGCGAGGAAGACGCCCCGGGTGGGGATGCCGAGGAGCACCACGTCGTCGGCGCCCCTGGCGCGCTCGACGATCTCGTGGGCGATGCGGGTCAGCACCCGCGCGATGTCGGGGCCCTCGAGAACGGGCCGCGCATCGGACGCCTGCGGATTCGCGTGCGATTGCTGCTTGTCCATACGAAACGGACCTCCTTCTCCGCCTCACGGGACGGACCTTAAAGGACGTCGGATTTGCGCCATCCACCGTATCAGGTCGTGGAGAGGACCCCGATCACCCCCTCGGCCCAGTCAGGTGTCACTAGCACGGAAGAGTCGGGGTGGACCATTCGGCTTGACGCAGAAGAGTCACGCTGCGTAACCTCACAGTGAGTTACCAGCCGCGCGGCGGGAACCCAGTCCGACCGCGTCGACACAGTGTCCGGGGAGCTATATGTCCAGCGAATACGCCAAACAGCTCGGGGCCAAGCTCCGGGCCATCCGCACCCAGCAGGGCCTTTCCCTCCACGGTGTCGAGGAGAAGTCCCAGGGGCGCTGGAAGGCCGTGGTGGTCGGGTCCTACGAGCGTGGCGACCGTGCGGTGACCGTGCAGCGGCTCGCCGAGCTGGCTGATTTCTATGGCGTTCCTGTGCAGGAGCTGCTGCCGGGCACCACGCCGGGCGGCGCCGCCGAGCCGCCGCCGAAGCTGGTCCTGGACCTGGAGCGGCTGGCCACCGTGCCGGCCGAGAAGGCGGGCCCCCTGCAGCGCTACGCGGCGACGATCCAGTCCCAGCGCGGTGACTACAACGGCAAGGTGCTCTCCATCCGCCAGGACGACCTGCGCACACTCGCCGTCATCTACGACCAGTCCCCCTCGGTCCTCACCGAGCAGCTGATCAGCTGGGGCGTGCTGGACGCGGACGCACGCCGTGCGGTGGCCACGCACGAAGAGGCCTGAGCCGCGCCAGAACAGCGCAGAAACGTGCCGCCGGGGGGGGGGGGGGCGCGCGGGCCCCGCCCCCCCCCCCGGGGGAGGGGAGACAACAACGCAAAAAAACAAATCAGCAGCCGAAAAAACGTGTTCGGGGGAGTGGGTTTGTGAGA